>CAZQEN010000152.1:0-16961 GCA_964591605.1 uncultured Planctomycetales bacterium
CGTAGGAACATGGAATGATTTGCACTGTCAAGCAGGGTGGCATGGGTCCCGGCGCGCTGGGATACTCGCTGCCCGTGTCTTGTGCGCAGGGGCAATGAGTATCCCGATGTGCATCGGCACTCATGCCACCCCGTTTGAATCTCTCCGCGTTCCTGCTTGACCTCATCGGAACCACAGGCGACTGCAAACACCGTTGTATTCCAGGTCCCGCCCGGCAGGCGGGACCTACTTGGAGCTTCTTATGCCTGATGCGACTGCACTTTCCAGGGAAGATCTCGATCGCGTCGTCCGCCGCATCGTTCACGAGACGCCGATCCTCGACATCCACACGCACCTGTATCAGCCCCGCTTCGGCCCGCTGCTGCTCTGGGGTATCGATGAGCTGTTGACGTATCACTACCTTGTCGCCGAAGTATTCCGCGTCGCCCCGATTCCCTACGAGACGTTCTGGGCCATGAGCAAGCGCGAGCAGGCCGACCACATCTGGAAAAACCTGTTCGTCGACCGCTCCCCCGTCTCCGAGGCCTGCCGCGGCGTGCTCACCGTCCTCCACAAGCTCGGGATCGACACGAAATCGCGCGAACTCACGAGCGTCCGCAAGTTTTTCGCCGGGCAGCGCGTCGAGACGTACGTCGAGAAAGTCTTCGAGCTCGCCGGCGTCCGCAGCGCGATCATGACCAACGATCCGTTCGACGATCACGAGCGCCCGGCCTGGGAGGCGGGTGCAAAGCCCGACGCACGATTCCAGGCCGCCCTGCGCATCGATCCGCTGCTCAACGACTGGCCGGCCGCGGCGCCCAGGCTGAAAAGCCTCGGCTATGACGTCCGCGGCGACCTCGGCCGGTCCGACCAGGAGGCGGTCAGGCGTTTCCTCTCCGACTGGATTGACCGGATGCAGCCCCGGTACATGGCCGTCTCGCTCCCGCCGACGTTCGCTTTTCCCGAGGCCAGCCCGCGCGGAACCATCATCGAACACTGCATCCTCCCCGTCGCGCGCCAGTCGGGCATCCCCTTCGCCCTCATGATCGGCGTGCAGCGGCAGGTGAACCCCGGCCTGCGCGTCGGCGGCGACAGCGTCCGCCGCAGCAACCTCGACTGCCTCGATCACCTGTGCCGCAATTACCCCTACAACCGCTTCCTGGTGACCACGCTGGCCCGCGAAGATCAGCACGAGCTGTGCGTCACCGCCCGCAAGCACCCGAACCTGCTGATCTTTGGCTGCTGGTGGTTCCTCAACAACCCGAGCATCATCGAGGAGATGACGCGCGAGCGGATCGAGATGCTCGGCCTGAGCATCGTGCCGCAGCACTCCGACGCCCGCGTGCTCGATCAGATCATCTACAAATGGACCCACTGGCGGCGGATTCTCACGAAGGTGCTGACTGACAAGTACCGCGACCTGCTCGAAACCGGCTGGGCCCTGACCGAGGCGGACGTGCGGCGCGACGTGGCGGACTTACATGGGAACATCTTCGAACGCTTCTGTGCGGGTGCGGCTGTGAAAAAGTGAGTAGGTGAGAAAGTGTGAAAGTGAGAAGGCAAGGGCGAGACCTGAGGCGCCAGTAGCGCCGGGCCTCCGTGCCCGGCGAAGTGAGACGCGAGACTTGAGAAGCGAGACGTCAGAAACGACATGTGATAAGCGAGCCCATGAGACGTCTCCCCCTTCTCACTTTCTCACCTTCTCGCTTTCGCGCTTGCCGCTGACGGCGGTTGCGACGTTGAAACGAGGCATGAACCATGAACATCAAAGCCCACATCCTGCGTGACGTTCGCCTCGAAGGCTGGCACGATCGTATTGCCGGCCGATGGCATTACCGCGATCTTGTGGCCGATCCCGCCTGGCGCGACGGCTGGATCAGTTTCGACACCGTCACGTTCAACCCCGACGATGGCCAGATCTACTGCGGCCTCAACGCGATCGACGGCGACCTGCTCTACCGCTTCGACCGGCGAACAGAGCGCTTCGAGTGCCTGCGCACGAAGCGCTGGACCGACCGCTACGACGTGAAGATTCACCGGAACCTGCTCTACAACCGCGCCGACCGCTGCTTCTACTTTGCCACCTCGCTCCTGCACGACGTGGACGAACAGCGCAGCGCCGGCGGCGGAAAACTCGTGCGCTACGATCCTGCGGCCGACGCCTACGAAATCCTCGGCGTACCCGTACCCATGCTCTACATCCAGTCGCTCGCCGCGGATTTCGAGCGGGGGCTGCTTTACGGATTCACGTATCCGGCCGAGGCGTTCTTCCAGTTCGATCTCAAGACGCGCCGGACCGAGATCCTGGCTTATACTGGTAACAGCCTCTCAATGTCGCAGCCGCACAACCCCGTCGTGGACAGGGCCGGCTGGGTCTGGGGTACCTATGCCGAAACGCGGGCGTGGGACGAGATCCCGAGCCGCGAGCCGATCCGGCTGTTCAGGTACCATCCGGAGGGGCAGCGATTCGTGTGGATGGACCACGGCCTCTCGCGGCGCGAGGATCGTGAGCAGCTTCTGAACGATCCGGCGCGCCCGCCGGGCGTCGAGCTCGATCTCCAGGAAACGCGGCACCGCCAGGACCTGGGCTTCTGCGACAGCATGCTCTTCGACGGTCAGCGCTACATCTACGCCGGAACCGTCGCGGGCGTGCTCTGCCGGATCGATACGCAGACCGATCGCGTCGAAAAACTGGCCAACATCATCGCTACCGGCCGCCTGCCCGCCCTCGCGATGGGCCCTGACGGCACGCTCTACGGCGCCGGCGGCCTGCGCGGCCACACGCAGCTCTTTCGCCTCGCCCCCGGCAGCGGCCGCATCGAGAGCTACTGCGGCCTGGCCGACCCCGCCACTGCCGAGCAGCCCGAACGCATCCACGACATGGCCATCACTGACGACGGGACCCTCTACCTCGCCGAAAACGACAATCACCATCGATCCAGCTACCTCTGGTCGGCGCGAATGGAGGCGTAGACCCGCCTGTGGCACGGCCTTCCAGGCCGTGGTTGTCGCACGGGCTTCCAGCCCATGCGCGTAGGACTTCCTGGCCATCGATGCAAGAGTGCATGGGCAGGAGCCCATGCGACGCTCACGGGCAGGATGCCCATGCCACGTTCAAGGGCCCGATGCCGTTTCGTGCGGGTGTGCCCATTTTTCCGGGAGCTGAGTAGAGCTCGACCCAGATTCTCGCCCGGCAGGGCGCACGATGGTTGCCAGGGACTTTTAGTCCCTGGAACAAAGGGGCCAACCCATTCTCCTCCCCTTCTCTTCTCCGCCCGCAGGGCGGAGAAGAGAAGGGGAGAGGAAAAAAAGGGAAGGAGCAACCCACATCCAGGGACTAAAAGTCCCTGGCAACCATCGAATGCCCTCCGGGCAAAGAAGTTACAGCCGCCCGAAAATGTGGGAACACCCTTTCGTGCCAGGTCTGTTAAGCAAGGTTGCCCTGACCGCGCCCATTCGCATAATCTATTCTGTACCACACAGGGCCAGAGCCGGTCTTTGGAATGGGAAGCACTGTCACCACGAGGTGCCGGATCTCGACATACAGGAAGGGGTGCATCGGGGACTCACATGTTCTGCGCAAGATTGGCGATTCTGACGGGCGTCCTCACCCTGCCTTTGGCAGGAGCGCGGGCGGCTGCGCCGACGCCGGAAGTTGCGCGCGAGCAGGAGGAGTTCTTTGAAACACACGTGCGACCGGTGCTGGCGGACAACTGTTTCTCGTGTCACGGCCAGGAGAAACAGAAATCCGGCCTGCGCCTCGATTCGCGCGAGGCGATCATGCGTGGCTCCGCCAGCACGGCCGTCATCGTCCCCGGCGACGCCGGGAGAAGCCCCCTGATCAAGGCCGTCCGATACGAAGGCGACGTCCACATGCCGCCGGCGGGGAAGCTGCCCGACGCGGCCATCGAGGCCCTCTCGCAGTGGGTGCAGATGGGCGCTCCCTGGCCGGCAACCGACCGGCCGCCACAGGGGGCGGCCGCTGCACAGACCCAACCCGCCGCCGACGCCGACATCGAGCGGGCCCGCGGCAAGCACTGGGCTTTCCGCCCCGTGCAGGACCCGCCGGTGCCCCCGGTGAGAAACGAGGCCTGGTGCAGCGGCGACATCGACCGCTTCATCGTCGCGAAACTGGAAGAAAAGGGCATGCTGCCCTCCCCACGCGCCGACCGCCGCACCCTCATCCGCCGGGCGACCTTCGACCTCCACGGCCTGCCGCCCACTCCGGACGAAATCGATGACTTCCTGCACGACCCCTCGTCCGACACCGAAGCCTTCGCGAAGGTCATCGACCGCCTGCTGGCCTCACCGCGCTACGGCGAACGCTGGGGCCGCCACTGGCTCGACGTCGCCCGCTATGCCGACACCAAGGGATACGTCTTTCAGGAGGAGCGGCGGTTCCCTTATTCGTGGACCTACCGCGATTTCGTGATCCGCGCCTTCAACGAGGATCTGCCGTACGACCAGTTCATCGTCTATCAGCTCGCCGCGGACCTGTTGACGCTCGAGGATGACCCGCGTCCGCTCGCGGCCATGGGCTATCTCACGCTGGGCCGGCGGTTCATCAACAACGTCCACGACATCATCGACGACCGCATCGACGTGGTGAGCCGCGGGCTTCTCGGCCTCACCGTCTCCTGCGCCCGTTGCCACGATCACAAATATGATCCGATCCCCACGGCCGACTACTACTCGCTCTACGGCGTCTTCGCGAGCTCGACCGAGCCGATCGAAAAGCCGCTCATCGGCAAGCCGGCCGACAATGCCGCCTATCGGAAGTATGTCAAGGATCTCGCGGCGAAAAAGGCGAAGCTGGATGACTTCACCCGCACGCACCACGACGCGCTCCTGCAGACGCTGCGCTCGCAGGCCGGCGACTATCTGGCCCGCACGCTCGTGGCCGACGCCGATTCCGGCGGCGGGATGATCCTGGGCAGGGACGATCTGCGTCCGGCCATCGTCCAGCGGTGGAAGGCATATCTCGCCCAGGCCGCTCAGAAGCATGAACCTGTTTTTACCCCCTGGCACGCCCTGGCGGCGCTCAAGCCCGAAGAGTTCGCCGCCCAGGCGCCGCCGCTGCTGGCGGAGCTCGCGTTCCGGCCGCCGCAGGGCACGGACCGGGTCAACTGGCCGGTTCTGGCCCGATTGCTTGAAACGATGCCTGTCTCCATGACGCAGGTCGCCCGGGTCTATGGCCAGATCCTCAGCGAGATCGATCGGAAATGGCACACCGCCTGGGCCGCCTCGACGCAGCCCGCTGGCGGCGGCAAACCGATCGAAGCCCTCTCCGACCCGCAGGACGAGGAGCTCCGGCAGGTCCTGTACGCCGCCGGCAGCCCGACCGCACTGACGATGGAGGAATCGCCCCGCCACTTCGACAACGCGGCACGACTCAAACATCGCGAACTTCGCAAAGAAATCGAGGTGTTTCAGGCCAATTCGGCGGATGCTCCGCCCGCGGCCATGACCCTCGCGGAATCCACGCTTCACGACCCGCGCATCTTCGTCCGCGGCAACCCCAACAATCCCGGCAAGCCGGTCCCGCGCCGGTTCCTGGCGGTGCTCTCGCCGCCGGACCGCAGGCCCTTCGAGAAAGGCAGCGGCCGGCTCGAACTTGCCCGGGCCATCGCCAGCCGCGACAACCCGCTCACCGCCCGCGTCCTGGTCAACCGCGTCTGGATGCACCATTTCGGCGAGGGCCTGGTGCGCACGCCGAGCGATTTCGGCACCCGCGGCGAGCCGCCCACGCATCCGGAGCTGCTCGATCATCTCGCGTCGCGGTTCATGCAGGACGGCTGGTCGATCAGGAAACTGCATCGCCGCATCCTGATGTCGAACGTCTATCAGCAGCGCAGCGACGATGACGGCCGCAATGCCCAGCTCGACCCCGAAAACCGCTGGCTTTCGCGGATGAACCGCCGCCGCCTCGACTTCGAATCCATGCGCGACGCGCTCCTCGCGGTCGCCGGCCGGCTTGACCTGACCATGGGCGGACCATCGGTGGACATCACCGCCCCGCCGTTCCCGCCGCGCCGCAGCGTCTACGGCTTCATCGACCGCCAGAACCTCCCGCCCGTCCTGCGCATGTTCGACTTCGCCAGCCCCGACGCCAGCAACGCCCAGCGCCACCACACCACCGTTCCCCAGCAGGCCCTTTTCCTCATGAACAGCCCGTTCGTCGTCCAGCAGGCCCGCCACACCATGCAGCGCACCGATATCCTCCAGGAGACCGCCGCCGACGCGAAGATCCGCCAACTCTACCGCATCGCCTTCGGGCGCCGTCCGAGTGAGCGGGAACTGGTCATCGCCAGATCCTTCCTCGAGGCCGGCAGCCTCGACCTGGGCGGACCACCCCCCAAACCGGTCGTGTGGCAATATGGCTATGGGAAGTACGATCCGGCCTCCGCAACCCTCCAGACGTTCACTCCTCTGACCCGCTTCGAGAACCAGACCTACGGCGGCAACAGACCCGAGCCCGACCCCGAGCTGGGCTGGGTGCGTCTCAGCGCGGAAGGCGGCCACCCCGGCGACGAGTCGCACCAGGCCATCCGCCGCTGGGTGGCCCCTGTTTCAGGCACCATCAGCATCCAGGGTGTCCTGCGCCACCGGCCTGCCCCGCAGAAATGCGGCAACGGCCTGCAGGCCTGGATCGTCTCCAGCCGCGCCGGCCGGCTCGGCCACTACCTCGCCGAACACGGCGAGACGCCCACCCCGGTCGAGACGCAGGTCGAGAAGGGCGACACCATCGACTTCATCGTCGACGCCCGCGGCGACGTGAGCTGCGACAGCTTCCAGTGGGCCCCCGTGCTGCGCCGGACGGGCCCGTCGACGCCGGAAGAGTCCGGTTCCATGGAGTGGGGCGCGAAGACCGATTTCGCCCCTCCACCCCCGCCTCCGGAGCAGCCGCTGACCCCCTGGCAACAGTACGCCCAGGTGCTCCTGCTCACGAACGAGTTCGTGTTCGTCGATTGATGTGCAGGTGGTGTGGCACCGGCGTCCCGCCGGTGTCTGCGAGGGGGTCCCGCCCGAGCAGTTCCGTGACATTCTGAGCCGCCTTACCCCCACCTCGGCTGGAAACCAAACGCTTCAGGATCCAAAGGCCAGGCGCGATGCCGAGCAGGGTCAGCAGGAAGGGAATCGGAATTCTCGCCGTCCACCAGATCATCCCAGCCTGTGCGATATGCCGGAAGTAAAAAGGGAAGTTAAAGCCGATCACCGTGGTCGGTGGATAGGTTCGGCCGTTGCCATCGGAGATGGTGATGATGCTGCCCCTGTAGGGATGATCTCCGTGGGTCACCCAGAGTTCGGCGGGGTAAGGTGGAACTGCAAACCGGGCTCGAAAGCACTGGATTCCGACGCGGACATCGCCGGTGACTCTGATCCAGGGGCCGAAGTTCAGTTCGCCATCAGGGGGCCGATAGCCGTGACTCCAGATGCAGGCACTTAACAGTATCACGCCGAGCGCCCCCGAGAACAGCGACAGGCAACCGAGCTTCAGACCGGTCCGGCGTGTGCGATCGATCGTGGAATGCGCCGGCGCTCCACACTCCGGACAGATGCCCGACATATTCCCGGTCAGCTTATACCCACAGCCGCCACAGGAGGGGTAGGCTGCTCTGTTTTGCCACTGCGTCACGCGTGTGCCGATGAAAATGCCAGCGAGGCCCGTCCCGCCCAGCAATGCTGCCGGAATCAGAAAGCCCGCCGGTTCGTTCGGCTCCCAATCCACGAGGGGAAAGGCCAGCGGCAGCACGAGGATGCCCATCCCCAGGGCAATGAGCCCGATTTGTACCGGCGGGGCCCAATTGCGCGTCGTCATCTCGCCTCCGTCTGCTGGGGATGCCCCCATCGTGTACGGCGAGAGCTCACCAGCATTGTCGCCCACACCGACTGTCCCGCGGAAGCCTGCCCGGTGGCGGGTCCTGGGGATTGAATCAGATTGAGTGAAATCGGATTGGACGGGTATAATCCCGGTGTTCAGGGGCTGAGGCGGGAACCGATGGCCGGCGACATCGTTGCACAACGACGGCTGAAGGGCAGGTGTATTCATGGATTACCGCGATCGGATCACAATCGAGCCGGGGAAGCGGAATGGAAAACCGTGCATCCGGCGCATGCGCATCACCGTCGGCGACGTATTCGGTTATCTCGCCTCAGGAATGAGCGAACAGGACGTTCTGCGGGACTTCCCGGAGCTTACGCACGAGGACGTCCTTGCGTGTTATGCGTTTGCGGCTGATCGTGAGCGTCCACAGGAAGGGCGGGAATCATGAGAACCAGAATGCATATAGAGACGGAGCTTGCACCTGACAGGCAGCTTCGGCTGCAACTGCCTGAAGACTTTCCTTCTGGGCCGGTGGAAGTGGAAATCGTCGCAAGAGAAGAATCGCCCGCCATCTCTACCTTCGGCGACCTCCTGCGTTCAGAGTTTTTCGGCATGTGGGCCGATCGTGACGACATCAAGGACAGCGTCGAATTTGCTGCAGAACTGAGGCGAAAGGCTTGGAAACGAATCCCATAGCTGCGATTCTGGATACTGACGTGCTGGTCGACGTCCTTCGCGGCCTGCCTGCCGCTCGCCAGTGGCTGGAGAGCATTGATTGCGACAAACTTGGGGTTCCGATCGTTGTCGCGATGGAACTCGTCACGGGTTGTCGCAATGCGGCGGAACTCCAACGATGTCTGAAGCTGGTAAATTCGTTCCGACTGTTGTTGATCGACCAGACGGAATCCGAGGCGGCCTTCGAGTACCTGCGGTCCTACTGGCTCAGTGATTCGCTGGGGATTTCAGACGCTCTGGTCGCAGCATCGGCGGCGAAAAGGTCGGTCCGCCTGTACTCCTTCAACGTCAGGCACTTTCGAGCAGTGCCGGGTTTGGACGTGCAGTCACCGTATGAAAGAACAGTGAACTGAGGTCTGCGGAGAGGCATAGCAGGAGCATTGGAGTTGTCCGAACACGACCACAACTTCCGGCCTGAAGACCTGGCGATGACCCGCCGCGAGATGTTGGCGCGCTGCGGGATGGGGTTTGGGGCGCTGGGGCTCTCAAGCTTGCTCTCGCCGCCCGCACTCGCCGCCAGCTCCGTCGGCGCGCCAAGCAGCGGCGGATACACGTCGGCGCTGGCTCCCAGGGCATCGCACTTTCCCGCCAGGGCCAAACACGTCATCCACCTGTTCATGAACGGCGGCCCGTCGCACGTCGATACGTTTGACCCGAAACCGGAGCTCACGGAATACCATGGCAAGCCGCTGCCCCGGCCCAACCTGCCGACCGAACGCAAAACCGGCGCCGCCCTCGGCTCACCTTTCAAGTTCAGCAAGCACGGCCAGAGCGGCATCGAAGTCAGCGAGCTCTACCCCCACGTCGGTGCATGCATCGACGACATCGCCGTCATCCGCTCGATGGCGGCCGACGTGCCCAATCACGAGCCCTCGCTCATGCTCATGAACTGCGGCGAGGCCCGTCTGATCCGCCCGAGCATGGGCTCGTGGATCACGTACGGCCTGGGCACGCAGAACCAGAACCTCCCCGGCTTCATCGCCATGTGCCCCGGCGGCTACCCGATCCAGGAGACGCAGAACTGGCAGTCCGCCTTCCTGCCCGGCGTCTTCCAGGGCACCTACATCGACACGCAGCACACCGACCTCGAAAAACTGATCCAGTACATCCGCAACAACTACGTCTCGGGCAAAGCCCAGCGCCGCCAGCTCGACCTGCTCTACGAGCTCAACGAGCAGCACCGCGCGAATCGCGAGCGCGACGCCCAGCTCGAGGCCCGCATCCAGTCGTTCGAGCTCGCCTACCGCATGCAGGCCGACGCCGCCGACGCCTTCGACATCACCCGCGAACCGCAGCACATCCGCGACATGTACGGCCCCGGCACGCAGGCCCGCCAGATCCTCATCGCCCGCCGCCTCGTCGAACGCGGCGTCCGCTTCGTGCAGCTCTGGCACGGCGAGGGCCAGCCCTGGGACAATCACGACGATCTCGAAGTGAATCACCGCCGGCTGGCGAAGGAAACCGACCAGGCGATCGGCGCCCTGCTCAAGGACCTCAAGCAGCGCGGCCTGCTCGACGAAACCCTCATCATCTGGGGCGGCGAGTTCGGCCGCACGCCGACGGTGGAGCTACCCACGCCCGGCTCAAACGCCGGCAAGATCAACGGTCGCGACCACAACCCCTACGGCTTCACCATGTGGATGGCCGGCGGCGGCGTCAAAGGCGGACAGGTCTACGGCGCCACCGACGAATTCGGCTTCGCCGCCGTCGAAAACAAGGTCCACGTCCACGACCTGCACGCCACCATCCTCGCGCTCCTCGGCTTCGACCACACGAAGCTGACCTATCGCCACGCCGGCCGCGACTTCCGCCTCACCGACGTCCACGGCAGCGTCATCCACGCCCTGATCGCATGATGGGAAACCGAAGCGCAGATCGAAGATCAGCCGTGACGGGCGAGGGGTCAACGTACTGGAAGCGCAAGCGAGGGGTTCGCGCAATGGAGCCCGAAGCGCAAGCGAGGGGTTCTCGCAATAGAGCCCGAAGCGCAAGCGAGGGGTTCGCGTGATGACGGCACCGTCGTGTGAAACTCATCGCGGGCGCTTCGGGCGCAGTGATGTTGGCATTATTTGCTGGTTCCAGCACTGACCGGCTCGAAAAACTCCGGATTCTGCTCGCGCAGCACGCGCAGGCCCTCGTTCCAGAATGCTCGCAGCGACGGCGTCTCGGCGCCCGCGCGGGCGTGGTCCTGCCGGCTCTTCTCGGGCTGAATCTCCGCACGAATCACTTCGTCGGCGCCCGTGCCGGCCTCCGCCAGGATCCGGCCGATCGGGTCGATGATCCGGCTGTGCCCGTGCGACCCGCTGTCAGGCCCCGTGTCGCCCGTGTTGCAGTGAATCACGGTGATCTGGTTCTCCACCGCCCGGGCCATGATCTGGCTGCGGTAATTGTCCTGTTTCTGCAGCGGCGTCTTGGACTCGCAACTGATGTAGATGCCGATCTTCGCCCCCGCCAGCACCGGAATCCGGAAGATCTCCGGATACCGCTCGTCGTGGCAGACCATGATCGTCGCGGGCACGTCGTCGATGCGGAAAATCGCCAGCTCGTTACCCTCCTCGAACAGGTCGCCCTCGACCTTGTGGATCTTCGCATAGCGCTTGACGATCTGGCCCTGCGGCCCGATCACGAACGCGCCGTTGTAGCGTTTGCCTCCCTCGTAATAGGGCGATCCAACCGCCGCGTAGATCTCCAGCCGCCGGCACGCCTCGCGCACCTTCCCCAGCGCGGCGTCGATCTGCTCCTGCGTCAGCTTGCGGATGACCGCCGGCTCATAGCTCGACAACGCACACTCGGAGAACACCACAAGCCGCGTTTTCTCCTTCGCCTCGCGCTCCAGCACCCCGATGATCGATCGCGCGTTCTCCTCGATCTCGGCGCTCGCCGGAATCGCCGCGCAGGCCACCCGCATGCTCTTCATGCTCGAACGCGGTCGTGATCCAGCCGGCGCCTCGTCGCCGCGGGCGAAGTTGAGGCAGGGGAGGAGGCAGACAAGTAAGAAGGTGAGAAAGTGAGAAAGTGAACGAACCGGCAGGTGAGAAAGTGAGCGAGCGAGCAGGTGAGAAAGTGACCGAGCCGGTAGGCCAACAAGTGACATACCATGCTGCCTCGAACCCCCAGACGGCGTTGAAATCGCCCGCTCTTTGCTGACCCGATCAAACATCACTTTCTCACTTTCTCACTTTCGCACCTTCTCGCATTCACCCGCGTGCTTCCAGGGGATGCCCCCGCCTGACCCGGGTGGCCCCGTCACATCTCCAGCAGCGGCTTGTACGCCACCGGCCGCCGGCTGTGCCGCCCGTAAAGTCCGTTCTCCCGCAGCTTCTGCAGCCCGCTGAGGTCCAGGGCGGCCGAGAGGATCTCCTCGTCCTTGCCGCCCAGCTTCATGACCTCGCCACTGGGGTGGATGATCATGCTGTGGCCTTTGAACTCCGGGCCTGCCCAGTTGGCCATCGCCACAAACACCTCATTTTCGTACGCCCGGATCCGAAGCTGCTCCCGGTGGATCGGCAGCACGCACGTACAGGAAGTGGCCTGCGGAATCACGATCACGTCCGCCCCCAGGACGGTCAGGCAGCGAGCCGCCTCCGGCACCTCCCGGTCGTAGCAGATCATGATCCCCAGGTTGAAACGGGCGTTCCCCACCCGGCACGGCCAGACGTAGAATCGCTCTCCATTGGTCCACCCGATCCCCCAGCCCACCTCAATCCGGTTGATATGCACTTTGCTGTAAGTGCCGACGACCTCACCCTTTGGAGATATGAGCACAGCGGAGTTGAAGTACTGGTCCCCTCGACGCTCGGGCAAACCCCAGACGATGTAGACCCCCAGCTCCCGCGCCAGCTCGGCAAAACGGCCAACCGACGGCCCAGGCACGGGTTCGGCAAGGGCGTGCAGATCTGCGGCCGTCCGGACCCCCTTCTCCGGCATGGCGTAACCTGTCAGCGTACATTCCGGCAGCACCACCAGCTCCGCCCCGTGACGGATAACCGCCTCCCGAACCAGCCGACTCGCCCGGGCCACATTCGCCACCGGGTCCGCCGCCGCGGGCAGCATCTGGATCAGGCCGATATGCAGGTAAACGGGCGGAGGGGTCTCAGCCATCGGGGGGCCTCCCAGTCAGGCTATGGGCAATGCCGGATGATGGTACACCCGCAGCGGCCATTCCGGAAGGCGGCCAGCCGCCGGCCTCTCCCCAAGACACGCGACTTATGGTACGATAACAACGTTAGACACATCGTGACCTGTCAATGTCAGGGATCGCGTATGAATGGGTTCATGACAACCGTGCGCCGCAACCGGATCCGCTCGAACCCGGGCGACCCGAATCCTGCCGGCTTCACCCTCATTGAAGTGCTCGTGGTCGTGGCGATCCTCGCTCTCCTGATCACGATTCTGCTCCCCTCGCTCAAGCGGGCCCGCGATCAGGCCAAGGTCACCGCCTGCCTGACGAACCTGCACGACCTGGGCAACGCCCAGCACACGTACGCACAGTCCAATAAAGACTACTTCGTCCCGACGCCCTACATCGGCACCAGCAACGCCAACGCCGGCTTCCCGGGCGGCGACGACAACATGTTCACCCTCTGGTGGAAGCGTTACGCCCGCAATGCCGACAGCTTCAGTTGCCCGGCCACGCGGCACGTCCTGCGGACCCCCGAGCGGGTCGAACCGTACGTCGAGTCGAACGGGCTGCCCTGGTATCGCGTCTACACCAACGGCGCCCTGCGCAACGACTTTGAATACCTGGCCCAGCGCCGCTCGAGCGGCGGCTACGGCACCAGCTACGAGTACAACCTCTGGTACGATGACACCAGAAGTGGATTCGCCGTCAAGACGCGCATCACCTGGCACCCCTACTGGGTCAACCGCGCGCCTGTGGACCAGATCATGAAGAAGTCGACCATGATCCGGCCGAACCCGGCGTTCTCCCTGCTGATTCACGATGCCGACGATGGAGGCGACGACGGTGACATCATCGGCTCAATCCCCGCCCCGGGGTATCCGAACGGCCGGGCCATCAACAACTATCCCGAGCCCTGGGACAACCACGGCACCATGGGGATGAACATCCTCTTCGTCGACCTGCACGCCGAGGCCGTTCGGCGATGGGACCTCGCCGGAGGCGGCGGGCGCATCTGGAACCGCCAGAACCGCAACTATTGATCGAGCCGCCATGCCCGAAGACAACAAAAACTCGCGGTGGAAGGTCATTGCCGGGGGAGTGCTCGTCCTGGCCGTCGTGTTCGCCGCGTGGTGGTCCGGAAAGAACCCCGCAGACGCATATGTCGACAGTCCCGCGATCTGCGCACACTGCCACGTCGAGAGCACGGTGAAAGTCGGCGAGACGCCGGCCCAGGAAGAATGGCCCCGGACATGCCCCTCGTGCAACCACAAGGCGCTCTACCTGGCCGGAACCTGCAGCGCCTGTGGCAAGAACTTCCCTCTCAAGGCTCCCGACGGCGAGCGATTCGGATATCCTGAGCAGTGTCCACACTGCCGCAACTCACGGACGCGCGGCACGTGAGCACGACGGGAATGTGATGGCCGGAATGGAGATGCCCAATGAACGTGATGCCGGCAACACCTCCATCTTCGAGAAGAACGACACGCGCCAATGCGTCTCCGGCCTTCACCCTCATCGAGGTCCTCGTCGTTGTGGCCATCATCGCTCTGCTGGCCGCCGTCCTGATCCCCTCCCTGCAGCGGGCACGGACCCAGGCCAAGCTCACCATGTGCAAAGCGAATGCGAAGCAGATCGCATACACGCTGAACATGTACCAGAACGAAAACAAGGGTCTGGTACCCATCCTGTTCAATTACTTCGCCAGCGAGTGGTACCCCGACTCGCAGGGCGTCAAGTCCTACGCCCGGCTCTGCTGGCTCTCCGTCGCATTCCGGCAGTACGATCGCGCCACCATCCGTCTGAAGGAGATCGTCCGCGCCTACGGCCCCCTGAACCCCGAAGACTACTGGCCGATCCCCAAGCGCGATGACTATGAAGATCACGTCATGCCCGCTCACTATGCCTGCCCCTTCGAGAGAGAGCGGGGCACCGGCTACGATCGGGCCTATTCGGATGCCCGATTTGACTACTGGAACTGGACCGGCCGGTTCGAGAGCTATCACACCTGGTTCCACGACGGCGTGATGATCCGCAACCAGCCCGTCAACGGAACCTCCTGGCCGGGCGGGCCCGGACCCGACCTCAAGGGTATCCCCCAGTATTCGGCCTTCACGTTCAATCGCAAGGAGGAACCGGGACAGAGCCCCACCAACGACAGGACCCGCAAATACGCCCATCGGCTCTGGAAGCTCGGAAGAGAAGCCGCCAGAAAGTACCAGACCGGCAGCCTCTCCGAGATCGCCGTCGTCTACTGCGCCCAGGGAGAACACATTCAATGGCCGCAGAGTGGCGGCGCCTCGAGAATCGGCCGTGCGAACGTCGGGAGTCACGCCACCGGCCGTGGCGGCGGAACCAACGTCATCTTCGCGGACAGCCACGTCGAATGGGTCGTCGGCACGCGCATCGGACTGCCGTGATCCCGCACGGCAGATGGGGAGAGCAGATGCACATCTCGCGATGGGCTACCGCGGCGGCGCTCTGCCTGGTGGCCGCTGCGCCCCCTTCCCGCACCCATGCCCAGTGCGGCAACATCCATTCTCCCTACGGCATCAACGCCCATGCCCCGGTCGGCAGCCACCTCACCCAGGTGTTCGACAAGGTGCACGCCGCGGGCATCGGCTGGGTGCGGATCGATTTCAACTGGTTCGCCATCGAGTTCAACCAGGACGCGTTCAACTGGGGCCCGTATGACGCAATTGCCGCCGCCGCGGAGGTTCGCGGGCTGCGCGTCTTCGCGACCCTGGCCTACACCCCGCAGTGGGCGACCGCCGGCGCTCAGCAGACCGGCGTGCCCGCCAATCCCGCCGACTGGTACGATTTCTGCTTCCGCGCTGCCCAGCGGTACCCCTCGATCCAGCACTGGGGCATGTGGAACGAGGCCAATCTCGACCAGTTTTGGGAGGGTACGCGTCAGCAGTACATCGACATCATCCTCAGGAACGGCGCCGACGCCATTCACGCCGCCAACCCGGCGGCCAAAGTCTGCGCTCCTGAGATGGCGCATCTGACCTCAGGAGATCAGGACTGGTACTATTGGCTGCGCGACTCCATCAATCAGGCCGCCGGCAAGATCGACATCGTCACCCATCACCTGTACGACTCCGACGGTCACAGCGACGTCACGACCAAGCTCGCCGGCACGACGACCTTCGGGACCAATCCCGATCTCTGGACGCTCGTCGCCCCGTCCGTCCGTGAAGTCCTCGTCAACACCGGCTGGCTCGGCAGCCCGTTCTGGCTCACCGAAACCGGCTGGGGCTCCGATGACGTGGGCGAAGCCGATCAGGCGGCCTACTACACCGGCCTGCTGGCCGACTGGTTCACCGGTCTGCCCAACCGCAACTGGCTGCACCGGATCTTCTTCTACGAGATCCAGGACGACCCCACGCCGGGCATCACGAAGTGGGGCATCCTCCGCTCCGATCTCTCCGAGAAGCCGTCGTACCTGAGCTATCAGAGCTTCATCACCGCCCACCCGCCCGCGCCGGTGCCTCCGTGCCCGGCACACAGTCCGAGCCCGGCCCACGAGGCGACGGGCGTCAGCATAAGTGCCGATCTCACCTGGTCGCCCGGGGCATTCGCCGTCTCGCATCAGGTCTGTTTCGGCACCGCCAATCCCCCCGCGCTGGTGGGCACGCAGGGAGGCTCCACCTACGAGCCGGGCCCCCTCGACCCGCTCACCACCTATTACTGGCGAATCGACCAGGTCAACGCCGTCGGCACCACCCCCGGCAGCGTCTGGAGCTTCATCACCACCGCGGGCAGCCCGCCGGCCCAGGCCGCCAACCCATCCCCGCCGCATCTCGCCTCGAACGTCAGCCGCACGCCGCAACTCACCTGGACCCCCGGCAGCGGGGCAACCGCCCATCGCATCTACCTTGGTTTCACGAGCCCGGGAACCCTGCAGGGCACCCAATCCGGCACGGCCTTCAACCCCGCAGCGCTCGCCGGCCGGATGACCTACTACTGGCGCATCGACGAGATCAACGCGGCCGGAACGACCACCGGCAACGTCTGGAGCTTCACCACCGGCGGGATTCGCTCCGACTTCGACAACGATCAGGACGTCGATCAGACCGACTACAGCGTTCACCAGCTCTGCATCTCCGGCAACGGCCTGCTCTACCCGGCCGGCTGCGAGCCCGCCGACTTCGACGCCGATGGCGACGTCGACAGCGCCGATCTCGGCGAATTCCTCGACTGCATGCGTGGCCCGGACCTCCCGCCCGGATGCTGACCCGCCGGCGGCAATGACGAAACCAGAGTGGGTCCGTGACACGTTGGGCGGGGTGGCATGGG
>CAZQEN010000153.1:0-16908 GCA_964591605.1 uncultured Planctomycetales bacterium
TCGCCGATGCGAATGCACACTGCCCATGCCACCCCGCCGATTCTGTCACGGACCCAGCTTGCGCCGCAAGTTGCTGAACACCTTGTCGGGCGGGTCGCGATCATCCGGTTCGTCCACTCCGCCGTCATCGATGCCGTTCGACCAGATGCTGTAGAGCACGTAATCGTCGCCCGAGCGCCGATAGCGCAGTGGCTTGCCGCCGGCGTAATCGATGGGGACTCGCGGCAGAATCGCCGGGACGAGGTCTTCGAGCGAATCCGGATAGCGGCCGTGGGCCCGCCGATATTCCGCGAGCCCCAGACTGGCCAGGGCGCCTTCGATGCAGGTGACGCTTTGGAAGTGGCTCGCGGACGCTCTCGCGGGCGAGAACAGTCCGGGCACCCCATCGAGGACGGTTGGCCCATCGGTCCGAGCCGCCTCCGTCTCAGATACCCGCGCGCTCGAAATCAGATCGCGGCAGGCCTGATAGGACTCGAAGTGGCGCGTGACGTTCCGACGGGCGGTCGACAGGTCGTGAAACAGGGGCGATGTCAGATTCCAGAGACGCGATGGCGAGGCCGGCGGCGCCGCGGCCCAGGAGTTCGACTGCGATACCATCCCGGCGAACCCGCTGACATCCAGCCAGCCGGCCGGTTCGGGCACGTAGACATGCTCAAGCCAGCAAAGCACGCTGATCCGCTCGGCGGCAATGATCTTCTGAACGGCGTCGCCCGGCGGCAGGGAGGCATCGATTTGCGCCGTCAACCGGTGCAGATCGGCCGATCCGATACCCTCGCGGGCGGCCTCCGTCATCTCCTGGGCGGCCAGCTCCTCGATCGCCATCGCCACCAGATGGGGAATCGTCGCGGGCTGCCGTCGAAGCTGACCGGCGAGCTGGAACACCAACCGCCAGTCGCGGACGGCCGCGCCGGTCTGTCCCTGACCGGCGGCCCAGTAGCTGTGCACGACGAGCCACCTGGCCCACTGACGCGCGTCCTCCCTCAGGTGATACGACGGATGAACGTTCATCGGGTCGCTGCTGGGAGGGAAATGCCAGGGTCGCGAGAGGGCGTCTTCGAGGGTTCGGCACGCCTCCGCGAACTCCTGCCCGGCCAGAACGGCCCTGGTGGCCATGACCTCCGGGCGTGGGCTGTCCCACCTTCTTCGGAAACAATCGGAAACGTCGTAGGGCTGCGTGGCGGTCGATGGAAGGCTGGTGATCTGCGGATCGAGCTCGAACGGCCGGCTGGTCAGGGCCGCGTCGATCTGGGACATCGGCAGGGCATCGGGCGGCGCAGGAAACAGGCGGGCCAGCTCGGCATTCCAGTACTCGATCCGCGGCGCGGGGCGGAGGGTAACCCGCAGGTAGGCGAATCGTCCGAACCAGACTCCGCCGACCACCAGGAGAGCGAGGAGAACCCACGGCCAGCGCCGCCGCCGGCGGCTGACGGCCTTCGAGTGATTCGCCTGGACTGCCGTATCTTCCACGCGCGTACCTCGTCCTCATTGTATTGTCCTGAACCTCCCCCGTGTTACAGGATGGAGTGGCCATTCAGACCTGAGGGGTGCATCCAGAGCTCAGTGGCAGGCGGGAGCATGGGGTCGCCGCGGCGACCATGGGCAATCGCGCATGCGGATTGCCCGTGACCCCGGGGCCAGCGCACACCAAGTTGCTTTGCTCATCAGCACTCGCATCAGGATGTTTATGTTCCAACGGGGTACCCGACGCTTCATGGCGATGCTTTGGCGGAGAAGTGCCGGAAACAGGGTCCTTTGATGAAACAGTCGGCTGCAACCGCTGTTCAGGCACCCGACACGGTCTCAGTGCCCCGCGCGGATGGACATCTGAATACGTAGATCGCCCAGCCCAGGGCGTCTCTACCCCACCTCAAGTAGGCTGATTTCTCCTTCGCCACGCGCTCAAGCAGTTCTGGAAGATCAGCGTCACGTGGGTTGGTGCGCGCGTAGTCCGCCATCGCATACCACTGAAGACCTTCGTATCGGTCCCAGTCATCCTTGCTGCTCACCAGCGTGTGCACGAGGTCGAGCCCTCGCCGCTGGCCCGCTTCAACGTTTTCCGCGTGGCTTCCAAAGGCATCTCTTGTCAGCCCGCACGCCCGCAAGTACTCGTCCGGCGGCTCCCGCAACCAGTACGGCTCCCCCACGATCACCCAGCCGTCGGGCCCGGCCATGCCGACGAGCGCGTCCAGAGTCGGCGCGTGCCCGCCGAAAACCCAGCTCGCCCCAATGCACGAAGCCAGAGTGAGGCTGTTGGGCTTGTCGGGTTTGAAATCAGCGCCATCCATCTGGGTGAAGGTGATTCCTGCCTGCGGCAGACGCGCTCTGAGTCTTCGTTGCGCGTCGGCGATGAAGAAGGGCGAGAGGTCCACGCCTGCGCCGCTCACTCCGTATGCCTCCGCCAGACGGATCAGGAATTCGCCCTTCCCGCAGGCGATGTCAACCACACGTGCGGCGGTCGGAAGCTGCACCAGGTCCACCAGGCGTGCGAGCTTCTCCTCGCTCGTGGGATTGCACACCACGTGCCTGCGATGAGTGATGTCGTAGAACTTCCACGCATCCATGAATCGATCCCCCAGGACTGGCGAACATGAACGCACCGAAACAGCGGCGCGGGGCTTTGACGCCGATCATCTCCTTCTGCGAGAACGCCTCGCCACTCCCTGCGGCGGGCTTGCAGGAGATATAACCGATGAGCGTCGATCGCGTCAGTCCACCCCCATTGCCTGTTGATGCGCGCTGGCCCTGCCCGTGACCCACTCGCACGGGCCGCACGTACGCTGCCACCCAAGAAACAGGTCCCTACATTTCGGATGCACCCGGATTTAAGAGCGGGGAGCCACGGTTTGGCCTGGGGTGGCGGATCTTCGGGCTTTCTGCTCCGGCGGTTTACGGGATGCTGACCTCGCCGCTGCCGGGGGCGACCTGGACGGTGAGGGTGGGCGTGCCGCAGCGCAGGGTGATGGCGGCCGCGGTGGATTGATCGGGGACCCCGTAGGCGTTGAAGCGCAGCTCGCTGTCTCCACCCAGGCTGAGGGATGCGATCGTCACGCCGGAGAGCGCGGCGGCCCGGCCGGTGCCCGGCGACACGAGCATGGCGGCGGCCGGGTTGGCCGGATCGGCCACCGGCGTGTCGGGGGTCGAGACCGCAGCGACCCACCAGGTGTGATGGGAGGGGTCGAATTTCACCAGCCGCGGGTTGTCGGGATGGGCGATCGATTCGTTCTGGGCGAATTCGAGGTCCGCCGTGAGCAAACGGGCCGCCTCCCGCAACTTCAGGTCGCGCGACTCTGCCGGCGTGGGAACGACCAGGAAGAAGGTGATGCCGATCACGACGAGCACGAGCAGGAGTTCGATGAGGGTGAAGCTGCGCGGAGTGAATGGCGGATTGCAGATTGCGGATTGCGGATGGAATGGACGCGGCGTCGCCCCATGTCGGGCCGGGGAGGGGGTCAGAATGCCGGAACGACCGGCGGCCCTTCGTGACCGCGGCGGAATCAAGGCCGCCGCCACCCGCTCCCGATCTGACGGCGGCGCCAGCTCGGCTGATGTATGAATCCGCGATTCGCCCTTCGTCATCCGCAATCTGTATCTCCTACTGCGGCGCTGCCGACTGGCGCAGCGAAGCAGCCCCGGTGAGCGGCTCGGACATCCCGCCGCTGGTCAGGGTCAGCGACCACGTCGTCATCGTCGAGAGCTGCGGCGTCGGGCCGTTGAGCGCGATGGACAGGTTCGATACGCCCGTCGACCAGACGGTGCCGGGAAACAATCCGCTCGACTTGGCGGCCTGGGCGATGCCGGCGAAATCCGAGCCGGCGGGATACGCGGTATCCGCGTTGTCGATCGCCGACTGCGACCAGCCGGCCGGCCAGACGGTGGTGTACGAGGTGATCGTGCCGCCCGACAGCTCGATGAGCTGCAACTCGCTCAGATTGACCTGCTCGTTCTGACGTGAGTCACCCACCCAGAGCACGAGATGATCGCTCCCCGACGCGAGGATCGAACGGGCCCCGCGCACGGCGTCGTTGAGACGATCGCGGAGCATTTCCGCCCGGGCGGCCAGGCGGCGGATGTCCCTCCTGCTGGAAGTTCCGTAAGCGGCCGACTGCAGAATCAGGGCGACCGCCAGGCCGATGAAGGCCGTCACGATCATCGCGATGGTCAGCTCTACGAGGGTGACACTGCGGCGGCGAAATGGCCGATCGCAGATTGCGGATTGCGGAATGCAGGACGCAGGCGCGCCAGGGGCAGCGTCCGGGAGGAGCGCGTTCAAATCGTTCGCCGCGTCGGCCTCCCGCGGCCGACGAGCGCCGGCGAGTCGAATCATCCGCCATTCGAGATCCGCCATCCGCAATGCAGCACTCCTCATGATGGGTCCGCAACGAAGCGCGTGACGGTCACCAGGTTACCTGCGGCGTCCGAGACGGTGACGCTGATGCTCAGACCGGGCCGGGTGATGCCCAGGAGCGTCTGGGGGGTCGACGCACACGTGACGGAACGGCTCATCCTCTGATAGCCGCCCGGATACAAGACCAGCGCGGCGTTCCGGACGGCCCCGGCCGGCTCGGTGTGGCCGTGATAGTCGTCCATGTTGTCATAGAGTGTCCGGGAGGTTTCACCGGCGTCCGGGCCGAGGGTGGTGGCGCCCTGCGGGTCGGCGTAGGGCTTCGAGAGAATCTCCTCCATCAGGGCCTCGGCCAGGGTGGCCGCCCGCTCCTGGCGGAGGGCCTCCGCGGATTCCTGCTGGCCCGCCACGACGGCATAGGCGATCGCGGAGACGGCCAGGGGCAGGATGGTCAGGGCGATGATGCACTCGGCCAGGGAGATTCCACGGCGGCCATGCCCGATAAAGCGAAGCCGGGTGGTGTGGGCGCGCCTGTGCATATCCGCCGATTCGGATATCGCCCGGCGCGGCTTGATGAGATTCGGCGCGGACAATCGGATATACTGGGCGTTTTATCGGTCGCCAGAGTGCAACGAGTGAGGTTTGTGCGCATGAGCATCAGTGAGATTCCCGTCCATCCGGTCGAGACGAAGCATCGGTGCATCCGGTCGAAGGAGCTGCCCACGCCCGAGATGCTCGCCCTGCTCGAAGACATGCAGCGCTTCGAGCCGGTGGCCATGCAGGGGCAGCCCCCAATCGTGTGGGACCGGGCTGAGGGATTCAACGTCTACGATAAACACGGCAACAAGTGGCTCGATTTCTCGAGCGGGGTGCTGGTCACGAACGCCGGGCACGGCCGCAAGGAGATCGCCGACGCGATCATCGAGCAGACGCGCCGCGGGCTGCTGCACAGCTACGTGTTCCCGAACGAGCCGCGGATCAAGCTCGCCCGCAAAATCTCGGAGCTCGCGCCCGAGCCGCTCAAGAAGACGTTCCTGATCTCGACCGGCAGCGAGGCGACGGAGTGCGCGGTGAAACTCAGCCGCACCTACGGCCGCAGGATCAACCCCGCCAAGAACATCATCGTCAGCTTCACCAATGCGTTTCACGGGCGGACGCTGGGGGCACAGCTCATCGGCGGGATTCCTGCCCTCAAGGAGTGGATCGGGGAGTACCAGATGGGGATGGTGCAGGTGCCGTTCCCGGACGGCTTCCGGTGCGAGGACCAGTCGTTCGACTGTTTCGAGCGCACCCTCGCCGCCCTGAACGTGCCGCCCGATCACGTCGCGGGCGTCATCACCGAGACGTACCAGGGCGGCGGCGCGAGCTTCGCCCCTCCCGCCTACGTTCAGGATCTGCGGGCGTGGTGCGACCGCTACGAAGTGATCCTGACGATGGACGAGGTGCAGGCGGCGTTCGGCCGATGCGGCAGAATGTGGGGCTTCGAGCACTATGGGATCGTTCCCGACCTGATGTGCCTGGGCAAAGGCATCAGCAGCACGCTGCCGATCGCCGCGGTGGTCGGCCGGCCCGATCTCATGGACCTGTACCCGCCCGGCTCGATGACCAGCACGCATTCGGGCTCGCCGATCTGTGCGGCGGCGGCGATCGCGAACATTGACCTGCTTCTGAAGGAAAAGATCATCGAAAACGCCGCCCGCTGCGGCGAAGTGCTGCACCGCGAGCTGTGGAAGCAGCTCAAGCCGTTTGACTCGCGCATCGGGGCCATCCACGGCAAAGGGCTGGTGGCCGGCGTGCACTGCATCAAGGACGATTCGACCGCCCCCGACCGCGACCTGTCGTACAAGGTGGTGTGGGAGTGCGTCGGCCGCGGGCTCATGCTCTTCTCGCCCGTCGGCCTGAACGGCGGCACGATCAAGATCTGCCCGCCGCTGTGCATCACAGAGGATGCCGTGGTGGAGGGCGTCGGTGTGATTGCCGAGTCGTTCGCCGCCGCGCTCAGGTAACCCGGCGGCCGCGAGCAGTCAATAATCAGGGAACTGACGCATCCACGCCGGCCAGTCGGTTGGGCGGCGGCCAGCGGCACGCGTCCAGGTGCCCGCCGTGTTGAAGTTGCGATGCCACTTGAGCACCCACAGTTCCTTGAGGCCCACCCTCCGAACGGATGAATCCAGAAAGAGGTGATTGTTGTATCCCTCGTGCCGGTTGATGCAGAAGTGGCGCATCTCGGCATCGGCATTGACCCACTCGCTGTCATAGGCCGGCGGAGCGCCCCGGGAGCCATCCTCGGAAGGACCGCCGCCCCGCCACATCGTGTCGGCGAAGACGGGCACCCGGTTCGGGTGCCGCGCGCGGTTGGCCCGCCGCCAGTTGTTGATCGTGGGACGGCCCTGAATCTCGGTCACCCCCGCGGGCGGGTTGTAGAGCCAGTTGTTGAGGCCATAACTGGGTTCCTCGCCCCCTCCGCGGCTGCCGTTGCCGCCCACCGGCATGTAGTAAGCATGAAACGACCCGCCGTAGTTCTCCTTGCGGGGGCGACGCTCCGTCGCCATCGGGCATCGCAGGATATTCATCTTCGTGTAGTAGTACGACCGGAGGGCGATGATCCATTCCCCCCGGTCCCAGCCCCCCGAGGTCAGGATCCGACCGTCGGTGAAACTGTCGCGGTTGGCATGGACGTACATCGCCCAGACTCGCCCCCATTCACTGAGGTTCGACCGGCAGACCACGTTGCGGGCCTGACTCCTGGCTCGAGCCATTGATGGCAGCAACAGAGCACACAGCACAGCGATGATGGCTACAACAACGAGCACCTCGACCAGGGTGAATGCCGGGCGCGCGGAAACGGTGCGCAGTCGCTGGATGCCCGATGGTGTTTGCGTTGCACTGCCTGACATGTCGCAGAGAACCCGTCCGGCTCCGGCTCGCCGGCCCGGCCTTTGCGGATCAGTCTACCCCTCCGGCCGCCGGTGAGGCAATACCCTCGATCCGGGTCGCATCCGGCGGGGTCCGTGACAGCATCTGCGGGGTGGCACGGGTCCCGGCGCGCCGGGGCACTCGCCGTTGCGAATGCACACTGCCCCTGGGCAGGCTCGCACGGGCAACGCCGGCTTCGCCCACGAAACCGACGCTGCCCCTGCCACCCGCCGAAAGCGTGACGCACCTTTGTGGGTCAGGCGAGATGAGCGGCACTTCAATGCTGAATCGAAACCGGTTAGGCTCTTGAAGCGTCTCCCCGTTCAACGGAGTCGAGTCACGATGACGACAGGCACCTCAGGTGCGTTCGGCGACCATCCCGCGGCCGATGATGTCACCTCTCGCACACTCTTCGGACACCCCACGGGCCTGTTTACCCTCTTCTTCGCCGAGATGTGGGAGCGGTTCTCGTTCTACGGCATGCGCGCGCTGCTCGTGCTGTACATGACCAAGAGCTTCCTGGCATACGGCGACAAGCGAGCCTACGCGATTTACGGCGCCTACGGCGCATTGGTCTATGCGGCGCCGCTCATCGGGGGCATGCTGGCAGACCGCCTGCTCGGCCAGCGGCGCGCGGTGATCATCGGTGGGCTCCTCATGGCAGCCGGACACCTGATGATGGGCGTCCAGCGCGAAATCGCCCTGTTCGTGGCCCTGGCGCTGCTCGTCTGCGGCAACGGCTTCTTCAAGCCAAACATCTCGACCATCGTCGGCAGCCTCTATCCCAAGAACAGCCCGAAGAAGGACGGCGGCTTCACGATCTTCTACATGGGCATCAATCTCGGGGCGGCGATCGCACCGATTCTGTGCGCGTACGTGGGAGAGAAGTTCGGATGGCATTGGGGCTTCGGCCTGGCCACCGTCGGCATGCTCATCGGCGTGGCGGTGTTTGCCGCGCCCACTCTGCTCACTCAGATTCTCATCGCCGCCGGCGCGCTGGCCGTCGCGATCGGTTTCTCCTGGTTCTGGGACAATTACCTCCAACTGTTCGTGCGGCTGTTTTTGTCGGCTGCATTGCTCATTGCGGCGGGCGTCGCCGTGGCGGCTTTGAACAAAGGCGGTCTGCCGCGCGAGGCCGGCCGGCCGCCGGACCCCGCGGCCCTGCGCCGCAGACTGGCAGGCATCCTGCGCACGGATGCGGCCGTTTATCTCGGCATTGCCGCCGCCATCCCGCTCATCGCCCTGCTCCTGCACCGCAGTGCCGTCGCGGATTATGCGGTGCGCATTCTGGGGATCGCCGCGCTCGTCTACATCCTGTACGACGCCTTCGTCCGCTGCAGCCGGATCGAACGGGACCGGGTGTTCGTGATTCTCATTCTCATGATCTTCTCACTCCTGTTCTGGGGATTCTTCGAGCAGGCGGGCAGTTCCATCAATCTTTTCACCGATCGCAACATTGACCGCGTTCAGGAAGCCCGAGCGGTGACGCAGGCCGACGTGGGTTCCACCTTGCAGCTCCGGGTACCCGCCGTCACCGGTGATCCGAAGCTGCGGGACCTGCCCCTGCTGACGCAGGCGCAGCTCGGTTACCCACTGAATGGAAAGACATTCACGATGACGGAGCTCAACCGGCTGCGCGAGCTGGACAAGGCCGGCAATCTTCCGCCGCAAGAGCAGGTGCTCGTCTGGCCGGTGACGCGCGAGCACGTCGGCATGGGCGTGGGCGGCAGCGAGACGCCGACCGCCGAGTTTCAGGCGGTCAATCCCGTATACATCCTCGTGTTCGGGCTGGTGTTCTCCGCGCTGTGGGGGTTCCTGGGCAAGCGCGGGCTCGACCC
This sequence comes from uncultured Planctomycetales bacterium, assembly GCA_964591605.1. Lineage (GTDB taxonomy): Bacteria > Planctomycetota > Phycisphaerae > UBA1845 > PWPN01 > CAYLLT01. Next base: position 9,097 of record CAZQEN010000153.1, read on the forward strand.
CAGCACTCCCAATAAGTTTGCGCTGGCGCTCGTTCAACTCGGATTGGGTTTCGCCGCCTTGTGGTACGGCGCCCGGAATGCCGACAGTCGCGGCATGGTGGCCATGTCCTGGCTGCTGCTCAGCTACCTGTTCCAGACCACGGGCGAACTGTGCCTTTCGCCGGTGGGCTTGTCCATGGTGACCAAGCTGTCGCCGACGCGCATGGTCAGCACGATGATGGGAGCGTGGTTCCTGGCAACCGCGTTTTCGCACCTGATGGCCGCAGGAATTGCCAAGTGGACGGCGGTTGCCGGCGAGGGCGCGGATGAGAGGTTCATCCCCTCGCCGATCGAAACGGTCAATCTGTACGGCAACGTCTACGGTATTGTCGCCATCGCTTCCGTGGCCTCAGCGGTCCTTTGCTTCGCCCTCGTTCCGTTGCTCAAGCGCTGGACCCACGAGGGCGGCGAAGACCCGGCCGCGGCGTCCGCCCACGCGGTCTCCTGAGCAGAGCGTCGCACCGGGGGTCAGGAGGGCCCGCAGGGCGAGTTCAGGTCCGGGCCGGCCATGCAGTCGAGGAAGAGGCTCACATCTGCAGTCTCGGTCAGGCCGTCGTGGTTGAGATCGCTGAATGCACAGCCCGGCGGGGTCAGGAGGATGCCGGACAGGCAGCGTTGCAGCATGGCGAAGTCGGACTGATCCACGTCGCCGTCCTGGTCGAAATCGCTGGGCGGCCCGCCTGCCACCGTTCCGGCGAGGTTCAAGGTGACCGGGCTGTGGGCCGCTGGATCGCCGTAGGTGCGTTTGACGCCGGTGATCTGGAGCGTCTGGCCGGCGAGGCTCCCCGCCACGGACGGCGTGAACGTCACGGAGAACTCGTCGGACAGGCCGCCGTCCACCAGGTAGGCGTACTCACCGCCGGGGGTGCTCAGCCGCGAGTCAGTCAGGCCGGTTGAGATCACCTGGCCCTCCATGAGGTTGGCATATTCGGTCGCGCCGTTCTTGACCCGGAAGGTGAGCGTGACGGGAGCGCTGCCGCGCGTGAGGGTGCCGAAGTCCATGATGTACTGACTGCCCGAGCCCGAGACCTGGCCCACGAGGGTGAGCACCGGGGAGACGACCGGGGGCGGGCCCGCCCGGTGCTCATTGGTTTTGATGTCGTTCATCTGGGCCAGGATGCCGGGATTGAGTGAGGCCACGTCGGTCTGCTCAGCGGGATCGGTGAGCAGGTTGTACAACTGGCTGACGCCGCCCGGCGAGGGTGATTTCCAGTTGCCCATGCGGACGGTCCGCTGGCCTCCGGTTTCGCCTTCCCAGAACAGGAAGGCGTGGGCGGGCTGGGCCGCCCCGGTGAGGGCCGAATAGAAGGAGATGCCGTCGATGCCGCCCGGGGCCTTGACGCCGGCAATTTCAGCGGCGGTGGGCATGACGTCGTACAACGCGCCGGTCCAGTCGCTGGTGGCGCCGGCCGGGACGCGGCCCGGCCATCGGGCGATGAACGGGACGCGAATTCCCCCTTCCCAGAAGTCGAACTTGATCCCGCGCAGCGAGCTGTTGCTGTCGAAGAACTCGGGGCTGTGGCCTTCGCGGTTCTGCGGACCGTTGTCGCTGGTGAAGCAGATGAGCGTGTTCTGGGCGATGCCGAGCTGATCGACGAGGTCGGCAATCCGGCCGACGTCGCGGTCCATCTTCGTGATCATCGACGCGAAGCGCTTTTCGATCTCGGGCCAGGGCTGATCGGCATAGGGGTTGTTGTCGGGGCACTCAAGATAGCGGTGCGGAATGGTGTAGGCCACGTGCAGGTAGAACGGGTTGCCCGCGTTGCGGGTGATGAAGGCGAGGGCTTCCTGGGTAAAGAGGTCGTGCGACCACACGACGTTCGCACCGCCGGCGTTTTCAGGGATGACCTCCTTCACGCCGTTGCGCCACAGCCAGGGCGGGTAATAGTCGTCGGAACCGGCGCCCATGTAGACGTAGGATTCGTCAAAGCCCTTGTTCTGCGGAGCGCCGTACGTGTAGGCAGGGACGTCGTTGTCGAGCGATCCGCCCTTGTGCCACTTGCCCAGGTAACAGGTGCGGTAGTTGGCCCGCTTGAGCATCTCGGCGATGGTGATATCTTCGGTGCGCAGGGCGGGTTCGCTGGTGGTGCAACTGTTGCAGCGGATGGCCGCGTGGCCGAGATGGAAGCCCGTGTTCAGCGTGGAGCGGGCGGGCGCGCAGCTCGGCGCGGCATAGAACTGCGTGAAACGCATGCCCTCCTCGGCGAGCTGGTCGAGGCGGGGCGTCTGGATGGCCGGCAGGCCCTGGGCCGCCCGGGCCAGTTGGCCGTAGGCGCCCAGATCGCCGTAGCCCAGGTCATCGGCAATGATGAAAATGATGTTGGGCGCGGCGGCAGCGGTCTGCACCGCGAAGGAAAGCGACAGGGCCGCTAGAACTGCCGTGAAAACCGCCCGCCATTGCTGAGAACAAGGGGTCACAGGTCTGCTCCCGGTTGCGAGTCATCAGGTCGATCAGCCTCCACTGGGGAAAGGAACCGTATTGTACCACATCGCGGTTCGCGATGCACGGATCAAGACCCTTGAGGGACGTAGGGGGGTGCGTGACAACATCGGCGGGTGGCATGGGTCCCGGCGCGCCGGGACATTCGCAACTGCGAATGCTGACTGCCCGTGCAAGCCTCCCCACAGGGCCCGGCGCGCCGGGGCCCACCCCGCCGTCTGGGCTGCACGCGCGGGCGCGAGTCGATGTTCGGCGTCCGCGCACCGGCAACAGAGCCCGAAGCGCGAGCGAGGGATTCGCGACAGGACCTCACCGACATGCTCGCGTGCGTCCCGTACGCCGCCGCGCATGCCGTTCACGTCCCGAAGGCGAGGAATCGTCTCGACGACCTCCATCCACGGGTTCCGGTCACCATCGGCGACTTCCAGCCGTGGCTGCCCGCCCGTGCCGTCGCGCAGCGCCAGACACGCAACGCGTGATGTGGCACCGCGTTCACGCCCAGATGCTTTCCGTCGTCGCGTGCATGATGACCGAACGCGGCTTGCCGTGGGAATCCTTGCCGTTGTGGGAGCTGTTCACGCCCGTGTAGAACAGGTGCCAGCGGCCGTCGTGCTCGGCCAGGGCGCTGGGGGCGTAGATGCCGTAAGAGTCGGGCTGGGTCCGGTCGCCGCGTGCCAGCCACGCGCTGCGCTGCGGGCGATCCCACTTCAGGCCATCTTTCGAAAAGCACCACTCGAGATCCATCGTCTGGGCCTCGAGACGGTAATGGCCGAGCATTCCGACGCGGCCTTTCGATGTGTAGGTGACGGCCAGGTAATAGAACTGCTGATCCACCGGATCCTGCCCGTCACGCCGGATGATGCGCTGGCGATTCTCGAAGTGCAGGCCGTCCTCCGACGTGTACCGATCGATCATGCGCAGCAGGCCGGGCGCGTTATCGTGCGGCATGTACGCCGGATCACTTTTGGGCACCGGCACGAGCCCGACCGAGTACAGCTCGAACGATCCGTCGGCGAGCTGATACACGTTCGTTGCATCATTGGAGATGAGTCGGGAGGGGGCGGGCGCTTCGCCCGCGGGGCGCGTCGTGTCTTTCGAGGCTTTGAACGACATGCCGTCCGGCGAGGCGATGCCGAGGGCGGCCCGGTCGCTCGGATGGTACAACACCGGCCGATTGACATTCACCACCCTGTATCGCCGTCCGTCGTCGCTGTCGGCCGCCAGGTAACGCAGGATCTCCGGGCCGTGGGCCCAGAAGTAGATGCGGTGCTTGCCGCCGCGCAGCGGAACGTGGACGACCTGCGTCGGTTTCCACTTCTCAGGGAGGTTTCCGATGGTAAAGGCCCCGTCTCCCGGCTCGCCCGGCGTGCAGACGGCGGGGACTTTTGTCATGGGCTGGCCGGGCGTGCCGTCGGCGTAGGCGATGGTGAAGCCTTTTTTCGGCGCGCGGGCGGAGTACCAGATCCGCCAGCGATCGGCGCCGAGCGGCTCGGCAGGGGAGGTGAAGCTCTGGATGTCGTCGCCTTCCCACGGCTCGGTTGCCTCGAGGGCGATGCCGTGCTTGTGCCACGCCGTCGGCGGGCACGGCCGGGGCGCATCCTCCCGGCCGCCCGCTGCCTGCAGCAGCGCCATGCGGCCGCCGGTCGTAAACAAACCTGCGGCCGCACCGACCGCACCGCCCAACACCGCTCGTCGATTGATCTGGCTCATGGCGCGTATCGTACTCACGATCACTCAACGTGGCGAGGGACGGCTCGCCGACTGGCCCCGCGAGGAACCTGCGACGATAATGCCCGAATCGGTGCCGGAACTCGTTTCTCTCATGGACAGGAGGTGCCGTCATTTTCCGCCCATGCCACTTACGCGTATACGGACTGATCGCGCTGACGGTCGCGCCGATCACCCGCGCCCAGACCCCGCGATACAACGTCCTGCTCATCACGTGCGACGATCTCAACAATCGCATCGCCTGCTACGGCGACGAACTCGCCCGCACGCCGAACATGGACCGCCTCGCCCGCACCGGGACGCGGTTCGACCGCGCCTACTGCCAGTTCCCGCTCTGCAACCCGAGCCGCGCGTCGTTCATGACGGGTCTGCGGCCCGACCACACGGGCGTCGTCAACAACGCGAAGCATTTCCGCGAAAAGGTCCCCGAGGTGGTGACCCTTCCACAGCTCTTCCAGAAGAATGGCTGCTTCGCCGCCCGCGTGGGCAAGATCTATCACTACGGCGTGCCCACGCAGATCGGCACCAGCGGCCTGGATGATCCGCCCTCGTGGAATCACTTCGTCAACCCCAAAGGCCGCGACAAGGATGACGAGGACGAGGTCATCAACTACGGCCCGGGCCGCCCGCCGCATATCGGCGGGTCGCTCTGCTGGATGCAGGCCCGCGGAGAGGATGCCGAGCAGACCGACGGCATGATCGCCGCCGAGACGATCAAGCTCCTCGAAGCCAACAAGGACAAGCCCTTCTTCATTGCGACCGGTTTCTTCCGCCCGCACGTACCGTGCATCGCCACCGCCCGCTACTTCGAGCTTTACCCTTTCGAGCGGATCCAGCTCCCGCGCGAGCCGGCCGACCATTTCGATCTGATTCCGAAGATCGCCTTTCACGCCCCCCTTAACTACGGACTCGACGACGAGAAGCTGCGCACCTTTCTCCGCGCCTATCGGGCCGCAGTCAGCTTCGTCGACGCCCAGGTCGGCCAGGTGCTCGACGCGCTGGATCGGTTGCAGCTCGCCGACAAGACCGTGGTCGTCCTGTTCGGCGATCACGGCTGGCTCCTCGGCGAGCACAAGCAGTGGCAGAAGATGAGCCTGTTTGAGGAATCCGCACGGGTGCCGCTCTTCATCCGGGTGCCCGGCACGCCCGCGGGCGGTGTGTGCGGGCGAACCGTGGAGCTGGTGGACGTGTACCCCACGATCGCGGATGCCTGCGGCCTGACTCCGCCACCTTCGCTCGACGGACGCAGCGTGGTCCCCCTCCTGCGTAATCCAAAAGCTGCCTGGGACAAACCGGCCTTGACCCAGGTGACCCGCCGCGAAGGAGGCCAGCAGATCATGGGCCGCAGCATCCGCACGGAGCGATATCGCTACACCGAGTGGGACGAAGGCCGTCTGGGCAGTGAACTCTACGACCACGAGGCTGACCCGCACGAGTACAGGAACCTCGCCCAGGACCCCTCGCACGCCGCTGACAAAGCGCGACTGCAGCAGCTCCTGCACGGCGCCTGATGCGGCAAGCACCGTGCAGGCTTGCCCGCCCGGGCGGGCTGGCCTGGGACGCCCAGGACGACCAGGGCCCTCAGGCGGCCACCCGACGAACCGGCCCCGGGCATGCCTCCATCAACGCGGGCGCCATCAGCTCCGGGCAGCCTGTCCGGAACCCGGCCTTGTCCAAATGACCCATAACCTCTGGCCCCAAGCCGGCACCTCAGAGGCAGGGCAGCCCTCCTGACGGGCCGGCGTCCATCCGAAGGTCCTGCCCGACGACTGGGTCCCACGCCATGACGGACTCCCGGCGTCGGCCGGCGCCCTGTGAGAACCGCCCCCGCTCTACCCCCTTGTCAGGCAAGGCCATTCGTCGTAAGCTTATTTTGCAGCATCGATTGTGGTTCGGGGGGACGGGCGGGGTGGACGACAAGTCTCGGGAGGGGCATATTAACTTATGAGGGAGTCTGGGCGTCTTTTGGCCGATAAGCACTTCCAGAAGTACTGTAAGTCCTGAATCTGCCGACGCCGAGCAGCCAAGATGATCGAGAAAACCTGCAACCTCTGGTTGGAAAAGGCGGACTACCGGTGCATCCCGACCAGTGGGGCGGTCGCTCCGGATGGGACGGCTGTTCTCGATCCCGGTATCCCGCAGGACGCGGCGAAGCGATTCAACGGTCTCGACGCCGACCTGGGGCGGCTGATCTCTTCGCGGGGCAACCACGTTCACGAGATCCGACCGGGCTTGCTCTCGTTTCCGGTGCGGCAGTTTCAGTGGGCCGGTCCCAGTCTCGACATCATCGTCCGCAGCGCTCAGGAGCTGGTGCAGATTGTCGGCAGTGCCAAGACGCTCCTGCCGCGGCCCATCGGCAATTCCGGAGCGCCCAAATGGGAAGAAGTCGCCGCCGCCCTCTCGTTCCTCCCTGACAATATCATCGTCGTTCAGCACGTGTGAGCCGGAGCCGGGGGGGGCGCGTTTCGACCCTGTGGGGCAGTCGTTTCGCTTCGGCGTTGCACCATGTCGCGTGCAGGGGGACGCTCATTCTGGTACGTTCGTGTGTCAGGGGCCGGCGAGACGGTTCGCTCGCGCGCAACGGGGCCCGCGCGGGCGGCAGACAGCCGGACACATGTGAGAGCAGTCAATCGGCGGGGCCATGGCAGCGAGTTATCGACGAGTCTTCTGTCGGCCGACAGGTGCAAGCCCGGAGCAGCTTGCCCGCTGGGAGCAGGCGCTCGCCGGCGCCGTCTCCCTGCAGCGACAGCTCGAAGCGTCCAGCCCCTACATCCTGCAACTGCTCGGCGAGCTCGAGCCTTCGTCCGAGGGCTTCTGCGTGCGGCACGAGCCGGCCGAGCCACCGGCCCTGCAGCTCTTCGATCCTTCCGCAACGCTGTCATCTCCCAGTGAGCTGCTGCGGATGGCCGCCAGCCTGCTCGATGCCCTGCGTGCGTTCCATGAGTCGCGCCCGGAGCGTCCACCCGTCCACGGCGGTGTCTGTCCCGGCATTCTCCTGGTGACGGCCGACGGGATCCCCAAGTGGACCGATTTCGGCGTCGCCCCCGCCTATGCCCTGGCGGGCGAACAGGTCTATAGGAATCTGGCCGTCCGATCGCCCGCCGAAGACGGGGTCACGGCCGTGTGGGAAGTGCTCCGCGCCAACGTTGGCGACCGCGATGACCGGCTGGCGGCCTTCATCGACCCCGAGAAGTACGAATCGGGACGCTATCAGGCCTTCGAGCCCGCGTCGGACCTGCTGGCCGCCGGCCTCGTGCTTCACCTCATGGCCGAGCATCGCCACGCGTACCTCTACGACGATGAGACCGCCCATCGCAAGGTCGACGTCCTCGAGTTCATGCTCCCCCTGAGCGTGCCGACCCGGCCGCGGCGCCAGGATCTGGTCAAGACCACGGAGCAGGCTGTCCGCGACTGGTGTGAACTCGTCGCGCAGATGGTGGATCGCTCTCCGGAGAAGCGTCCCACCGCAGGCCGCGCGGTTCAGGTGCTTCCGCGGATCAACCTGGACGACATTCTCCGCGGCCGGCTGGAGACCCTGGGCAGATCGTTCGAGGGCAGCGAGCCGCTCGACTGGGCCGCTCTGCGCGACACGCTGCGCCCCATTG
>CAZQEN010000154.1:0-16867 GCA_964591605.1 uncultured Planctomycetales bacterium
CGGCCCGCTGCGGGCGCTGGGGCGCAGCCGCGACCTGCTGGCCGCGCTGGTGGGCGTGCGGCCGGGCCAGGAGACGGATCGGGCGCGGGCCACGTCCGTTTTCTGCGGCGCGGCGGGGATTCTGTGCGTGATTCAGCTCGCGCTGTCGGGGCCGTATCTGCGTCTGCACGCATACTTCCTGGAGCATTTCTTCTGGACGCCGCTGACGCTCGTGCTGTTGAACGCGATCGGGCTGGGGCTGCTTCTGGGCGCGGCGTGGTGCGTGCAGGGGCTCATCGTGGTGATGCTGGCGAGTGGGCGGGGCTGGGGCCGGCCGTCGCCGGAGCCGCACTGGAGCCCGGCCGGCCAGGCGATCGTGGGATGTGCCCTGGCATGGGCGACGGCCTCGGCGTGGCTCGATCGGGGGATGTCCGGACACCAGTTGTACCTGATCGGGGCGTTGCCGCTGTTCGTGATGTCGGTGGTTTGCGTGGGCGTGCGCCGGGCCCCGCTGGCCGCTGCGACTCAGCCGGCGGACCTGAGCGAGGCCCCGGATCTGGCGGGCGCTGACGTGTGGGTCTGCGTGGGGTCGCTGCTGACCTGGGCCATGGGGGCGGTGTTCGTCATGGGGGGCCTGGCCGGGAGCGGGCCGGCGGGATCGAGCGGCTGGTATCGTTCCTGTTCATGGCTGTTGCTGGGGATCGGAGTCGGGGGGCTGGGCCGGTGGCGCGGAGCGCTGCGGCCGGCGGCGCCGCTCAGCGACGCGGGCCTGTGGATGTGGGTGTGCGGGCTGGCGTGCGCGGGGGCGCTGCGGATTCAGCCGTGGGGCTCCTGGAACTGGTTCGGACTTCTTGTGGCAGGCTGGATGCTCGGATACGTGCTTCACTGGCTCGAGCAGGCCTCATTGGCGCGGCTCGGGCGCGAGCGGCTGGTCTGCGCCCAGTTGACGACCACGGTCTCGGCGGGGGCGGCGGCGGGGCTGGCCGTCGCCCACTGGTGGGCGCTGCCGCTGCTGGGGTCGGCGGGGCTGCTGATCCTGGGCGTGCTGACCCTGCTGGGCACGGCGGGCATCCTGCAGATCTATACACAGGACCGACCCAGCCATGTGCGGCATGCCCGCCTGGCCCTGGTTTTCGCCACGCTCGGGGGGGCGATTCTGATCTTCCCGGGAGAGGTGCGTCAGGCGCTGCAGCGCGAGCGGACCGCGGCGCAGGAGGCGCCGGCGGCCGCAATGGATGCCTGGCTGGCCGAGTCGCTGGCCCGCGCCCGCAGCGTGTGCTGGCTCGGCCCGGCGCGTCCCGAAGAATTGCGCCGGCGGGCGGACGGGCGGGTGGTCTTTCTGCCCACCACGGGCGGCGGCGAGGGGTTGCGCAGCCCGGCGGCCATGAATGTGCTCACTTCGCGACGCCGATTCGACCTGCTCTACCAGTGCTGGCCGCAGGCGGGCGAGCGTTTTCCGCAGTATTCGCTGGAGTGGTTCACCCGGCTCGTTGACGCGGTGGGATCCGACGGGCGGCTCGTGGTCGACGTGCCGAGGGCCGGCCTGTCCGCCGCGGCGCTGGACGTGATCGCGTTCACGTTCCTGCAGGCGTGCGGCGGACGTGCGGCGGCCGCCCACCTGAGCGGGCCGGGGGGTGACTGGCTGCGCCTGACGAGCCCCGCCGACCTGCCGCACTCCACGAGCGGGCACTCCCTGCCTCAGTGGACGACGCTGGATGCGGATGCCGGACAGGCGCGCGCGGTCCACTCGCTGACCCGCGACCAGTTGACGCTTCGCCTGGACGCGGGCGGTTCATCGCCGAGGACGGCGAACCTCACCGATCGCCACTGAGCATTTCGAGGAATACCTCCATCCAACAGACATGAAGGAGAGGAGTCGGGCTGCCCGGGGGACCACTCCGGCGGCTCATTATCGGCCGTTGCGCTCGTTTTGCGCCGATCGGAGAACCCCGCGCCGGGATCGCCGGCCGGGCCATCAAGTGAGGTTTCATTCTGTCCGATAGGCTCGGATAGTCGTTCATCTCGGGCTGCGGCGCCTGCGTGAGGGGCCGCATTATGTACCTGAAGGGGGCAGCCATGCGGGCGCAGAAGGCGTTTACCCTGGTCGAAGTTCTCATTGTGGTGATCATCCTGGGCATTCTGGCGGCGATCGTCGTTCCGCAGTTCTCCGACGCCAGCAGCGACGCCAAGCTGAGTGCCCTCAAGACGAATCTGCAGACGATCCGGGGGCAGATCCAGCTCTACAAGATTCAGCACAACGACGTTTACCCGGCGCTGGCGACCTTCGCGAACCAGATGACGCTGGCGAGCAAGGAAGACGGCACGACGGCGGCGCTGGGGACGGCCGGATTCGACCTGGGCCCGTATCTGCAGTCGGTTCCGGTCAATCCCTATACGGGCACCAACACGATCGGCAACGGAGCCGCGGGCACCAGTGCATGGTACTACGATGAGGCGACCGGGACGTTCCGCGCGAACGACGCCGCGGCGCACATCGGTTACTGACCGGCTCGGGGCGGCGCGGGCCGCCCTCTACAGTGCATGATCCGGGCTCGTCAGACCGTCCAGGGGGGGCGGCCTGCCGGGCCCATTTTGTTTCTGGAAGGAGACCTTCGATGCAGGAGACTCTCAATACACGGTGGCTGCGCTGGTGTCTGACCGGGATCGTCGCGCTGCTGGCGGTGATTGCGGTTGAGCTGGCGGTTCTTATCGGGCCACTCGAGCCGCGGGCAATGGCGCAGATTCCCGACAGCGGCATGCAGCGCAAGCAGATGCTCGGCGCGCAGGACCGGGGGAACGTGCTGCTGGAGTCCATCCTTCAACATCTTCGGACCCAGACACTGAAGGTGAAGGTAGTTGGTACCGATAAAGAGTCCAGGACAGAGGGCGCCACCGCGCCTGCGCCGCGCGTGATCCGAAAATAGTGCTCCTGGCGGCTGGTGTTCTCTGGAACTCTGAGGTGCCAAGCGTCCATGTCTGCCTCGTTCTGGGTCAGTCGGCGGGTCGATCCTATCGGCCTGGACCTCGGTGCGCGGTGCATCCGCATGATGCAGACCGCCCGTCACCGCGGGCAGGTCTCGATCATCGCGTGCGGGCAGCGCCTGCTGCCCCCGGGCCCGCATTCCCCCGCCGAGTATGAGCGTACCGCCGTCGAGGCGGTCCGGGAGCTGCTCTCCGAGGGCGGTTTTCTCGGACATGACGTCATCACGCACATGGGATGGGATGCCCTGCAGGTCCGCAACCTGCGCGTGCCGGTCATGCCTGAGAGCGAGATGGCGGAGGTGGTGCGGTTCGAGGCGGGCGAGCGCTTCGGGCTCGACCCGGCCGAGGCGGAGCTCCGCTTCCTGGTGGCCGGAGACGTGCGCCAGGGCACCGAGATGCGCCAGGAGCTGATCGTCCTGGGCGCCGCCAGCGCGGACATCGGCCGGCATACCTCGCTGCTGGGGCGGATGGGCCTGCGGCCGGTGGCGATCGACGCGGGACCCTGTGCGGTGTTCCGCGGATTCGAGCGGTTCCTGCGGCGCGAGCAGGACCGCAACTCGGTCAACGCCTTCGTGGACGTCGGATACGCAGCGACGCGGCTCATCGTCTCGCGCGGACCGGAGATCATCTTCTTCAAATCGATTCCGGTCGGGGGCAGTCGATTGGATGAACTCACCTCCGAGCAGCTCGACCTGAGCCTCGCCGAGGCGTCGCAACTGCGGCTCCGGCTGCATCGCCAGCAGATGATGCAGGCGCTGGGCATCGAGGGGGAGGGCGAGGAGAAGGTGGGCGAGAACACGCGGCAGGCGCTCGCCGACGCCCTGCGGCCGGCGATCGAGCAGCTCAGCAAGGAGATCGCGCTGTGCCTGCGGTACTGCTCGGTGACGTTCCGCGGCATCCGCTGCGACGAGGTCACCGCGGTGGGGGGTGAGGCTCACGGGCAGGATCTGCTGCGGATGCTCTCGGACCAGGTGAACGTGCCGTTCCGGGTGGGGCGTCCGATGCGGAACATGGCCAGCGAAACGGAGAGCGGCGGCATGGACCGGCGCAGCGGCCAGCCGGAGTGGGCAACGGTCCTGGGTCTGGCGCTCAAGCCGGTCCAGACGGCGGAGGCGGCGGCATGAAGGAACTCGACTTTCTCCCGCAGTCGTTCCACGAGGCGATCCGGCGGCGCCGGCGAACGCGCCGCAACCTGGTCTACTCGCTGGCAGTGGTGACCGCGCTGGCGGTGCTGAACGGGCTGATGCGTTCGGAGATCCGCACGGCGGAGGCGGCTCTCTCGACGTTCCGCGAAGGCTCGGGCCTGCGCGGGACGCAGCGGGCGCGGCTGGTCGCCCTCAAGCAGGTGCGGGCCAGCCTGCGGACCCGAGCGGAACTGCTGAGCCGGCTGGACGACGACGCGCCGGTCGACGCGGTGATTGCCGAGATTCGGAGGCAGATGAACCCCGGCATGGCGCTGCGCAGCATCTCGATCCGGTCGGGCGGCGGGGAAACGGTCCAGCCACCGGGCGTCGCGGCGGCGGTTCCACCGCTGGTCACAGGCTCCCCGCCGGTGAACGGCGGCATGGAGGGCGTGCTCCAGGGGGTGGCTCCGAGCGATGTGGATGTGGGCACGTTTTTCGGGAGGCTCTCGAGTTCGCCGCTGCTCGAGGAGGTGCGGCTGAGTTATTCGCGCGAGGCGCAGCAGTCGGGACGGTCGATGCGGGAGTTCGAGCTCAAATTCAGGATCCGCCGGGTCGCGCTGGCGCCGGCGGATGCTTCAGAGACCGGGCCCGCACCCTCGAAGACGGCCAGGTCGGAGGCAGGCGGCGGATGAGATCCGTCAGGCGACATGATGCCGTGTGGGCGGCGGGGCTCGTCGCAGGATTGGCCGCGTTCTTTTTCCTGGTGGCCGGGCCCCAGTTCGGAAAGGCCCGCGGGCTCCGGGAATCGCTCCGGGAGGAGCGCCGGCGGGTCGACGAGGGCCGCTCGGATCTGGAGGAAGTCCCGCGTCTGCAGGCGGAAGTCAATCAGCTTCGCCGGCAGGTGGGGCAGTTCGATCAGCAGGTTCCGCCCCGCGACCACCTGGGTGACTACCTGGAGCGGCTGGCCGGGGCGGCCGAGCGGCACGGCCTGCGGCCCGATGCGATCGAGCCGGGTGCGGCGGTGCGTGTGAACGAGCTGTTCGCCATACCGATCGTGCTGCGGGTGCACGGCCCGTTCAAGGAAGTCTACGGGCTGCTGCAGGACATCGAGCGGCTGCCGCGGCTCACGCGGGTCGAGCGATTCGACGCGAAGGTGGCCGCGGATCGGCCAGGTGAGGTGCAGAGCGAGATGCAACTCAGGGTGTTTTACCGCAGCTCCTGAGAGCGGGCTGCGTGGTGACCCTTGACACGCCGCCGCGGCTTCGCCGCGATCGCGGTGCGACGGGCCGGCGGCAAGCGGCCGCGGCGTGTCAGGGGCTGACGGCATTCAGCGGTCTGCGAGACGCTGAGCATCGAGAGCAGGGTCATGAGGATCGCCAAGCCGCCGCTGCGAGTTCTGCTTGCGGCCCACCTCAGGGCGGATCCGCGAAAGAGCGCGGTTCTGGTCGTCCTGACGCTGGTGCTGGCGGTTCTCTACGTGCGCTGGCTGTGGCCGGGGGCCGGGCCGGAGCAGATCGAGGCGGCGGGCATTCCGGCGGCGTCGCCGACCGGTGGTCAGAGCCCCTCGCGTGCCGGACCGGGCGCCGCGGGGCCCACGCCGCCGCGGATGTTGATTTCGACCCCGCTGGTGCGCGAGCTCACGGGCGACCCGTTTGCCCTGGATCTGCAGCGGTATCCGGCGGGACGGGAAGAGCCGGCTGACCGCAGCCAGCCGCCCGCGCCGGTGATGTTTGAAGATCCGGTGGAGGCGGCGGCCCGGACGTTGACGCTCCAGAGCACGATGTGCGGACCGGCGCCGCTGGCGTGCATCAACGGAGAGTTCATCAAGCCCGGCCAACGCGTGAACGGATTCGTGCTCGAACGCGTTGAGCCGACGCGCGTGGTTCTGGAGCGGGACGGTGTGAAGGTGGAGTTGTACTTGAAGTAGGCTCCTGAGGAGTGCGGCTATGAAAGCCCGATCATCACGGAGGTCAGGGCATCTGGCGGGCATGTGGATCGGCCCCGCGCTGATCCTGCTGTCGATGGCCCTGCCGGCCGGGGGTGGGGGTCCTGCACAGGCAGGCGACCCCTCCGGCCATCAGGCGCCCTCCTTTACGGGCGTCGTTCAGAGTCTGCTCAACGGCGTGGGGGCCAGCCAGCCGACGGCGACGGAACCGGCCGACGACACCCAGGACAGCGAGCTGACCGGCGAAGCGATCGCCGAGACGCAGCCGGCCGAGGATTCCGAGGAGCCGGCGGGTGATGTGCGTGTCAGTCCCCAGGGCCGCGTCGAGATGCACGTCCGTGATCTGAGCCTGGCCAGCGTTTTGCAGATGCTCTCGATGCAGAGCCAGCGCAACATCGTGGCCAGCAAGGACGTCGGCGGCAGAGTGACCGCCAATCTGTACAACGTCACGTTCGAGGAAGCGCTGACGGCGATCCTGGACGCCAATGGGGCCGGCTGGCGCGAGCACGGCAACTTCATCTACGTGTACACGAAGGAGGAGCTCAAGGAGATGCAGTCGGCGTCGCGGACGCGCGTGACGCGCCTGTTCCGGTTGAAATACGTCCGGGCCTCGGATGCCCGCGAGATGATCGCCCCGCTGCTCAGCGCGGAAGGGAAGGTCACGACGACTCCGGCGGCCGAGATGGGCGTGGCCGCCAATGCCGAGGCCGCCGGCGGCAACACCATCGCCAACGAGGACGCCCTGCTGGTGGTTGATTACGCCGACCGGGTGGAGGCCATCGCCGCCATGCTGGCCGACCTGGACACCCGGCCCAAACAGGTGCTCATCGAGGCGACCATCCTGCGTGCCCAGCTCAATGAGGACAACTACCTGGGGATCGATTTCAACCTGGTGGGCGGCGTCGACTTCCAGAACGTGGCTTCGGTCTCGAACCCGGCGGGGACGAACATCACCATCGGGAATCTTCCGGCGAATCAGCTCCAGAAGACGACGATCGCGGCGAACACCGATTTTGCGAGCTCGGTGCCCAACGGAGGCTTCACGTTCGGCATCATCCACAACAACGTGGCCATGTTCATCCGCGCCCTCGAACAGGTGACGGATACGACGGTCATCGCGAATCCCAAGATCCTCACGCTCAACAAGCAGCGCGGCGAAGTGATCGTCGGGCGGCGCGACGGCTATCTGACCACCACCGTGACGGAGACGTCGGCGGTGCAGAACGTGCAGTTCCTGGAGACCGGCACGCAACTGCGGTTCCGGCCGTTCATCGGCGATGACGGGTACGTGAGGGTCGAGGTGCACCCCGAGGACAGCACCGGCGGCCTGACCGCGGCGAACCTGCCGTTCGAGCAGACCACCGAGGTGACCACGAACATCATCGTCCGGGACGGCAACACGATCCTGATCGGCGGCCTCTTCCGCGAGGTGACGTCGGCCGGCCGCGAGCAGATCCCGATCGCGGGCAATCTGCCGATCGCGGGCGCCCTGTTCAGGAACATTCATGACAACACGCAGCGGGAGGAAGTGATCATCCTGCTGACGGTGCGCATCGTGAAGGACCCCGACACGCTGGCCCCGGCGAGCGAGGAGATCCTCAACGACGTGGAACGCTACCGGGTGGGGATGCGGCGCGGGTTGCAGTGGTACGGGCGCGAACGGCTCGCCCAGGCCCATTACCAGTGGGCGCAGGAGCATCTGCAGAAGGGCGACATCGACAAGGCGCTGTGGGATCTGGACCTGGCCATCAACAACAGTCCCAAGTTCGTGGACGCCATCAAGCTCAAGGAGCAGCTCACCTGCAAGCGCGAGTGGGACGACGAGGCGGCGACGATCCGCGGCTTCATCAGCCAGCAGATCGCTCAGGAAACCGGCATGGGGCCGCTCTTCGACCGGCCCGGTCCGCCGTTCAGCATCCCGCAGAGGTCCGAGCCCGGCGGAACCGACAGGAGCGCGGCCCCGCCCGCGACGATCGAAGAGGTTGCCCCGCAGTAGCAGGTCAGGGATGGGAGCCCTCAGGCGAAGGAGCGCGCTGATGAGAATGAACTCAGCATCCGGTATTCGAGGTGCGGCGTGGCTGCTGGCGGCGGTCTTTACCGGCACCGGCTGCTCCCAGCTTTTTCCTCCGGACTCCAAACAGGAGGCCCGGCAGCGCTGGAGCAGCGTTCGCGCGAAGCTCAAGTATCAGCTCGCCAGCGAGAGCCTGGCCGCCGGCCAGCTCACCGAAGCCCAGCGCCACCTGGATGAGGCGCTGGCCCTGAACCCGGAATACGGGGAGGCGTTCGTGCTTCAGGCCAGGATCCTGCTGGAAAAGGGCGAAACCGCCTCAGCCTCCGAAGCGCTGGAGGAAGGGCTGCGGCACGGCGCCGACTCGGCGGAGACCGATTACCTGAGTGGCATCATCTGCCAGCGGTACCGCAAAAAGGAAGAGGCGCTGGCCTGGTATCAGCGGGCCGCGCAGCGTGAGCCGATGAACGCGCCGTACGTGGTCGCCGTGGCCGAAACGCTGGTCTCGCTGGACCGCAGGGCCGAGGCCCTGGAGCTGGTCCGGTCGCGTCTCATCGACTTCGAGCAGAACGCCACCCTGCGCGGGCTGGCGGGCGAAATCTACATGATGGGCAATGACTACGAACAGGCGGCGATGGCGTTCCGCGAGGCGGTGCGGATCGCCCCCGACGACCTGCGGCTCAAATCCCAACTCGGCATGGCGCTGACGCTGGCGAAGAAGTACGACGAGGCCAGGCCGATGCTCCTGGCGGCGACGGCCGTGCCCGAGCCGCAGGTGTCTCTGCTCGCAGCGCTGGGCAAATGTCATCTGGCCCTGCGCGAGCCGGAAGCCGCGAAGGCGGTGCTGCGCCGGGCGGTGGACAGCGAGCCGGGCAACGCCCGCCACTGGGCGCTGCTGGCTCAGGCGTCGCTCGAATCGAGGGATCTGCTCACCGCGCGGCGGGCGGCCATGCAGGCGACGCAGCTCGCCCCGGACAATCGCGAGTACCAGTTGACTCTCGGCTACGTGTGCTGGGCGCAGAAGGACTATCGGGCGGGCATTCCGGTGCTCGAGCCGCTGGCCCGCAGCGTTTCCGCGGATGAGGTGGAGAACTATCTCCTGGCCCGCTGCTACAGCGCGGTGGGGAGCCCTGAACGGGCCCGCGAGTGCGTCGAAGCGGCGCTGCAGGCCAACCCGGACTGCGCGTGGGCGCGGCACTGGACGCAGGAGCCCGAGCCGCCGCGCCGGCCCGGCCCGTCGAGACGGCGGGCCCAGGGGGGTTGAATGGAACGCCGCGAATCATCACACCGGTTTTCCGATGCCCGGAGTCGGGCGGAGAGGGCAGCGTCCCCATGAGCGCCGCACCCCACTCGGCCAGTCCGCCGTCCGCCCTCGAGGCGCGGGTTGACGCCGTCGGGGGGACGGGCGATGCGCCGGCCGTGCGTTTAGGCTGCCCGGTCTGGACACCGGTGGGCCTGGCGGCCGGAAGCAGCGGTGCCCCGATGCTCACCCTCGGCCGCATGCACTCACTGACTCTCGCGATGCTGGTCGCGGTGGTGATGGCGGCCACTTACGGCATCGTCCGCATCGAGCGCGGCGATCGCTGGGATCATCAGCTCGTCGTCTGGTCCACCTGCGGCATGCTGGTGTGCCTGGCGATTTTCATGCTGCTCATGGGGCGTTATCTGCTGCAGCGGTCGCTGCGGCACGTGGAGGACCAGCTCCGCACGCTCACCCGCGAAGACCGGCTCGATCCGCTCGAATTCCCGGTGCCCGAAGAGCTGCAGGCCACACTGACCGCCCTCGAAGAGTATGTGGAGCGCGTGCGGACGCGGATGGACCGGCTCCGGGTGCAGAAGAAGGAGCTCGATCTGCACATGCGGGCTGCCCAGGCCGAGCGGCGCCATACCGCGGCGATCATTCACAGCATTTCCGATGCGGTGATGGTGATCGATCCGTTCGGCGAACTGGTGCTGGCCAACCCGGCGGCGGAGCGGCTGTTCGCGTTCGAGCTCAGTGAAGCGCGGCACCGGCCGATCGAGCGGATCATCCAGGACCCGTCCGTCATCAGGCTGATCAAGGAAGCGCGGGCGGCGAGCGATACCTCCCCGCGGCGCGAAGTAGAGTACAGCCAGCTCCGCGACGGAAAGCTGCAGACGTTCATGATCACCCTCTCACGGGTGGTGGACGAGGACGGCGAGTCGCGGGGCATCGTGGCCATCCTCCACGACGTCACCCGCGAGCGCGAGCTGGCCCGGATCAAGACCGACTTCGTCTCTGCCGTCTCGCACGAGCTGCGCACCCCGCTCTCGAGCATCCGGGCGTATATCGAGATGCTGGTGGACGGCGAGGCGGGCGACGAGCAGACGCGGCTGGACTTCTACAAGATCGTCGAGTCGGAGACCGACCGCCTGCAGCGCCTGATCAGCAACGTGCTGGACATCTCCCGCATCGAATCGGGCGTGATGGACATCCGCCGCGTGCAGATCCGCCCGCAGGAGGTCATCGGGCAGGTGCTCGATCTCATGGCGCCGCAGGCCCGCGAGAAGGACATCACCGTGGAGGCGGAATTCGGCGAGGCACTCCCGACAATCGAGGCCGATCGCGACCTGCTCTACCAGGCCGTGCAGAACGTCGTGAGCAACGCCATCAAGTACACTCCGCCGGGCGGGAAGGTGTGCGTCCGCGCGGACACGGACCAGGGCCAGGGGCATTTCACGATCGCGGTGAGCGACACCGGCATGGGGATCGCCCAGGAGGAGCTGCCGCGGGTTTTCGACAAGTTCTTCCGCTCGCGGGAGGGGATCGCGGTGGCCAAGGGGACGGGATTGGGGCTCAACCTGGTCAAGGAGATCGTGGAGACGGTTCACGGGGGCGCGATCGATGTGAGCAGCGAGCGCGGCGTCGGCACGACGTTCGTCCTGCGTTTTCCGCTCTCACGGGCCGGCCTGCGCGAGGCCGGTGAACCAGGTGGAGGTGCGGTAAACCACGGACATGCGGCCCGCAGCCCGCTGCGCCGGGATACAGCCGGCGGCGGGTCCGGCCGGATTTGAAGAAAGGGAGCGGTATGCGACCTGCGACAATTCTCGTGGCCGACGATGAGACGCACATCCTCAACGTCGTCTCGATCAAGCTGCAGAACGCGGGCTTTCACGTGCTCACCGCGGAGGACGGCGCCGAGGCCTATGCCCAGGCGGTCACCGGGCGCCCCGACGTGATCATCACGGACTTTCAGATGCCGCGCCTCAGCGGGCTCGAGCTCGCCTGCAAGCTGCATCGCGATCCGATGACCCGCGACATTCCCATCCTGCTGCTCACGGCGCGAGGATTCGACCTCCCCGATCGGGACCGGGCCGCGGATAACGTGCGGCGCGTGCTCGCCAAGCCGTTCAGTCCGCGGCAGATTCTGCGGTGCGTGCAGGAGCTGCTCGACGAGCGATGCGGGGCGGTGGTCTGAGCGGAGCGAGGGGCTGCGGGGCGTGGACGACGAAGCCGCCCAGGGCGAACCATGCAGAGTGCATCCATCGACGCAATCGGGAGCCATGCGGTCACACCCCTGACGGGCCTGGTACACGAGTTTGCCGGCTTCACGCGGCCGTGGGCGCAAGTGGGCCTGTGGATCTCCCTGTGGAATGACGAGGGCCGGCCGGTGGTCGGCATGCCCGAGCCTCCGGCGCTGTGGGAGCTCCTGCGCCGCTCTTCGGACCGGTTTCAGCAGGCGCTCGCCCGGCTCGCCCGGGCGGCCCTTGCGTCCGGGCCGGATTGCGTCGAGCTCGAGCCGCACAGCGCGATCTGGGTGATGTGCCTGCCCGTTCCTGCCCGCGGGCGGGCCGCACGGGCCGGACGGGGCGCCCTCGACTCGCCGTCCGCAGGGCGGAGATCGCAGAGCGATCGGTCCGCCGGCAGCGGACGCGGCGTGTGCAGGGACCCGGCCGGGACGACGGGCGGAACCGGGCGGGCGGGGGGCGTGGTGCTGGGCTGCGGGCTGGCCACCGGCTTTCGCGACGATGAGAACCTCGCGCGATTCTGCTCGCTTCACGGCCTGGATCGGATCATCTGCGAGCATCTGGCCGCGCAGATCCCAGAGCATCCGCCGGAGGTGCTCGATGGTTATGCCGGGATTCTCCGCAGTCAGGTCGAAGCGATCGCCGGGCGGGCCATGGCCACGCGCGACGTGCAGGATCTCGCGGGACACCTTGCCCAGGCGTACGAGGAGCTCAACCTCATCTACCGCCTCAGCAGCCACCTCACGGTGCTCTGCCGGCCGGCCCGGCATCTCGAGGAGGTCTGCCGTGAGCTCCGCGAGGTGACCGTCGTGCAGGCGTTTGCGGCGGTGCTGGAGGGAGGGTCTGTTTCGCCTTCGGGCAAACTCGTCGGAGGGGGTGGATTGGAGGGTGCGCCTTCCCATGGAGCGGGGGGCCTGGGAGGGCCGCAGGTTGTGCGGGCCGGGAGGGTGCCCGCATCGGACGCGGAGCTGGTTCGGCTCTATCACGCCCTGCGGGACGCCGGGCCGGCGGACGGCCAGCCACGGGTCATCAATCACGTGGAGGCCGAGCCTGGCCTGCAGGGGACACGGCAAGGGCAGGAAGGGCACGGCGCGGCGGGTGGCGGATGGCTCCGCCAACTGGCGTATGTCCCGCTGGAGCGGCAGGGGGTCCGCTACGGCGGACTGCTGGCCCTCAACCACGTCGATGACGGCGAATTCGGCTCACCGGAGGTTCAGCTCATCAGCGCGGTCGCCGCGCGAAGCGTCGATTTCCTCGAAAACGTCCGCCTCTACGACGACCTCCAGCAGCTTTTCATGGGGCTGCTGCACGCCCTGGTCAGCAGCATCGACGCCAAGGACCCCTACACCCGCGGGCATTCGCAGCGCGTCGCGTGGCTCAGTCGCCACCTCGCCGAGCGGCTCGGGCTGCCCGCCGAGCAGTGCTCACGGGTCTACCTGAGCGGCCTGCTGCACGACGTGGGCAAGATCGGCGTCTCCGAGCACGTCCTCCGCAAGACGGGACGGCTCAGCGAGGAGGAGTTCGCCGAGATGAAACGCCATCCCGAAATCGGGGCGAGAATCCTCCAGGACGTGCCGCAGATCGAGGACCTTATTCCGGGGGTGTTGGAGCATCATGAGCGCTATGACGGGGGCGGATATCCGGGCGGGCTGGCCGGCGAGCAGATCTCGCTCATGGGACGGATTATCGGCCTGGCCGACAGCTTCGATGCCATGACCACCTGCCGCACTTACCGGACGGCCCACCCGATCCCGATGGCGATCGCCGAGATCCGGCGCTGGTCGGGCACGCAGTTCGATCCGGAGATGGTCGATGTACTGCTGAGAGACGATCCGGCTGGGCTGCTGAGCATCATGAGCGATTCGGAGAAGCTCGCCGCGGGAGAGCTGCCGCGCGACGCAGGCCTCGCATCGCGGGGGCGGGGGGTTGGACGGGGATGAGAATCACCACCTCGATCGAGGATGATCTGACCATCATTGCGGTCGCCGGCGAATTCTTCGCCGATGTGGTGCCCAGGTTCAACCAGGCGGTGGCCGAGGCCCTGCAGGCCGGCCGGCGGGATTTTCTCGTGGACCTGTCACAGACCCGGGCACTCGACAGCAGTGCCCTCGAGGCCCTCACCGCCCTGGGACGCCGGACGCAGGATCAGCTCGGCATGCTGCATCTGTGCGTGACCGACGCGGTGCTCCGCAAGGTGTTCGAGATCACCCGCCTCGAACGCCAGCTCACCATCCACCACAGTCTGGAGGAAGCCCGCAGCGGGTTCTGCGCGGCCTTTGCCGGCCGGGTTGAAGTTCCCGCGGGAGGCGCCGCATGAGCGTGGCCACGATGACCGCGCCCAGGCCGGTCGGGCGGATCCTGGTCGACAAGGGCCTCATCACGCAGGCCCAGATCGACGAGGCGCTGGCCGAGCAGAAAAAGAGCGGCCACCGCACGCTGCTGGGTGAAATGGTGGTCGAGCTGGGCTTCTGCTCGCAGGAGCAGGTGATCGAGGCCCTCGCGGAGTCCTACGGCATCCCGTTTGCCCGGCTGGGGCCGCGGCTCATGGACCCCCGGGTGGCCGATGCCCTTCCTCGCGACACCATCGAGAAGCTGGGCATTCTGCCGCTCTTCAGGGTGGACGGCGTCCTGACGGTGGCCGTCCACGAGCCCTCTAACCCATTCCTCGCGGAAGAGATCGGCCTGATCGCCGGATGCCCCGTGCAGCTCGTCGCGGCCACTCCGCAGGACATCAAGTCGCTGACGCAACTGCAGCAGCCGGATGCGAAGGTGTTCGTCCTCGACGAGTTGATGGACGAGGCCGGTCAGGCCTTCGAGGACACCGGCGGCACCGTTCTGGACATCGGAAACCTGGCTGACGTGACCGACGGCTCGCCGGTCATCAAGCTGGTCAACAGCCTCGTCTCGACGGCGGTCAGGGAGGGGGCGAGCGACATCCACATCGAACCTGACGAGAACGCGCTGCGCGTGCGCTACCGCGTGGACGGGCGCCTGGTCGAGCGGATCCGGCCGCCGATGCACATCGCCCCCGCCCTGTCGAGCCGCATCAAGATCATGGCGTCGCTGGACATCTCCGAGCGGCGCCTGCCTCAGGACGGGGCGATCCACGTCAAGCTGGAGGGCCGCCCGATCGATCTGCGCGTCTCGGTGCTGCCCAACAAGCACGGCGAGAAGATTGTCCTGCGCATCATCGACAACCGGCACGTGCTGGTGCGCCTCGAGCAGCTCGGCTTCGACGAGCGCACCCTGGGGGAGTTCCGTCGCCAGATCAACCAGCCGCACGGCCTGCTGCTGGTGACCGGACCGACCGGGAGCGGCAAGAGCACGACCTTGTATTCCGCCCTCTCGGAGATCAATACCCCTTCGATCAACATCTGCACCGTCGAGGACCCCATCGAGTTCAACCTGGCGGGGGTGAACCAGTTCCAGGTCAACGACAAGATCGGGTTCACGTTTCCGGCGGCCCTGCGGTCGCTGCTGCGGCAGGATCCGGACGTCATCATGATCGGCGAGATCCGCGACACGGAGACGGCCAAGATCGCCGTTCAGGCCGCGCTCACGGGGCACATGGTCTTTTCGACGCTGCACACCAACGATGCGCCGGGGGCGGTCACGCGGCTCTACAACGTCGGCGTGGAGCCGTACCTGATCAGCGCGTCGCTCGTGGGCGTGCTGGCCCAGCGGCTGGTCCGCAAGCTGTGCGCGAGCTGCAGCGAGGAGGGCCCGGCCCCGGCCAACCTGGTCCACTCCGCGGAGCTGCTCGGCCAGAGCATCAGCCGGATCTGCACCGCGCAGGGCTGTTCGCAGTGCCGCCGGACCGGCTTCGTCGGGCGGATCGGCCTGTACGAAATGATGGTGCCCGACGACGAAATGCGCGACGCAATCACCGCGGGGGCCACGCTCAACGCCCTGCGGGCCCATGCGAAGCGCACCGGCATTCGCAGCCTCGTCGAAGACGGCTTCGACAAGATCCGCCGGGGGGTGACGACGATCGAGGAGGTGCTGCGGGTGATCGCGAGCTGAGCGGGTGCGGGCGTCGCGGGGCCGGCGGCCCATGGGATAAGCCATGCGGATTGACGAGCTTCTCAGGCAATCGATCCAGGCGGGAGCATCGGACCTGCTGTTGGTGCCGAATCGCCCTCCCTGCGTGTATATCCATGGCCGCCTGACGACGCTGGGCGAGACCACGCTCGACCATCAGACGCTCGAAACCCTGCTGCTCGAATTCATGACCCCTCCACAGCGCGAGCAGCTTGCCCGGTTCGGCGACTGCGACTTCGCCTACGGCCAGAGCGGCGTCGGGCGGGTCCGCGTCAACGTCCATCGGCAGCGGGGAACCCACGCGGCCGCCATCCGCTTCATCAGCACGAGCGTCCCCTCCTTCGCCGAGCTGCGCCTGCCGCCCAAGCTGGCCGAGCTGGCCCAGTTGACCCGCGGGATGGTCCTGGTCACCGGCAGCACCGGCTCGGGCAAGAGCACCACCCTGGCGGCGATGATCGAGTACATGAACGAGCGGGTCGAACGCCACGTCATCACACTCGAGGACCCGATCGAGTTTCTGTTCACGCATCGGCGCTGCGTGATCGAGCAGCGGGAAATCGGGCACGATTCGCCCAGCTTCGCGGAGGCCCTGCGGCACGTGGTGCGGCAGAAGCCCGATGTCATTCTGGTCGGCGAAATGCGCGACCGCGAGACCATCGCGACAGCGCTGACGGCCGCGGAGACCGGTCATCTGGTCCTCGCCACGCTGCACACCAGCAGCGCCGCCCAGACGATCGACCGCGTCATCGACGTGTTCGAATCGAGCCAGCAGGCGCAGATCCGCGTGCAGCTCGCCGGCTCGCTGCGGGCGGTGGTCTGCCAGACGCTGCTGCGCCGCGAAGGCACAGAGGGCATGGCGCCGGCCCTGGAAATCCTGGTCATGACCCCGGCGATCCGCCGGGCGATCCGCGACAGCGAGACCCACCTGATCCCCGGCATGATCGAGACGGGCTCGAAATTCGGCATGTCGGCCATGGATCAGAGTCTGGCTCAACTGGTGGCCGAGGGCACGGTGAGTCTCGAGTCGGCCCGCGCCCGGGCGATCGACCCCGAGCGGTTTGACCGGCTCGTCGGCCCGTACCGCAAGCCGGGCGGGCGGGTGATGGCCGAAGTGCCCGATCCGGGGGACTTTTCGCCGACGCAGGTCGAGCTGGCCCCTGCGGGAGGCACGAAACCATGGCACTAGTGCCGTTTTCGGTATGCGAGTTTCGTGCTGGGTGCGCTAGGCCCGGCATTCATGCCGGGTAACCGGGCGGCATCGAATTGCCGATGCCGGTTTACCGGTATTCTCGTCCCGGCCTA
>CAZQEN010000155.1:0-423 GCA_964591605.1 uncultured Planctomycetales bacterium
CTACGCGACACGAGGCAGGCGTGCAGGCTCTGCGGTCTCTTCAGCCGGGATGGGCGAGATCTCGGGCTCCGTCGGAACGCGGCGCACCCGTGGACGCGGCCAGGGAAGCAGCAGCGGGGTCCGCTCCCGGTAACGCAGGTAATCCTCGCCCATCACCGCCGCCAGATCACGCTCCTCCCACCGCACGGCGATGAGGACATATGCGGTGCTGATCGTCGCCATCAGCAGCCGGCCCAGCGTCAGCGTCGGTGCAGACCAGAAGGCGACCAGGAATCCCAGCATCAGCGGTGCCCGGATGTACTGGTAGAGCCGGCTGCTGGCGAAGTAGGGCGGCTGATAGGTCAGCCCCCGGTAGTGCAGCCAGACCTGCCGCAGGCCGAACAACTCGAAGTGGTTGATCAGGAAGCTCGCGTAGACGGTGAA
>CAZQEN010000155.1:433-13180 GCA_964591605.1 uncultured Planctomycetales bacterium
ACATGAAACCCGCGGTCGAGAGGCCGACGAGCAGTCCCCGAGCCAGGTGGTTCTCGACGTTCCAGAGCGCCGGCCCGATCGGCTGCCACAGCCAGAAGAGCAGCAGCAGGGCGGCGCAGGAGGCGAGCACATACGTGCTCCGCTCGATCGGAGCCGGGATGAAACGCCGGCACCATCGCTTGAACGCCGGGCGGGCCATGAGGCTGTGCTGCACGGCAAAGAGCATCAGCAGGTGAACGTCGATCAGGGCTGCCCGGGCGGGCGGGAGCCCGTGACCCACATCCAGGGTCCTGGCGAAACCGAAGTTTTCCACGTAGCAGATCGCACCGAGCAGAGTGAGCAGGAACGCGGCGTAGCCAACGACGCCGTAGAGCAGAAACAGCATGAAGACCTCTGGGGAATCGTGAGTCGCCGGATGCCGTTCGCGCGAGGCGGCCCCCCGGCCGGCGTTATTGTGCAGAAGCGGCGGCGCAGAATCAAATCTGCATCGGGCCGGATGGGTGCAAAGCTCCTAATTTCAAGATAATCTAGCCCGCATGAAGATTGCGGTGATCGGTTCCGGCTCGGTGGGATGCCTGTACGGCGCTCGGCTCGCCCGCGCAGGCCACGACGTCCGATTCCTGATGCGGCGAGACTTGGAGGCGGTGCGACGAAGCGGGCTGACCATTCATAGCTGCGACGGCGACTTTCACCTGCGGGTCCGGGCATTCGGCGACCCGGCCGAGATCGGCGTGGTGGATCTGGTCATCTGCTCGCTCAAGACGACAGCCATTGACGAGGCCGAGCCGCTCATTCGCCCCTGCGTCGGTCCCCAGACCCGCATTCTCGCCCTCATGAACGGGCTCGGAATCGAGGAGAAGCTGGCCCGGTGGTTTGATCCGTCGCGGGTCTTCGGAGGGCTCGCGTTCGTGTGCATCAATCGGGGCGAGCCGGGGGTGGTCCACCACACCGATTATGGCCGAGTGGCCTTCGGGCATCTCCTCGAAGACCAGTCCGCCGCCGGGCAGATCGCCGACCTGTTCGCCGGGGCGGGCTTTGAGGTGAGCGTTCCGCCCTCCCTGAAGCAGGCCAGGTGGGAGAAGCTGATGTGGAACGTGCCCTTTAATTCCCTGACCATCACCGCCGGAGGGATTGCGACGGACCTCATCGTGGCCGACCCCGGCCTGACCCTCCTCGCCCGGCGATTGATGTGCGAGGTGGCGGCCGCCGGAAACGCCGACGGGTGCGCGATCGAGGCCGAGCCCATGATCGAGAAGATGATGTCGAATACGTCCACGATGGGGCCGTACCGGCCGTCCATGCTGATCGATTACGAGAGCCGGCAGCCCCTGGAGGTCGATGCGATTCTGGGCGAGCCGGTCCGCCGGGCGAACCGCCATGGCGTTCCCGTCCCGACCATGGAAGCCCAGCTCCATCTGACGGCGTTCCTCGACCGGCTGAACCGGGGGGAGGTGAGACGTGAGATGTGAAACGTGAGACGTGAAAATGAAAAGTGGGAAAGTGAGAACGTGAGAAAGGGAGAAGGTGAAACGCCTGCAACAAACAACTGACCACTGACCACGGACAACTGACAAACCCAACCACTGACCACGGACAACCGACAAACCAGTGATCCCCGTCCACGAGCTCCCATACCTGACCGCCTCCATCCCCGGCATCGGCGGGCGCATCAAGGCCCGGCCGGACGACTTTGCCGTGGAAGAAGTGCCGCTCTACGAGCCGAGCGGCCAGGGCACGCACGTGTACTTCCAGATCGAGAAAACAGGCCTGACCACCATGCAGGCGGTCGCCCAGATCGCCAAGGCGCTGGGGCGGGCGGCGCGCGACATCGGCTACGCGGGGCTCAAGGACGCGGACGCGGTCACCCGGCAGACCCTCAGTCTGGAGCACATCGATCCGGCGCTCATCGAGGGGCTGCAGCTCCACCGCATCCGCGTCCTGAAGATCAGCCGCCACACCAACAAGCTCAAGCTGGGCCATCTCGCCGGAAACCGGTTTGTCATCCGCATCCGCGAGGTGGACGCTTCGCGTCTCGACGACGTTCGCCGGATGCTCGAGGTGCTGTCGCGGCGGGGGGTGCCGAATTACTTCGGCCCCCAGCGGTTCGGCCTGCGCGGCGATACCTGGGAGATCGGTCGGGCGATCCTGCGGGGCGATCCCGAACTGGCCCTGGGCCTCATCCTCGGACGCGTCGGCCCGGCGGACTACGGGCAGGTCAGGCGTGCCCGGGAGCTCTGCGACCGCGGGGAGTATGAACAGGCGGCAAAGACCTGGCCGTACCCCTTCAACAACGAGCGGCGCCTCGCTTACGCGGTCGCCCGCAGCGGGGGAAACGCCGCCAAGGCACTCCGCAGCGTGGACCCGCAGATGAAGCGCTTCTACATCTCGGCCTACCAGTCGCAGCTCTTCAACCAGGTGGTGGTGCAGCGGCTCGATTCGATCGATCGTCTCGTTGCGGGCGATCTCGCCTGGCGGCATCCGCAGGGTGCGGTCTTCCGCGTCGAGGACGTCGAGCGCGAACAGCCGCGGTGTGACGCGTTCGAGATCTCCCCGACCGGCCCGCTCTTTGGGTATCGTATGACCGAGCCCCAGGGAGAGCCCGGGCGCTGGGAGGATTCGGTGCTGAACGCCGAAGGCATGCGGCCGGAGGATTGGCGGCAGGGGACCGCGTTCAAGGTCAAAGGCGCCCGCCGACCCCTGCGTTTTCAGCCGCAGGAGGTGGCCGTCGAGGCCGGTCGCGACGACGTCGGCAGTTTTCTCGAGCTGCGCTTCCGGCTCGAGTCGGGCTGCTATGCGACGACCGTGCTGCGCGAGATCTGCAAGTCCGACCCGATCGCCGAAGCGGAAGAGCCACAGAACATCTTGTGAACCGCTGCCCCCATCCATGCGGAGGATGTCAGATTCCAGATCTCAAATCTCAAACCTGTGATATGAGATTCTGTCTTCGTCCTCGCGGTCATTCAGCCCGGATGACGGGGTGGGCCCTGCTGCTTGTGGCCCCGGGCCTGGTCGCGGGCTGCAGCCAGCAGGATGTCGACCGCTGGAATCAGTTCTGGGCGGCAAGCCAGCCCGCATCCCAGCCGGCGACGGCCCCCCAGGATGCCGAGGGGGAGCCGATAGATGAGCTGAGCCGCGTCCGGCTGCAGCGAGACCGACTGCTGGCCGCCAACCGCCTCCTGGAGAGGGATCTGGAGGGTTGTCGGCTTCGCCAGGCCGAATGGGCGGCACGGGCGCTTGAGCTGGAACGCCGGCTGCGGGAGCAGTCCACCGAACTCGAATCGCGGCGGCGCGAGCTTCAGCAGAACCTCGAGACGCTGCAACGCAGCCGCGATGAATGGGAAGTGATGCTGGCCGACCGCCAGCGTCAGATCGACATCCTCGCCAACAGGGCGCAGCGGCTGGAACAAGAGCTCGAAAAGCTGCGCCGGGAACGCTCCGGCCCTTGAGCGGGAGACTCATCACTCACCCCCTTTCCTGATTTCCCGCTTTCCTTATGATTCTCCCTGCCGAGTTATCGCTGAATCTCGAGGCTTTGACCCTGAACGGCCGGCGATCCGGGCCCACGAGCGCGGCCTTCCCGGCAGGAGAAACGAAATGACATCGCATGGACTGACACGTCGTGAATGTCTGGCCGCGACCGGGGCGGCCGCTGCCTGGGCGCTGTCCGGAACTCCCGCGCGGGCCGCTCAGGAGCCCAGACGCGGCGGCCTGCGCATCGGCATGTGCGACTGGTCGATGGGCCGGCCGGACATTTCGGCCTTCGAGCTGGCCAAAGAGATCGGGCTCGACGGGCTTCAGGTCAGCGTCGGCAAGGCGCCCAATGACCTGTTCCTGCGCGATCCCAAGCTGCAGCAGAAATACCTGGCCGCGTCGAAGGCGACCGGCGTGGCCATCGCCTCGACCGCGATGGGCCTGCTCAACCAGGTGCCGTTCATGTCCGAGCCCAAGACCGCTCTCTGGACGGCCGACTGCATCGAGGTTACCCGCAACCTCGGCACGAACATCATGCTGCTGGCGTTCTTCGGCCAGGGCGAGCTCAAGGCGGAGAACAAGGAAGACATGCGGCGCACGACCGAGTCGCTCATCGAACTGGCCCCGCGGGCCGAGAAGGCCGGAGTGGTGCTGGGCATCGAAACGTACCTCGGGCCCGACGCCCATCTGCAGATTCTCGATGCGGCTAAGTCCAGCGCCGTGCAGGTCTACTACGACGTCTACAACTCGCACGTCACCAAAGGCTATGACCCGGTCAGCGACATCAAGCGCTTCGGCGTCCAGCGCGTCTGCCAGGTGCACCTCAAAGAGGGCAGGAACTATCTCGGCGAGAGCGGCCAGATCGACTGGCCGGCCGTCGCCGCCGCACTCAAGGAGATCGGCTACCAGGGCTGGCTCATCCTCGAGACGCAGAGCCCCAGCGGCGACGTCATCAAGGACACGCGGCGCAACATCGAGTACGTCCGCAAGACCTTCGCCGCCCTCGGGTAAGCTCGACCCACCACTGCGGACGGCTCGAACGCAGGCCCGTCACGGCCGAGGCATGGGCACCTCTGGAGCCGGCGGTGCCTGCGATTGCCTCTGCTGTTCCGCCAGCACCATGTCCAGCTTGCTGCGGGCCTCCGCGTAATCGGGCCGCAGTCGCAGCGCCTGCTGATAATGCTGGACGGCCTCCTCGTAGCGTGCCGAGGTCGCCAGCAGATTGGCGAGGTTGCAGTGCAGCACGGGCTGGTCGGGGCTCGATTCGACTCCCCGGCGAAGCTGGGCGATGGCCTCATCGAACAGGCCCTGCATGGCGAGAACGTTCGCGAGGTTGAGATTCGCCTCCACATACGTCGACCTGAGTTGAAGAGCCTGCCGGTACTCCTGGCGAGCCTCATCCAGACGCGCCTGCCTGGCCAGGATGTTGCCCAGGTTGTTGTGAGCCTCGGCGTAATCTGCCTGCAGCGAGATCGCCCGGCGGTAATGCGCAGCGGCCTCTTCCAGGCGGTTGAGGCGTGAGTAGGCGAGCCCGAGGTTGTTGTGCGACAACACCGAATCCGGCCTGATATCGAGCGTGTGCTCAAAGACAGTGATGGCTTCCTGGGTATTGCCCTTCTGCATCAGGATGTTGCCCAGCGTGTAGTGCACCGCCCAGGCGCGCGGCGATTGTCGGGCCATGTGTCGATACAGTGTTTCCGTATCCTGCCAGAGGGCGAGATACTGGCGGGTGGCCATGGCCTCTGCAGCGGTCAGGGCCGCAACGAGGCTGCAAGCCATCACCCGTCCCGACCACAGGCTGCCGGAGGTCTTCGATCGGGCCCGCCAGAGCCCACCCAGCAGCCACGCCGCAATGATCAGGATCCCCAGCAGGGGCAGATAGGTGTACCGGTTGGCCGCGATTGTGTCGGCAAATCCGATCACGCCAATGGCCGGGAACACCGCGATGAAGAAGAAGAGAATGCCAGTCAGCACCGCCGGCGCCCGCCGGTACAGCAGCCACATTGCAGGAATCAGCAGCAGGGTCCCGACGACCCCGGCGAGGATGCGCGGATGCAGGATCGAGATCGGCTCGGGATACGGGTAGTGCGCCGACAGGCCGGCGGGCCACACGACCAGCCGCAGATAAAACACGATGTTATGGCACAGAACCAGTGGCAGGCGCAGCGGCGAGGACTCCGTTACGTAATACACGCCTGCGGCGCTGCGCTGTGAAAGGAAGGTGATGATGGCGAAGGCCAGTCCCAGAACCAGCAGCGGCACTTTTTCGAGGATCGCGCGCCTGCCGAGCCGCCGCAGAGGCCAGTAGTCCAGCAGCAGCATCAGGAGAGGAAGCGGCGTGCTGGTTGGCTTCGACAAGAGGGCGGACAGGTATCCCATCCAGCAGAGGGCGTACCAGAAGACACCTTTGTGCCGCCCGGGCCCGGCACGTCCGGCTTGCCGGCGCTGCGGACCCCCCGCGGCTGCATGGCTCCTTTCCGCGGTCGATTCGGCATAGCACACGAAGGCGATGAGCGAGAGGAGCGAAAAGCACGCGGCGAGCAGGGTTTTGCGTTCGGCAATCCACACCACCGAGTCGGCCGTAAGCGGATGGACGCCAAACAGCAGCCCGGCCATGGCGGCGGCCCATGGCTGCCGAAACAGGAGGTAGAGCAGCACGACGATCAGGGCCGTATTGAGCACGTGCAGCACCAGGCTCGTGCGATGAAACGCTCTCAGATTCCCGGGGCGGCCGCCGTCTGCGTAGTCCAGCATCAGGGAAATCATGGCCAGCGGCTGATAGTAGCCGCCAACTGTCGAGGGTTTCAGGATCTCGGTCAGGAATCGCCGGGCCGACGTCCAGCCCGGGTTCTGGACCAGTGGATTGCCGGTGAGGTACTGGTCGTCATCAAAGCAGAGGGCTCCGGCTGACAGGGCTGGACGGTACAGACAGGTGACGGCCGTGCACACCAGGATCAGCAGGCCCGCGAGCATGGCGAGATCGCGCCGATGGCCGCTTTGCCCGGCCTCGGCCAGAGCGGGATTGCCGGTTGCTGTCAGAGCTGGATCGCCCGCCTTCCGCATGCACGCCATTATGTTGGGAGCCGTCGACACGCACAATCACGATACGGCCCCCGTCCCATCGGGCCGCGGAAAAAGACGCCTCAACGATCGGATGCGGGCCGGGTGGTTGTGTGCCGGGTCCCGTCGCTCGGCGGCAGGGCCTTCTCCACCAGCTCGGCCCACTGGCGATACCCCGCGTCACTGAGGTGCAGGCCGTCGCGGGAGTAGTCCTTCCGCAGCAGCCCCTCATCGTCGGCGAAGGGTTTGTACACGTCCATGAACGGGCACTTCGCGTCGGCCGCGATGCGGACCAGCCGCCGGTTGAACTCGACGATGAGGGGCTGGAGCCCCGCGTAGCGGTCGCGCGTGGGAAAGAGCCCGACGATCACCAGCGGCACGTCGGGGCGCCGTGCTCTGATCTGATCGACAACCTTACGGTACGCCGCCTCGATCTCATCAAGCGACGGCTTGCCGGTCCGCCACAGATCGCCCAGGTCATTGACGCCGTTCTCCAGCAGCACGAACCCGGGGTTGCAGTCAAACACGCTCTCCTCGAGCCGCCCGAGCACGCCGCGCCCGTCCACTCCGATGTGATCCGAACTGATCCCGCGATTGAGGATCCGCCGGCCGGGCAAATACTTGTCGAAATCGAACCCCTCCACATGCGACGACCCGACAAACACGATGTTCCGCGCCGCGGCGTTCTCCTGCCGGAACCTGGCGACCCGCTCCTCGTAGTGACGCGCCCATCTGTCGGCGGCCGGTCGCGTAGCCGGGGTTTGCGCCGACGCAGCGGAGACCACACAGCATGCCACCAAGGCAATCGAGGACGACAATGAACCGTCTGCGCATGCGTGACACATACTGACCCCCCTTGGCGGGTGACTTCCACTGGGCAATGTAAGCGGGAATGGACACCGACGCCATAACGAGCATACCGGCGCGACTTGCCTTTGAGGCAAGTCCGTGCTATGAATATGCTGGAAGAGGCACAGCCCTGGCGCTATCATGCCAGCCATGTTCGCCAGAAAGCGTCTTTCTTCCGGCCAGCGGCAAGCGGTTCTCGAGCGAGTTGAAGAGACATGGCTCTGGCTCAGGCAGGTTGAGCAGTCTGCGTCCGAGGTGACGGACGAGATCCTCGCCCACACGCTTCGGAACCTCTGTTGCACGCTTCGGAGTCTGGCACTGCAAGGTGAGGCCAGAGCCGTTCGTCGGGGATTGGCGGCTATGCAGAACTGCACGTATGAACTGTACCTGCGTCGCATCGAGCGGGGGAGGCCCCATTGAGCACGATGCACCATGTCTTTGAAACCTCGTTTTCGGCCGACCTCGTCGCGTACCTGCGCGACGAGCGGCACATGACCCTCAGGCAGATCGGCGGAATGATCGGGGTCAGCGAGTCGTTCATCAGCCGCGTCGCCAGCGGGCAGCGCAACTTCACGCTCCGTCACCTCGACGCGTTCGAACGCCAGCTCGGGGGCTCTGTTTCGGTCCTGCTTCTGGAGGCACATCGCAGCCACATACCACCAGGCCAGAAGAAGTTCTTCGAGGAGACGCTCGAACTGCTTCGTGGCCTGGGCGACCTGCTCCGCGACATCGGGCCGGAGCCGGAAGACGCCCGGAAGCGCCGCGGCCTCAATGAGATCCTGGCCCGCGTCGAAAAGCGGATAATCGCACGAACCATGCGCCGCGCGCGGGGCGACGAAGCAAAGGCCGCCGAGGAATTGCAGATCTCACGCAAGGCGCTGGTCGAGAAACTTGCCCGGTACGGATTGATTACGTCCGAACGCAGCAAGAGAAAGAGCTCGGCGACGCATGCGTGAGGTCGCAGCGATCTATGTGCGTGACTCTTTAAGACTCCAACTCACACTGCTCGCCGTCTCTATTCAGAAGAGCGAAACCCACGGGACTTGGCCTTGTCCGTTGCCCAGAGAATATCCCATGCATTCAGATACGGTGCTAGTCTCTTCGCATATTTGATCGAGTCAAGGTTCCGCTTTCTGATGCTCGCGTCGTGTGGACGCCCGTTTCGGCCTGGAGTCGCCACCCATTTCTTGTAGTCCTTCACCAGTAGATCATTGACCACGTATGTGGGAATCACGTAGTACTTCATGTCACGCGTGTCCATCGCGAGGTCCACGAGCACGGTGAAGTCAGACTCCTTTGAGAGATTCCGAAAGATGCTTCCATCCTTTTTGATCATCCACTGCCAGTCGCTGTACTCTGCGGATTTCGTTTTGACCCGGATGCGGACGGTTTGGCAGCCCCTTGAGGCCAGGATATCCAGAGAGTGTGCGTTCCGAGGCGCGAGTGCGGCAATGACACCGCTCTTGAGCAGTTCTGCGGCGACATAGCACTCGCCTGCGTTTCCGATGAGAGTGCCTTCCCCGGCCTTGATTCGGCCCGCCATATCTAACCTCCACGCCCGATACGCTCTCAGCCACAGCTCGATTGAGCGGCCGCAGCGAAGACCGCACTCACGTCGGCTTCGAACCCGGGCAACAGGGCGGAACCGGCGCGATCGCCGCGCGCGAATTCGCCGTGCGGCTCGTACCGGCCGTCGGCGAGCCGCAGGACGGTGATTCGCTCCTGCGCAGGGTCAACGATCCAGTACTCCGGGATGCCTGCCTCCGCGTAGTCATTGCGTTTGGCCACGAGATCATGTTGACGGTTATCCTCGCTGACGACTTCCATCACCAGGTCCGCGCCTTCCCAATAGTCTTCGCCCATGCGCTCCACGTGCTGCGCGAACATGAAGACCACATCCGGCTCGCGAAACGTGCCGGCGGGCAGCCGCACACGAAGCGGGGCGAAGAGCACGGTACCCAACCCGCGGGGCGAGACAAAGTGAAGCAGAAGATTGCTCAGGTATTGCACGATCTTCTGATGCGACATCTTCGGCATCGGCAGGATCTCCACGCGCCCCTGCGAGCATTCGACAAGGCGGCTCGTGCTGTTCGTCAGGGCCAGGTAGTCGACTTCCGACCAATGCCCCTGCTCAGGAAACAGCAGCGCGACATCCCAGGCCGGTCCGGCTTCGTTCGCAATCGGGCGTGTGAGTGTGGACATGCTCAAGTCACCTCTCCCACATTATAACGCCTGCGCGTCGCGTTCGCCGCAATTCATGACCCGAAGTCCAGCCACAGATCAATCGGCTTGTCGACCTTGCGCGGCGTGTACGGCCACTCGATGCGTCGGCCGGCACCGGCGGATTCGTAGGCGGCGTGGATGATCTTGAGGCATTCGCGGCCGTCTTCGCCGGTTTCGATGGGCTTCTCTTTACCCTGCACGCAGCGCAGGAAGTGGGCCATTTCCTGCGGGAAGCCGTAGTTCCAGATTTCCTCGAACGTGGTGAACGTGTAGCCTTTGGTGGTGGTGGCCTTTTCGACGGCGTAGCCGTAGCCGGTTTCGCTGTAGGTGAGCAGGGCGTTGCCGCGGAGGAGGTCGGCGCGGGTAAAACCCGCCGAGCCGTAGATCTCGCAGCGGTCGTCCACGCCGCCGGTCTTGGCCCAACTGTTCTCGGCGTGGCCGACGCGGCCGCGTTCGTATTCGACGATGCAGAAGCTGTGATCCTCGCCGCGTGTCTTGTCGGCGTGGACGTACGTGCCCATCGTCGCGGTGACGCTCTTGACGGCCGGCTTACCGAAGACCCAGCGGGCGTACTCGATCGAGTGGCAGCCCATGTCCAGCAGCACGCCGCCGCCGGATTTGGTCACATCCCAGAACCACGGCGAGTGCGGGCCGAAGTGCTCCTCGCTCTGCTTGATCAGAAACGCCTTGCCGAGCGCGCCTTCGTCCACGAGCGTTTTGGCGCGGACGTACTTGGGGGCAAAGCAGAGCTCTTCGGCGTACATGAGCAGCACGCCCGCCTTTTTGCACGCCTCGATCATGCGGTCGGCCTCTTCGAGCGTGCGGCACAGCGGCTTTTCGACGATGACGTGCTTACCGGCCTGGGCAGCGGCGATCGTCACCTCCGCATGGAGATAGTTGGGGATCGCGACGGTCACCACGTCGATGTCCTGGCGGTCGAGGAGGTGGCGGTAGTCGCCAAAGGCGTTGGGGATGCCGCGTTCGTGGGCGAAGCGCTTCGTCTTTTCAGCGTTGGAGCCGGCGACGCCGACGACCTGGGCGTGCGGCACCAGCTTGAACGCCGCGGCGTGGATGTCGCTGACGAAACCGGTTCCGATCATGCCGACTCTGACGGTGTCCATCGCGGGCTCCTTTAGGTTTGATATTAGCCCCGCATTAGAACAGGGCCGCCGCCCCGTTTCGAGACATCAGTCTGAAGCGTGCGGTATACTGGGTCAACCCGCGGGCAGTCCAATGGAGCCCGAAGCCCACGCGAGGGATTTGCGGGGCGGGGCGCAACCGCGTGAAGCCCTCGCTTGCGCGTCGGGCTCCATGCGGCGCACCGGCGAGACGCCGGTGCCACACCCACGGGCAGGATGCCCGTGTCACGAGCTGAGGTGATGCCATGAATCGACGCGAGTTTCTCAGGTCGGCGGCGGCTGGCGGAGTGGTCCTGGCGGGCCAGGCGCTCGCGCGGCGTGGATGGGCGGCGGAGGCCACGACGCGCCCGGCCGCGCTCCCGAAGCGCCCGTACGGCAAAGACCAGGTGATGATCTCGATCATCGGCTTCCCCGGCTTTGCCCTCAAGGACGTGCCGCAGGACGAGGCGAACGCGATCGTGGCCGCGGCCGTAGAGCGCGGGCTCAACTACTTCGATGTGGCCCCGACGTACGGCAACGCGCAGCAGATCCTCGGGCCGGCGCTGGAACCGCATCGCGACCGGGCGTTCCTGGCCTGCAAGACGACGCAGCGCGGGCGCGAGGAAGCCGAGCGAGAGCTCAAGGGCTCGCTGGAGGCACTCAAGACGGATCATTTTGACCTCTACCAGCTCCACGCGATCACGGACGTGAAGAAGGACGTGGACGCGGCGTTCGCCAGGGGCGGTGCGATGGAGCTGCTGGTCGAGTTGCAGAAGGCGGGGGTCGTCCGGCACATCGGCTTTTCGGCGCACTCGATCGAGGCGGCGCTGGCGGCGATGGACCGCTATGAATTCGATTCCGCGCTGTTCCCGGTCAACTATGCGTCGTGGAGCAAGGGCGAATTCGGGCCGCAGATCCTCAAGGCCGCCCGCGCGAAGGGCGTGACGTGCCTGGCGCTCAAGGGCATGGCGCGTCAGCAGTGGCCCAAAGACGACCCGGCCAAGAAGAAGTTCACACGCTGCTGGTACCAGCCGTGCACGGACCGCCGCGAGGCCTCGCTGGCCCTGCGCTGGACGCTGAGCCGGCCGATCGCCGCCGCGATTCCGCCGGCCGACGTGTCGCTGCTCCCGCTGGCGCTCGACATCGCGTCGAACTTCCGGCCCATCGAAAAGGACGAGGCGAAGACGCTGGCGTCGATGGCGGCGGAGTGGAAGCCGATATTCCCTCAGGGGTAACCGGGCAAAGAAAATGACCACGAAGGCACGACGGTACGATAATCCGTCACATGGAAGTACAGCCCAGTAGCAGGATTGATTTCAACACGAAGACACGAAGCCACGAAGATGAACACAGGAATGCTCCTCTCTCTTCCTTCGTGCCTTCGTGTCTTCGTGTTAAAGAACGGGAGAGTCATTCGTCAACATGCTTACTTCGGTGGGGCAGTCAGCGGATCTTGCGACTCATCCGGTTTCTTCGGGCTCGGCCTTGCGTGACCGTGGGGCGGTTCCGGGCGGTGCGCATGCACTGGTGCTGCTGCTCGCGCTGATGGCCGGCGTGGCCGCGGTGTGGGGCGGGCCGCCGATGGGCGAGCATGAGGCGCTGGTGGCGGAGATCGCCCGCAACATGCGGCTCAGCGGCGACTGGGTCATGCCGCAGTTCGTGGGCACCGGCTACATGCGCAAGCCGCCGCTGCCGTACTGGCTGGTGGCGTCGTCGTCGTACCTGTTCGGGCCGGATCCAGCGACGGGCCTGCCGGTGACGACGGCGGCGGCCCGGCTGCCGTCTGGACTCGCAGCGTTGGGGACGGTGCTGCTGGTCTGGAAGCTCGCGTCGGTGATGTTCGGCCGGCGCGTCGGCCTGATTGCCGGTTTGATCGGGTCGAGCAACATCTTCCTGCTGCTCTATGCGCCCAACGCGACGGCGGAGATGCCGCTGACGTTCTGCTGCACGTGGGCGTACTTCCACTTCTGGATGGCGGTGAGGAAAGGCCAAAAAGTCGAAAGTCGAAAGTCGAAAGTCGAAACCC
>CAZQEN010000155.1:13280-16803 GCA_964591605.1 uncultured Planctomycetales bacterium
ATCTTCATCTTCGCCGCGTTCTTCGTGCCCTGGATGCTGGCGGTGGCGCACCGCGATCCGCATGCGTGGGACCTGTGGAACTGGCAGTACCTGCAACGGGCGGCGGGCGACTATGAAGACACGCGCCCGCGCGGGCCGTTCTATTACGTGCAGTACGTCGTCGGCATGACGGCGCCGTGGCTGTTCCTGCTGCCCGAGGCGGCGCTGGCGCCGTGGCTGAAGCGCTACGCGGTCTGGCGGCGGCCGCTGCTGTTCGCCGGGCTGTGGGCCCTGGTGTCGATCGGCATCATGTCGATTGAGCCGTTCAAGAAGCCGTATTACATTGCCCCGGCGATTCCGGCCCTGGTGCTCATGATGGCGGCGGTGGCGTACCGCTTCTACGTCGTCCAGCCTCTGGAGCGGCGCTGGGCGAAGCTGGCCACGCTGGGGATGGCGGCCGGACTCGTGGCCGGGCTGATCGGCGGCGGCGTATGGCTGCACAAACACTACCCGGATCTGACGTTGCGCCTGTTGCTCGTGGCCGCCGGCGGGGCGGCGCTGCTGGTGCTGGCGGGGGCGGCATATGCACGCCGGCGGGCGTGGCTCGCCCTGGGACTGACGGCCGTGGCGAGCCTGGCTGTCTTCAACATCGTCTGGTACACCAGCGGCGCGATGCTCGGCGAGATGGACGACACCCGGCGGCTGGCCGAAACGCTCAACCGGCTCGGCCTGCCGCCCGACGCGAAGATTTACTGGGCCGACCGCAAGCCCGAGCCGCGGCTGAGCTTCTACTTCAAGCGCGACACGCGCCACCTCACACCGCCCTCACAGATCGTCTCACAGATGGTCGATCGCACCAGCGGCGAAGAAGACCTCCAGTTGATGGCGCTCGAGAATGCCCGGAACGTGATGAATTCGGACAAACCGGCGTATCTGCTGGTGACCCGCAAGTCATTCAGCATGATGGAGACATTCGCCGACGTTC
Source organism: uncultured Planctomycetales bacterium (assembly GCA_964591605.1). GTDB lineage: Bacteria > Planctomycetota > Phycisphaerae > UBA1845 > PWPN01 > CAYLLT01. Next base: position 14,245 of record CAZQEN010000155.1, read on the forward strand.
ACGGCCAGGTGCTCGCGACCGTCACCCAGGACCCCAGGCGCCCGCACAAGGACCTGCTCATCGTCGCCAACGCGGCGCATGGGAAGTAACCGCTCCAGGGCGGCACGGCAGATGACCGAGAACGCAGCGCGGACCGGCTCCGCAACCGAAACAGAGGATCGCGAAGGTACGAAAACACGAAAGAGGATGTTCTCTTGTTTTCGTGATAGGAAGCGATCAGAGAAGCTCGTCACAAAAACAGGAAGTCGCGCGTTTGTAGTACGGAGAGAATGAGACACATTAACCAACAGCAAACCAGCCCAGAACCTCACTGCGGCCGATGCTGACGGTCGTGTTCCTTAGGGTGTGTCTTCTCCGTGTCGTCTGTGTGCGACGTCCTCTCCGTGTTCCCACTGAGTGCTGCTGTGGCCCATAGGACGGTGTCGGCGGGGTCATGCCCGGCGGAGGCGGCGGCGCGGCATGAGCGCCCAACCGGTCATGATCCCGGCGATGGCCGCTGCGGCGCCCGACCCGCAGGCCGCGGCAGGGGGCGCCGGTACGCTCCCAGCGGGTGCCAGTACGGCACAGCCCTCGTCGTCCACGTCCGTGCCCGCGGCCGTGCCCGGGCAGCGGTCGGCGGCGTTAAGCACGCCGTCAGCATCGTCATCAAGCTGCGATGCGTCGCCATCGGACAACACCAGACACCCGTCCGGACGGACCTGCGCTCCCGTCGGCGTCCCCGGACACTGATCCAGATCGTCCGTTACGCCGTCACCGTCGCTGTCACGCTGCCCGGGAGCGCAACCTCTGGAATCGACGGCGGTGCCGGCAGCAGTGCCCGGACAAAAGTCCCTCTCGTCCGTGATCCCGTCCTGATCGGTGTCCTTCGGCGGCGGCGGTGAGGTAATGCATCCCTCGTCCACCTGGCCGCCGCAGTTGTTGTCCACACCATCGCCGCACACTTCCGACATGCCCGGATGCACGTCCGAGCGGCGGTCGTCGCAGTCGGAGTGGTCCGACACATACCCCGCAGGCGGCGACACGGACGTCGTGCTGTCGGCGGTGTCGCCGTACCCGTCGCCGTCCACATCCCGATACCAGGTGCTGCTGCAGGGCGCGTCTCCACCCAGACAGTCATCATCGATCCCGTTTCCACAGACCTCCTCCGCGCCGGGATGGATCGCGTCATTCTGATCATCGCAGTCGGTGTTGTCGCTCACGTATCCGATCGGTTGCGTGCAGGATACCTGGCTGTCGGCGGCTTTGCCGTAGGCATCGCCGTCCGCATCGCGGTACCAGATGGGGCAGGGCGCGGATGCTGCGGCGTAGTTCTGTTGTGTCTGATTGCCTGTGACGTTGGTGTACGTGCGGTTGGCGGGGGTGAAGGTGTAACCCGACTTGTTTGGCGTGACTGTACCGCTGAAACCGGAGGCGACGGTCACACTGTAATTGCCGCTGGCATCGGTGACCGGATTCCCCGGAAGCCCCGAGAGGGTCACGCCCGGAAGGCTCATGATGCCTGCCGATACCCGCCCGGAGATGGTGTACGACTGGAAGCTTGCGACGTAATCCTGTTGTGTCTGATTGGCCGTGACGTACGTGTATGTGCGGTTGGCGGGGGCAAAGGTGTGACCCGCCTTGCCTGGCGTGACCGTGCCGCTGAAGCCGAAGGCGACCGTTGCACTGTAGTTGCCGTTCGCATCAGTGACCGGATTATCCGGCAGCCCGGCGAGGGTCACGCCCGGCAGACTGACCAGACCCACCGTCACCCGACCAGAGATCGTGTACGACTGGAGCGACCCCGAGTAGTCCTGCTGCGTCTGATTGCTCGTGACGCTGGTGTACGTGCGGCTGGCCGGGGTGAAGGCATAGCCGTCCTTGGTGGGCGTCACCGTTGCGCTGAATCCGGAGGCCACGGTCACACTGTAGTTGCCGTTCGCATCAGAGACCGGATTACCCGGCAGCCCTGAGAGGATCACTCCCGGTAGGCTCACCAGACCCACGGTCACCCGGCCGGAGATGGTGTACGACTGGAGCGACCCGGTGTAATCCTGCTGCGTCTGATTGCTCGTGACGTTGGTGTACGTGCGGCTGGCCGGAGTGAAGGCATAGCCATTCTTGGCGGGTGTGACGGTCGCGCTGAATCCGGGGGCGACCGTCACACTGTAGTTGCCGCTCGAATCGGTGACTGGATTGCCCGGCAGTCCTGAGAGGGTCACGCCCGGTAGGCTCACCAGACCCACGGTCACCCGGCCGGAGATGGTGTACGATTGGAGCGACCCGGCGTAATCCTGCTGTGTCTGATTGGCAGCCACGTTGGTGTACGTTCGGCTGGCCGGAGTGAATGCATAACCGTCCTTGGTGGGTGTGACCGTCCCGCTGAAGCCGGAGGCCACGGTCACACTGTAGTTACCGCTCGAATCAGTGACTGGATTGCCCGGCAAACCCGAGAGGGTGACTCCCGGCAAACCTGAAATGCCTGCCGTCACCCGGCCGGAGATGGTGTACGACTGGAGCGACCCGGCGTAATCCTGCTGCGTCTGATTGCTCGTGACGTTGGTGTACGTGCGGCTGGCCGGA
>CAZQEN010000156.1:0-16776 GCA_964591605.1 uncultured Planctomycetales bacterium
TCGAAGACCGGGCCGACATCGGCGACGGCTGGTATCACGGCGTGGCCGTTGGCGACCGCATTCATTCCTCAATCGCCTGCCCGGCCAGCGTGGCCCTGGTCACGGACGGCATCGCCAGGGCGACGCTGAGCGTGCGCGCGACTCTGGAGGTCCCCGAGTGCTTCGAGTTCGCCCGGCAGCGGCGGAGCGAGCGGTTGACGCCGCTGGTGGTGACGCATGAGGTGACGCTCCGCCGCGGCGCGAGGCACGTCGAGGTGCGTACCGTCGTCGAGAACACGGCGCGGGATCATCGCGTGAGGGTGCTGTTTCCAACCGGCGCGGCGAAGGCCGCCACGTACCTGGCCGACCAGGCGTTCGATGTGGTCGAACGGCCGATCGGGCTGCGGGCCGACAATGCCCGCTACAAGGAGCTGGAGGTCGAAACGGGTCCCCAGCACACCTGGACGGCGGTGCACGACGGGAAGCGCGGCCTGGCCGTGGTGGCCAGCGGGTTGCCCGAGACGGCCGTGCGCGATCTGCCCGACCGGCCGATCGCTCTGACGCTGCTGCGCTCGTTCCGGAAAACAATTTTCAGCAGCAGCGGCGAGACCGGCCAGATCCAGGGCTCCCGGTCGTTTGAATACTGGATCGTGCCGCTGGAGGGCGCCCCCGACAGCGCGGGCCTGTGGCGCATGGGACAGCGGCTTGCGGCCGGCGTGCGGGTGGTGGCGCTGGAACGGGTCACCGCGACAGGCCGCGATGTGAACGCGACGGTGGAAAAAACCCTGCCGGCCAGCCATTCTTTTCTGGCCGTCGAAGGCAAGGACGTCGTCGTATCGGCGATTCATCAGCACGGCGTCAAAGAAGCGGCGACGATCCGCGTGTTCAATCCGACGGCGCAGACCATCCACGGAAAGCTCCGGCTCGAAGGGAGCGCGGCGACGGTGTCGCGCACCGATTTCGAGGGGAAGGGCGCGGAGCCCGCGGGGCGGCAGGGTGTCGCGGAGCTTTCCCTCAAGCCCAAGCAGATCGCGACGCTGCGATTCGGCGCGGCGAAACCTTGACACCCCGCCCGCTTCGCGGAGATCGCGAAGCGATCTGTTCGCAGTAGCGAACGCGGCGCGTCAAGGGTGAAGTGAGCGGGAAGGCTCGGGGCGCCGGTGGAGGCGTCAGGAAGACGCGACACGCTGCGGGGCGAAGCGCCCCTGCGGGTCGAAGGCGGCGCGGATGGCATTGCAGAGGTGCGTGTCTTCGCGCGGGCGGCCGAACCGCGGCAGATGAGCTGGGACATCGCCGCGGATCTGCAGGTGCCCCTGGCCGCGGATGGCCGCGGATTCGAGATCGCGCCATACCCCCTCCGGCAGCTCGTCATCGAGCAGACCGTGGACGATGCCGCTGCCTGCGCGGGCGATCATACGGATGGGATGGCGGCTGAAGTGTTCGACGAACTCGGCCGTCATCGAGCTGAGCATCGACGCTTTGAACGCGGAGGTCGCGGACAGGCCGGCGGCGCTGCACAGTTTCTCGTAGACCTGTCCCGCGTAGCGATCGGTGAGGCGGTCTCCGCCAAGGGCGTGCGCGACCTGCTCGCACTGCCACGCGACGGCCTCCGCGTTCTCCTCGAACCCGATGATCAACAGCAGTGTGACGCCCAGGTCGAGGGCCCGCGACATGCGGGCGTTGACCAGCTCGATGAAGGTGGGGCGGGTCGGCCCGGCCAGCACGCCGGTGATCATGCGTTCGGCCTCAGCGGCGTCGCGCGGTTCGAGCATGACCGCGCCGCGGGCCTCGGGCAGCGGGCGGAGCCGCAGCGTCACCGTTGCGATCGGGCCCAGCGTGCCGAAGCTGCCGATGTAGAGCTTGTGCAGATCGTAACCAGCGACGTTCTTGACGACCTTCCCGCCGGATTTGATCGTCTCGCCGTCCGCTTCGATCATGCTCATGCCGATGACGACGTCGCGGGCGGTGCCGTAGGCGAAGCGGATCGGCCCGCTGTCATTCGCCGCCAGAACGCCGCCCAGCGTGGCCCGCTCTGCGTGCGGCGGGTCGAGTGTGATCCGCTGGCCGTTCCTGGCCAGCGTCTCGCCCAGCGCGGCCAGCGTGATGCCCGCCTCGACCGTGATGGTCATGTCTTCGGGGGCATATTCGACGACGCGGTTGCACAGCCGCATGTCCATGTACAGCAGTGTGGCACCGGCATCCTGCCGGTCTGGCCGTCTGGAAGCCAGTCCCACCGTCCAGTGCAGCTTGCTGCCGCTGCCAATGGGGATGAGCGGCAGTCCGTGCTTTGCGGCGAAACGCACGAGGTCGGCCGCGGCGGCCAGGTCCACCGGCTGGAGTCGGTCCGTCCCGGCCGGCGCGTCGGAGGGCGGCACGACGCGGCCACCGAGGGATGCCTGCACGGTTTCAATCAAACGCATGATTCACCGGTTGAGCTTTCTGTTTCGGGCCGCGCGGTTCCACAACTCCAGCATCGCAGGGTGGGCTCTGCCCACCTTCCCTTCACGCATCTCAAACGGTGGGCAAAGCCCACCCTACGGTCACTGAAAGTCGACGTGACGAAACCCTCGCTTTGCGCTTCGGGCTCCATTCAGCCCATTTCGACTTTCGATTTTCGACTTTCGACTTTCAAATCACACCGCCGCCTTGCGCATCGGCCGGAGCACTTCGACGCAGGCGGCGCCGGTGGCGTAGATCTTGTACGGATTTGCGCGGAGCTCGGGGTCGAAAACCTCCCGGAGCCGCCGCTGGGCGGCCAGGTCGCGCGGACCGAACATGAGCGAAAGCTGATCGATCTTCTCGACGCCGATGCCGTGCTCGCCGGTGACACTGCCGCCCAGGCGCACACATTCAGTCAGGATATCGTTGCTGGCCGCCAGCACGCGCTCGACCTCATCGTGGTTGCGTTCGTCGAACAGCAGGATCGGATGGATATTACCGTCGCCGGCGTGGAAGACGTTGGCAATGGTCAGGTTGTACTGTTTCGCGCACGCGCGGATGAATTTCAGAATCTCGGGCAGCTTGGTGCGCGGCACCACGCCGTCCTGCGTGCAGTAGCTCGGTGAGAGCCGGCCGATGGCGCCGAACGCCCGCTTGCGGCACTTCCAGACGGCCAGGCGCTGCTCCTCGGTGTCGGCCCGACGGACTTCGCGGGCGCGGTTCTTGTTGCAGATCTCCGTGCAGCGGGCGGCGAGCCGGTCGATGCCGGCCTCCAGGCCGTCGAGCTCGATGATCAGCACGGCCTCTGCGTCGCGCGGGAAGCCGAAGTGATAGGCGTCCTCCACGGCGTTGATGATGAGCTTGTCCATCATTTCCATCGCGCCGGGCACGATTCCGGCGGCGATGACGTCACTGACGGTCTGGGTCGCGTCATCGACGCTATCGAACACGCCCAGAAGCGTGCGGAACGTCGTGGGGTTGCGCGTGAGCCGCACGATGACCTCGCTGACCAGGCCGAACGTGCCTTCGCTGCCGACGATGACGCCGGTCAGATCCAGGCCGGGGGTATCTTCGACCGGTCCGCCGGTCCGGACGACCTGGCCGTCGGCCAGCACGAGGGTCGCACCGAGCGTGTGGTTCACCGTGACGCCGTACTTGAGCGTGTGGGGCCCGCCCGAGTTGGTGGCGACGTTGCCGCCGATCGTGCAGGCCATCTGGCTCGAGGGATCGGGCGCGTAGTGCATGTCGTGCGACCTGACCGCCTGGCTGACGTGCAGGTTGACGACGCCGGCCTCCACGTGGGCATAACGGTTTCGCGTGTCAACGCGAAGAATGCGCTTCATGCGCGAGGTGCTGACAAAGATGCCTCCGCCGACGGGCAGGCATCCGCCGGCAAGGCTGGTCCCGGCGCCGCGCGGGATGAACGGGACGCCGTGGGCGTGCAGGACGCGCATGACCTGGGCCGCCTGCGCGGTGGACTCGGGAAACACGACCGCGTCGGGAGCGCTTTTGGCGATCGTGTAACCGTCACATTCGTAGACGAGAAGCTCATCCGGCTCGGCGATGAGGCCCGCCGGTCCTACGACGTCTTCGAGATCAGACCTGAGACTGCTCTGTAACTCGATGGACAAGGTGCTGTGCCCCGCTGTGGCCGTTGGTTTTCACGATGTGATCGTAATGACGGGGCGAAAGGGGGTCAATCGCCGCAGACCAGGCCGGTGGCCGAAGCCTTCATCGGCATTCAGCACGGATGGGCGAGGGTGAGGCAGCCCCGGCGATGCGACTCGTATGCCTGGCGGAGCTTCTCGTTTTCGGGATGACTCTCGATCAGATCGAGAATGGCCCGCATGGCGGCGCGGTCGATCTTGGGTGACTCCTGGCGTCCGCAGGCGGCGAGCTCGAGCGTAGCGACGGCCGGAAGGATCGAGCCGAGGAGGAATGCGCGGATGCCGGTCTGGGCGGGGGGAATGGCCAGCGTGTATTCGATCGCCTCGTCGAGATGGCCCAGGGCGTGACGGATCAGCGCGGCCCGTCCGCTCGCGCTCACCCGCGGACGGGCACTGCTCCACTCCACGAATGCCGGGGGAATGAAGCTCACTCCGCGTCCGGCATCAACGCAGGCGTCCTTGATGATGTTGGTCATCTGGAGGCCCAGGCCCATCCGGCGGCCCCGCTCACGCCAGGCATTGGTCGGGGTGAAATCGCCCGCCGATCCGGATGCGTCCCGCAGATACTGCTCGAACAGCCGCGTGGACATGACCCCCACGGTGCCGGCGACGTAATGACAGTAGCGGTCGAGGTCCGGCAGGTCGCGGCAGTAGAACTCCAGCCCCCGGTGGGCGGAAACCGGGTACATGCTGCGCATGCCGGCGACCATCTCGTGAACGCAGTCGAGCAGCGGACCGCGGTAAGACGCAGGCAACGAATCAAATGCCTCCAGCACCCGTTGCGTGCCGCGCACGAGCTGGCCGCAGGGGCCTTCGGGATTCTGAGGCCAGGCGCTGATGAACTGCCCGCAGGTGTCCGCGCCGCCGGGCAGGCTGACGCAGGACAGCAGCCGATCGTAGAGAACGTTTCGCTGGTCTGCGCTGAGGCGTTCCTCATCCTCGATGGTGTCGGCGAGCCGGCAGAGCAGATAGCCGACGCAGAGACATCGGTCGATCGGATCGGGGCACCTGGGGATGATCAGTGCGAACGAGCGGGAGACATCGACCAGGATGCGGTCGCAGAATTCCCAGGCGGCGGCAGGGGCGCTGTGACTCACAGGCAGTGATCCCGAGTGACTACTGGTGCGGATTCGCGATGACGGGTGCTGGCACCGCCCGCGGACCCTCGACGGAGCCATGTTAGAGCGTAGGATAGGGGCTGGCAACGAAACGCTGCGGGAGCGTGTGATGCTGGTCTGGCAATTCCTAGTGGCTTGCACGAGTAGGTCCCGTCTGCCGGACGGGACCTCGGCTGGGCGAGACCCTCCTCCATCGCAGGTCCGGCTCGGTCCCGGCGCGCCGGGAGACCCACAAGCCCGCTCCCGAGACAATTGCCAGACCCCTGTGATGCTGCGATGGCTGACGGTGTGGCTTCTCAGTGGGGTGGCGGTTGCATCGGTCCACGCCCAGCCGGCGAGCGCACCCGACTTCGGCGAGCTCAATCGAGCCGCGACGCAAAGCCGGCCCGACTTCGAGCTCGCGGCGGCCGTGCCGGCGGATGCACTGGTCTACTTCGAGGCATCTCAGCTCGATCAGCAGTTTGAGTCGCTCCTGAACCTCCTGCGGAAGGCGGGAATCACCGATCCGCTGCAGTTCGTGCAGCGACTCCGTGCGGGCGGAGCGCCGGCCACTCAGCCGGCCTTACCCGGCGCCGCCATGTTCCTGAGCCCCGGGATGATCGACGAACTTCGCAAGACGCAAGGGGCGTCGCTGGCGATCCTCGATCTGGGCTCGCCGGGCCGCGGCGAGCGAGTGCCTTTCCTGTCTGCGCTGCGGTTCGGAGGGAGCGATGCGCTGCATACCTGTGTCAGTCTTCTGCTGGCGGGGCTTTCGCCAACGGTTGAGCCAAGAGACGGTTGGACGCTTCATCAGCTCCCGGATGGCGTCGAGGTGGGCCTTTTCGAGCGGACGGTGGTGATCGGTTGGCCTGAGGGCCAGGTGGAATCCGCCATCCGGCGACCGGGGGGTGGCGAAGCGGCCTTGGTGGACGTGCCGGGCTTCCGCGAGACGGCCGATCGGTGGCGCCAGGAAGGAGGCGTGCTGGCATACGTCCAGTGGCCCCAACTGGCCAGGGTGATCCACGGACGGCCGGCCAGCCGGCCGGACAACTTCGCCAAGGCCGGGCAGATCCTGTCCCTGGACGATCTACAGGCTCTCTGGGCCCATGTGCAGTTTGGAGAGGATACCCTCTCGGCCCGGATTCGGGCGGACTGGAAAACGGGGGCGGGTGCGGCGTACCGGCTGTTGCGATCGCCACCCCTGGATCGGACGATTCTCGAGTATGTGCCGGCCGACAGCCTGGGCTGCGTGGCGATGAGTGTCGGGCAGGGGCAGGCCCGCTTCGATTCGCTGGTTCACGTGGTTGCGGCCGCTCGAGGCGGCGCGGATTCCGGAGCACAGGTGCCGTCCGTCCGCGAAGAGATGGCCAAAGCGCAAGAGGCCCTCGGGATCCGGATCGCCGAACAGTTGGAGGGGTTGGAGACCGTTGCGGTCGGGATGCTTCCGCCCGACGTGCCCACGATCGCCCGCCGGGAGGGGCCGGCGACGACGCGGCCGGCGACCCCCGTGGTCCCGACGATGCAGCAGATTCTGCGCTCCAGCCTCTTCGTGGTGGCACAGGTCAAGAATGCGGACGCCTTTGACCGCCTGCTGGACCGGATCGCGCTGCTGCTGCCGTCCGCCCGCGGCTCGACGCAGCTCGCCGAAGTCGGCGCCGCGACTCAGCCGTCGGTAACGATCGATCGGGTATCCACGCCGGGCGGAGAACGTCGAACCTACCGCGTGGGAGATGACGTGCGCTTCCATGTCATCCGGCGGGGCGAACTCTACGTGCTGGCGGGGCGTCCGGAGGTGGCCGACGCGGCGGTCGCGGCGCGAGACGGGCGGATTCCGCACCTGCTCGCAGGGCGGCTGACCGGGCCGGTTCTGGCGTCGGTTCCCGCCGAGGCGGGCAAGATCCTGCTGGTCCGGCTGGATTCGCTGGCCAACCTGATGGTGGCGCTTCGCACGCTGGGATGGGGTTTCCGGGGAGACCGGCCGCTGTATGCGCCCGTGCCCACCATGAAGCCGGCCGTCGTGTACACGCTGGAGGAGGAGAGGCAGATCGATCTGGCGATGGCGCTGAGCGATCTGCCGGTGCTGGTTCGGCACCTGCTGCAGACCGTGCCGCGTCCCCCGTCGCCGCAGGGCGGGCTGGGTCCGCCGCCTCAATAGCCCCGCAGGCCCGTCACAATGTAAGTAAAAGGGAGAAACGAGAATGATGCCCGTTTCCCCCTTTTGGGGAGGGTATTAACGCAGACCCGTGCCGCTGAAGACCTGGTAGATCTTTAGGGCGGCGGGGCCGACCAGTACGACGAAAATCGACGGGAAGATGAACAGAATCAGCGGAATCATGAGCTTGACGGTGGTTTTCTGAGCCCGTTCTTCGGCCTTCTGGCGGCGCTTGACGCGGAGGGCGTCGGCCTGCGTGCGCAGGGCCTTGGCGACGCTGGTTCCGAACTTCTCCGCCTGGGTGATCACCGCGACCAGGGCCCGCATCTCCTCGACGCCGCAGCGGCGTGACATATTGGTCAGGGCTTCCGAGCGAGGCACGCCCATCTGCGTCTCCAGCGTGGCGATCTGCATCTCCTCGGCGAGCTCGGGGTGGACTTTGATCATTTCATCGCTGACCCGCTGGATGCCGGCGTCAAGGGCCAGACCGGACTCGACGGATACCACCAGCAGGTCCAGGCAGTCAGGCAGGCCGTTGCGGACCTTTTCCATCCGCTGGCTCATGGCCAGGCTGAGCCAGAGGTTGGGCAGCAGAAAGCCGGTTCCGCCCGCGAAGGCGACGATGCCGAGCAGGTGCTGCATGTCATAGCCCTTGCCCCAGGCGACGGCGCCGGCGACGATGGCGGCGAAGGTGCCGAGAATGGTCTTGCTCGCGAGGAAATAGCGGGTGGCGAAGTCCTGTCGGAAGCCGGCGTTGGCGAGCTTCTCGCGCAGGGTGGACATGGCCTCGTCGCTCTTGGGCATGACGGGGCGCATGGCGATCGGCGCGACCTTCTCGAGCATCTTGCGGGCGGTCGACGTGTTTCTGGCGTTCTTGACGATCTGGAGCTCGGCCTCGGCCCGCTTGCCCGACATGCGGCGCAGGACGTGATCGCGCTCCTCCTGCTTGGCCGGCCACATCGAGTAGAAGATCATGGCCACGCTGGAGGCCGCCAGCACGGCGAGAATGATCATATCTCTGTATTCCATGGCTCCGCTCACTTTCAGGACTTGTCCGTTGTCCGTTGTCCGTTGCTGGGTCAGTCAGGCAGGGCGGGCTTTGCCCACCTCTCGACCAGTCAGGTAGGGTGGGCTTTGCCCACCTCTCGACCAGGTCGAGCGCTCTGCCCACACGGCATCGGTGGGCAGAGCCCACCCTACACCTTGATATTCACAATCTTCCGAATCATGGCCATTCCCATCAGGTCCATGCAGATCGCCGTGCCCAGCATCATCCGCCCGGTGGGCGTATCGAGAAGCTGGCGGGCGTATTCCGGGTTCACGCTCAGCGCGATGAAGAAGACCAGGACCGGGAGCAACAGAAGGACCAGGCCCGACAGGCGGCCCTCGGCGGTCAAGGCCCGGACGGCCCCGAAGAGCTGGATGCGATCGCGGATGACCTTGCCGATCTTGTCGAGGACCTCGGCCAGGTCGCCGCCGGTCTGCCGCTGGATGAGCACGGCCGTCACGAAGAACCGCACGTCGAGCTGATCGACGCGGTCGGCCATGTTCAGGAGGGCCTCCTCGATCTTGATGCCGAGGTTCTGTTCGTGGAACACGCGGGCGAACTCGCCGGCGATGGGATCGGGCATCTGCACGCTGACGAGCTGGATTCCGCTGGCGAGCGAGTGCCCGGCCCGCAGGGCCTGCCCCATCAGCTCGAACACGTCGGGCAACTGTTCGACCAGGACCTTGAGGCGCCGGCGCCGCTTGTACACCAGAAACAGCAGTGGCAGCGCGAACACGGCGATGCCCGCGCCGATGCAGGTGAGGACCTGAATCTTGAGCATGGCCATCCCGAGCCCGACCATCAGCGAAAGGCCGCTCAGGTTGACGAGCAGGCGCGAGGCCGACCAGTTGACATCCGCCTGGTCGAGCACCCTCTGCAGCGTGGTGACCACGCGAAAGCGGGCCAGGAGGCCTTCGAGCACGTTCTTGTGCAGGTCGGCGGCCCGTTTGCGCAGGAGGCTTTCCTTGACCTGCCGTTCTTTCAGCGAGGCCTTGGATTCGCTGAGCCGCTCGAGCACCTTGCGCTGCTTGGCGGTGCGCAGGTCGAAGACGACCTGGAAAATGCCCAGCGCCAGGAGCATGGCTCCGGCGATCGGCATGATGATGAAGAGAGCACTGCCAACGGATTCCACGGCTGTCTCCTTAGCTCATCGCTCATCGCTCGCGGCCGGAGGGAACCAGCGGTCCGCCCCCGGCCGTGAGGCATCGTTATCACTCATCTCGATCCCGCAGGAGCACCTGGCGCTCGAAGAGGCCCGGGCTGATGTCGCAGCCCGAGTGCTTGAGCCGGTCGAGGAAAGTGGGCCGGATGCCGGTGGCGACAATCTGGCCGTAGGCTCTCCCCGAGTTGTCGATGCCCTGCTGTTCGAAGTTGAAGATGTCCTGCATGGTGACGACGTCGCCTTCCATGCCGGTCACTTCGGTGACGCTGGTGATCTTTCTGGGCCCGCCGGTGATGCGCTGGGCCTGTATGATCAGGTCGATGGCGGAGGCGAATTGCTGTCGGATCGCCCGGACGGGCAGATCGAATCCCGCCATCATGACCATGGTTTCGACGCGCTGGACGGTGTCGCGGGTGCTGTTGGCGTGAAGCGTGGTCAGCGAGCCGTCATGGCCGGTGTTCATGGCCTGAAGCATGTCGAGGGTTTCGGCGCCGCGGCACTCACCGACCACGATGCGGTCGGGACGCATACGCAGGGCGTTGATGAGCAGATCGCGAACGGTGACCTGGCCCTTGCCTTCGATGTTGGCCGGCCGGGTTTCGAGCCGCACGATGTGCGGCTGGCGCAGGCGCAATTCGGCGGCGTCCTCGATGGTCACGATGCGGTCGTTGGCCGGGATGAACGACGACATGTTGTTGAGCAGCGTCGTTTTTCCCGAGCCGGTGCCGCCGATGATCAGGATGTTCAGGTGGGCGATGACGCAGGCCTTGAGGAACTCGATCATCTCCGGCGCGCACGATTTGAAGGCGATGTAATCATCCCAGGTGATCGGATCGTTTCCGAACCGGCGGATGGACACGCTGGGCCCGTCGAGGGCCAGCGGAGGAATGATCGCGTTGACGCGCGAGCCGTCCTTGAGACGGGCGTCCACCATGGGGCTGACTTCGTCGCAACGGCGTCCGACCGCACTGACGATCTTGTCGATCACGTGGATGAGGTGCGCGTTGTCGCGGAACTGGACGTCCGTGAGTTCGAGCTTGCCCTTGCGCTCGACGTACACGTGCCGCGGTCCGTTGATCAGAATGTCGCTGATCGAGGGATCCTTGAGCATCATCTCGAGCGGTCCGAGTCCGAAGGTCTCGTCGAGGACCTCCTGAACGAGCTTCTGGCGCTCGTTGTAGTTCAGGAGGGCGTTTTCCTTTTCGCAGAGCTGCAGGATGAGCTCGCCGACCTGGTCGCGCAGGGTCGGGTCGTCCTGATTCATGGCGCTCAGATCGAGCTGCTCGACGAGTTTCCGGTGAATGCGGGTCTTGAGCTGGTAGTATTTCTCGAGCTTGTCGTCGATGGGCATCCGCGACTTGGTGGCCACCGGTTTGTCGACGGCCGGTGCGGCGCCCTCCGGCGGGCGCGGACCCAGCACGGATTTGCCCGTCGGCGCGGGACGAGTTGCCACTGGAGCTTTCACTTTCCCGAACATGAATTCCCCCGACCTTCTGCGTCGGCATCCCGTGGCCGACGACCGCCGCCCGAAAGCGGCCGGTAACATCCCGTCTCTCCTCGAGGACCTCGTGCCCTCGAGCCCCCGGACGGCAGCGGTGTGTCGGCACCGCTCCCTGTCCCTATCGTCGGCCAGCGCCGTCCACTGCCTTAGACCGGAAACGGAGCCCACACGAGGGCACCCGACGGCCGGCGGCCGCTGCGCCGCCAGACGCCTTTTCTCGGACGCCGGCAGTGTCCCTGCCCGGCCGGCAGACTGCCGGGCATGGAGCTGCGGCGCGCTTCCCGGATCGCCCGGGAGGTTACGCGTCCGCCGTGCTGAACAACTTTCCGAAGATTCCCCCCTTTGACGAGCCGGTCTCGGCGGGGGCCGACTCGGGCCTGGCCAGACGCTCCGCGAGCTCGCGGATGGTCTGGCGCAGTTTCGATTTCGGGGCGGCCTCCAGGAGCGACACGCCCATGTTCACCGCCTGGCTCATGCTCTTCCAGTCGTCAGGAACCTGATAGAGCACCCGCATGTTGAGCGTCTTCTCCACGTGCTCGACGCACAGGTGGCTGGAATCACGCCCGACCCGGTTGCACAGGAGCTGGAAGCGGCTGAGGTTGTACCCGCCGTCGCGCAGTTCCTCGATCATGCGATGCACGTTCCGGACGCTGGTCACTAGAAGCTGAAGCACCAGGAGGTTCACGTCTGCCAGATCGAGCACCGCCTGCCCCCCCGGGTCGAACCGGCTGGGGCCGTCGACCACGACGTACTCGTACATCTGCTGGAGCGAGCTGAGCACCGAGACGCAGTGCGCGGCGGTGATGCGATCAGCCTGCGAGAAGCTGTTGGGCCGCGCGAGCAGGTGAACGCCAGATTTGTGCTTGACCAGGGCCTTGTCAATGATGCCGGTGTCGAGCTGTTCGGGCGTGTCGGCCAGGTCGGCGATCGTGTAATCGGCCTGGAGGTCCAGCATGGTGGCCAGCTGGCCGTAACGGAAATCGAGATCGACCAGGGCAACGCGGCGATCACCGGTGCCGACCAGGTCGGCCAGCTCGACGGCCAGGTTGGTCGCCAGACACGAGGATCCACAGCCGCCCACCGTTCCGATCACGGTGATGAGCTCGCCGACTTCGACGGTGGTGCCCGGCTGAGTGCTGAGTTTCTCGAATGCCGCCGCCAGCACATCGTGTTCGAGCGGCTTGGTGAGAAACTCGCGGACGCCCGCGCGCATGGCGGTGAGGATCAACTGCCCGTCGGTGGCTTCCGAGAGGACGACGACGACCAGCTCGGGCTTGGTGCGCGCGATCTGGGCGGCCACGGGGAGGGCCAGGTCCGGGAGCGGATCCAGGTGCATGAACAGGACCTCGGCCGGGAACTGGCCCGTGGCCTGCTCGACGAGGGCCAGCTCGTCAACCTCGGCCACGATCTGCACGCCTTCAATGGTGAGCAGCTCGGAGCGGATCGTCGAAGCGTAGTCTTCGTCCGTATTGAAGATGATGACACGAACGCAGCGTCTCATGGCGTCTCCGGCTCGCGGCTCAGACTCACCGCCGCAAGCGACCGCGCACACACCGGGCTGCCGAGCCCCCATCGGTGCCGCGCGCGTCTCAAGTTGAACCTTCCCTGATCCGCTCGAAACTGGAGCGTTCAGCAGGCTCCGCCTGCGGCCTCCGGCCTGCCTGGACGGTTGCCCCTGACACGCCGCGTTCGCCCGCGGCGAACAGATCGCTTCGCGATCTCCGCGAAGCGGGCGGCGAGTCAAGGGTTGCCCCTCTATCCATCGATCTGCAGAGGGGTGTCGATGAGCGGTAAGACTCATGTATGCGGCTGAAAATCGGACAATCTTCGTCGGCACGCCCTATATTCCAGCCGAAACATCCAGCTTCGTGAGCGTCCAATAATGATGCCCGTTCAAACCGCGGTTGATCCAGATTCTCCAGATTGACTCTAACATACATTCCAGGGTGCGGAGCCTCCGCTCTGGGGATGCCCGGGCGGGGGGACGCCGGCGTTTCCGGCGTAACAGGGGGGCTGGTCTCTCTCCCGAGAGCTCTGGCCGGGCCACAACGTGCCATCTCTGGTGATTCTGGGTCTATCGCCCATTACAGCGAGACTTTCGCCTCGTGTTGGAGGAAGCCTCTGGAAAGGCGGAGAGTTCGCATCGTGGAAGTTGTGAGAACGTCTGATGGACTGGACGGTGTTCGGGTCGCGACGAGAGGGGGAAGGCCCAAGCACAGGTGATCCGGCCGAGGGAACGCTCCACCACGTCCGCATAAAGAAACAGTCAGGTCCCTCGATGCAGACGAAGGTGGAGTCTCCCACGGAAGCCGGATACCCTCCTTCAGCGATCGGATCGGTTACGTGCCGTGTAGCGGGGGCTCCCTCGCGCCGTCTGGTGGCCACCGGCTGTGGCGGCAAGCTGATCGGACCTTTCCACCTGCGCCTCGACTACGGAACGTCCGAGAAAGCATGCCCGCCGTGTGGCTGTCGGGCGGCGGGCAGGAGCGGTTCCGCTCATGCTTCGATACCACCAGGAACCCTCCTGATCCTGATTAGAGATCTGATTCAGCGCGAGGCGGTGCCGGCGCCTCAGGGGTGGGGGCTTGGGCAGGGGACTCTGAGGGTGGTGATGGGAACTGCGGCACAGCGGCGCAGGACCGCTTGTATTCTCTTGTCTCCCTGGATGATGAGCCGTACGGAAGATACTTCAGCGACATGGTCGCATCAACGCGCCGCGCGATCGTCAAACATCAGGATCACGCCGGTCTTGTAGCCTCCGATCGTGCTGGTGGAGTGCCGGACCCAGCCCCGCAGGCAGTGCACGTGGCCCGGCGTCCTCGGTTCCAGCTGCACATCGGTGATGGGAATCTCACGGGACGTTCTGAGCATGCACCCGCTCCAGGACACCTGAAGCAAATCCGCGGTCATGGTCCTCTCGCGGCCGTCGACCGGATCCGTGTAACGCAGCACAACCTCGCCGCTGGCCACACAGCGGGGCTCATTGCGTCCGGCCAGGGTGGATAGACTCTGGCTGCAGTTCCCCACGTATTCCAGCCACTCATCATGAGTCGTGAGCGACATGTACAGGACTCAGCCGAAACGACCCTGGCCGTTCTCAATTGATTCTTTCCGCGCGACTGGCTGGATTTCCACATGTCGCGCACTCAAACCCCGCAAAACTTGATACTAGATCGTTCCTGCTGGAGGTTATGGGGCGGGGGCAATGCTTTTCGGACCCTCCGGGTCCGAGGTGGAAACAGACGGCCGCGTTCCCTGGGAGGAAGCCTGGCTCCGCGCATGCCTGGCCGAGGCGGCGTCGTGGCCACGGGGCTCCCAGGTTCCAGAGTCTCCGTGGGGACGCCGTGCAGGCATCTGAAAACGAACGCCGGCACCGGAGCCGGCGTTCGTTCAGAGGGGTATCCAGCCAGCTGAGCCGGGCTCCGCGGCTATTCGATCAGGGACACGGGCCGTTTGCCGCCCAGGTTGAGGAAGATCTGCTGCAAGGCGGCCTGGTAGGCTGCCACGTCACCATTCGCCACGTAGCTCTGGCCCTTTCCAATCTGGGCGCACTCTTCCATCAGCTCGATGTCCGCATCCGCTCCGACCGACACGGTATAAATCACACAGCCGTTCTGGCGATACGGTTTTCGAACCGCTGCATCCGTCGCCGCTGCAATCGTGTCGGGTCGGGCCTCGGCCTCATTCTGAGGCGAGTTCAGGTCGCCGCTGCGGACGATGTTGGCGTTGCCATCCGTCAGGAGGAAGATGATCTTCTTGGCCGCGTCCCGCGCATTGGGTGCATCATCCCGGAGAACGCCCATCAGCGTGGATGTTCCGGCGGCCTCATCGATGCCCTGCGGGATATTGGTGTTACCGGTCCAGATGGCGGACTGAAGCTTGTCCACCTTGGCGAGCACGCTGTCGAAATCGGTCGTGAGCCATGACAGATGGTTCGGGCGATCGCCGGGCCCATAGCCGATCTGGCCGTATCCCACCATGCCGATCTGGTCGTTGCCGTTGAGGTTCTTGATGTAGTTGATCGCGGTCTTCACACCGTCAGCGACGGCACCCATCGGCTGTTGCGGCGCACCGGCGAAGCCCGGCGAATCATTCGCCGTGTACTTCATCATCTGAAGGTAATCGCTCATCGTTTTGAGACCGAACCGCCAGCGAAGGTCCGGATTGCCATAGCAGGTCTTGTCCGGGTCATACTTCAGGAACCGATAAGTCAGCCCGGTGTCGCTGGTGATGGTGTTGGACTTGTTGATGTCGGAGACATAATCAACGAAGGCATCCCAGGATCCGCCGAACTGCTTACTGTCGGTGGAGGGATTGGAGCTGCTGGACGGATAGGGAACCATGGTTTCGATTTCATTGGCCTCGATGAGGTTGTCGCCGTCGCCGCCGACCTGGCCGCCGGCCTTGCCGCTCTTCCAGCGGTAGATACCCAGGGCGACGAGGACGCGCCGCCGGTAGTTGGCCTTGTCGGTGCTGCTGCTCGTGCTCGTTTCGGTTCCAGCTCCGCCCGCCGCGTTGATGACCGCCATTTCCGCCGCGGTGTAGGCGGCAGGGTTCTGCGACTGGAACGTGGCGCTCTGGTTTGCCCGGTACGCAGCCAGACTCTGACTGGTCCATTCCGACGTGAGGTTCCAGGATGCTCCGCGCTTGAGCTGCGTGAGGCCGGGGTCACCCGCGTAGTCCCAGCTCGAATCCACGGTATCGGAACCCCAGGTGTTCATGTTGCCGAAGGATGGTCCATTCTCGGCCAGGTTTCCCACCGAGCTGTCGGTGTGCATGAATTTCCAGACGTTCTTGAGGCCGGCGCCCACATCGGTGAGCCGGTAATGGATGAGCGAGCTGTCGAATGAATGCGAGAGCGAGAGGTCGAGCACGAAGCAGATGTCGCGCGGGGTCAGCACCGCGGTGGCCTGGGCAGACACGTCAGCAGTGTTGAAGCCCAGCGCGCGGGCGAAAAAGAGCGGCATGGGCCCGGTCGGGGAGCTCTGCGTCCGCCGCAGGCGCACGCGTATGGCGTTGGGTTTGACCTCGGTCGGCGTGAAGATGTACTTGTTGGTGTCCGGATTGATCGACGCGGTGCCAAACATGACGTCTGTGGCGGGATCGAGCCCGACGCCCTCGCCCAAAACGACATTCAGGTTGGCGTAGTGCTGGGCCGCGGCCCGAGCCCGAGCGAGCGGATCATCGCCCTGGTTGCCCAGCTCGGCGGCGGCGGCGAGGGCCGCGGCATCCGCGGCACGCTGCAGTTCGGCCCGGGTGTTGTAGATCACCCCGACGTCCACGGCAAGGGCCATGAAGCCCATGAGCATGGTCAGGCTGACCGCAAAAAGCACTGCGGCGGCCCCGCGGCGGCGCCACAGGAATGCACAACGTGTGACGACCTCTTTCGGTTTCATCTCGCTATCCCCAAGTTGGTGTCCCCTTGGAGCGGCTGGAGGTTTATAGCTTCTATATACAATTGGTTTGGGGCAGGGAGCAGACAATTCTCTGATTTTCATCTCAAGT
The DNA here is from genome assembly GCA_964591605.1 of uncultured Planctomycetales bacterium. Classification (GTDB taxonomy): domain Bacteria; phylum Planctomycetota; class Phycisphaerae; order UBA1845; family PWPN01; genus CAYLLT01. The sequence goes on from CAZQEN010000156.1 coordinate 16,551, forward strand.
CGATCGGTGTCAGGGGCATAGACCGATAAGACAGGGCATTCGGCGGACCAGAAGCAGACCAGCCCTCGAGCCGGCGGGATGCCCTGCGGGCATGACGAGGAGAGACTGGCGTGGGCGGCGAGAACGTGCGCCCCTGCCACTCTCAGGAAATCAGCAGAATGCTGTGACTGGATGCTGATATCATTCGATCAGCGCTACGGGCCGTTTGCCGCCGAGCTTCTTGAAG
>CAZQEN010000157.1:0-8189 GCA_964591605.1 uncultured Planctomycetales bacterium
TATGTGGCTTTAAGTAGTCAAGAAAAAACCGTGCGAATGCCCGGTTAAGGTCTTTCGTCCAACGCGCAGGCATGGCGTAAATCAGATCCATGAACCTGTCATCAAAGTAGTTTTTCTGAAAATGAAATGCTCCGTTGCGATACCGTTTAAGTAGCTCGACGTTTGGAGACTCCAACAATTTGTCGATCTCTGCATCGTGCAATCCTAGCTCTTTCCATCCCTCAATCACGACGTACAAACCGCCATACCAGTAGGGCATGTATGGCAAGTGGTGCGAGGCTGTGATTGCGTCATCGGTCGTCGGCAGTATCTTCTCAAAGTCGGCTCGCATCTGATTGGCCCACATGAAATAGCGATGCAGGCTGTGAACATCAATTGCAGTCGGCTCTTTTGGTTGAGGAGGTGTTGACATGGTCAATTAAACACAGCCGATGGACTTGAGATACTTCATCGTATCATCTGAATAGAGGCACCATGCAGTCGCGCCTTTCATCCAAAGATCGCCACGGATGTTTGTCCCCTCACAAGAATAGGAAAACGCTTCACCGATTGCAGCATTCAAGTCCATTCCGCGCGTGGCATTCTCCAAAGCCTGCATGTAGACCGAGAAACGCGCATCGAAGCCACGCTTCAGCTCGGTGTCTGCCTCGAAGGATTTGTTGAAGTGCTGGGCAAAGTCTCGAAAACTCGCATCCACTTCCGGATTCTTCTCTGCGTTGACAAAAACGATAAACCAAACACAGAAGCACCGAAGGTTACGCATCTCGTCAAGAATTCGGTCTGCTCCGGCGCCCGGAAGCCAAGCGGCTTTTGCGGATTGCTGGTCATCACTGCGACCATCGCGCATGTACCGGAGCAGGTAATCGGTAGCGGCCTGAGAAGAGACGTTCATCGCAGCAGCTTCCTTAGTTCCTCATCCGCTTTGTCCAATCCACAAACGAGAAACGCCGCGCCCCACGAAACCAACAGAATAATTGCGACAGGGATAGCCACGATGACGCTGATGATGATTCCGATGATAGTAGTCAGATCGGGCTCATTTCTCGCTGACATGGCGGGTTATCCTGCAATGCGCTTCCAGCGGCCTTGACCGGAGTGGGCGTAGAACTTTCCACCCCACAAGATGTGGGGCTGGCCTTTGTAGTAATGGAAATAGGGCCCGCGGGCCGGCCAGGAGCACCAGTTACCATCGAGATACGCGCCGCATCGACCGTTTGGATGGTCAAACAGCCCCTGATTATTGAGGACGAAATCTTCTTCGCGCTCACCCATGAATAGTCGGCGGAAAAGCTCAAACATGTGACCGCTCCCGGAGGTGGCATGGGTCATCTTACCCCATCCCCTGATTAGGTTTCCAGACCACGGCTGAGGTGCCCCGTCCACTGGGTGGGCAGATCGTCGGCGCTCTCGTCCTGGGGCGAATCTGACGGTCTGGTGGGGCATCGACGGCAGGAGCAGCGGTGGCATCCTGTATGATGTCAGCGGCAGAGCGTAACGGCTGTCAAAGAATACCAAACGGACGATCATAAGTCCTTATGCGATAAAGGCCGGCGTAATTCAGTGGTAGAATGCCAGACAGCCGGGTTGCCGCAGGGGATTAGTGTCAGGTGACTGTGGCCGCGCGAATCATGGCGATAAAGCCATACCGGAAGGCTTCGGGCACGCGGGGCCACATAGCCAGAATCTCGGACAGTTCAGAGTGATCCTGCAGCAATTCCGCCAAGCTTTCCACCAAGCGCTCACTCGTGTGTGATGCAAGTTGTGAGGACGGCGATGGTTGTGACTCTCTGCCTTCGCGCTCCGGAGCTGAAGGTTGTGGGTTCGAGCCCCGCGGGGAACGTTGGCCCTCTGACAGGCAGGCATTCACTACACTCGACAGCAGCGACAGTTGCGCCAAAAGCGGCCCGCCCCTCCAGTTCGCGGAGCACACGCGGGACCGCGGTTTCGTCACGGCAGCCTGTCGGTACCTGATGGACGCCGTCCGCGTCATCTCAGATGGCGACGTACCGGGCAGACTGCACGACAATTCGCAGCACGCCCGTGTGCAGCAGGCCATGCTCCTCTTCGCCGCCAACCGCAGTGAGGCGATGACGCGTTTCCTCGTCGAAGACGGCGCCGGCCGGGGCAGCCGGGCGCATCTGCGGCCACCATGTTTTCCCGCGTCACCCGCGGGGACCAGACCCGCTGCCGCGTGCCTCGTCCCCGGACCAGATACCGGTTAGACTGTGCATTCGGACAGTATCACATCCAGGAGTGACACCATGAAATCTCTCAGAACGTTCATGTGGCCGGTCTATTACCGTCTCCCTTCCGTCGGTGTTCCGGGACCCATCCACCTGCACCCGGTCACGAAAGCGGACGGGGAGCCGATCTACTGGCTGGACGAAATGCTGAACGGGGGGCTGGCCATCCCGGACCGGACGTGGAGCCGGGACGACGCCTCTTTTCTCATGCTGTTGGCGGGGGCGCCCGGGACCGGCAAGAGCACGTTTGCCCTGGAGCTGTGCTACAACCTGGCCCGCAAGCTCCAACCCGGGGATCGGGAAGCCTGGTGCTCTCTCTACGTTTCAGGGGAATCCTCCACCACCCGGATTCTGGACAACGCCCGCAGTTTCGGCTGGAGCATGGACCATATCATCGGTTGGGAACAGCCGCCTCCGAAGCAAGCGAGCGCACTGTGCCAGAATTGCTTCGTCCTGGGGACGGACAACGCCCTGATGGAGTCCTGCTCCGACCCCGGGTTGTTCTTCAAGGAGCTGGCCAGTCAGTGGCAGGGATTTGCCGCGGCCAGGCAGCGTCCCGACGTACTCGTGATCGACAGCCTGAACGTGCTGCTCCAGCCGGGCAACCGCGGCGAAGTCGTCAAGGCGCTGGTGGACCAGGTCTCCGGTAACCATCTCTTCCGCCCCCGGCTTCTGATGGTCATCATCAACAGCGCGCCCAGTGATGAGGAGGCGAATTACTGGGAATACCTCGCCGACGGCGCGATCCGCTTCGACGGGGCCCTCGGCGCCGAGGACTATTATCAGAGATCGTTTCAGATCGTGAAGATCAAGACCCAGGCACACGCCTGGGGGCGGCACGCACTGAAAGTGCTCTCCGGGGCACGCGATCAGAAGACAGGTCTCGCCCGGCCGTCCGATCTGCCCTACCTCAAGACGGGCGGGTCGTACGTGTTCCCGAGCATTCACTGGCATCTGTCGCGCTCGATACGTGAGTATGCGCCTCAACCCTCGTCGCCCAGGAAGCCCTATGCGACTCCCTTCCCCGGCATCAACTCGATACTGGGGAGGCAGCCGGACGAACAGGGGTGGCCGGCCGAGCACACGACGGCCCTGGTGGGAACGCGCGGATCGATGAAAAGCCACCTGGCCTACTATTTCATGTTGAGCCATGCCTGGGGGCTCCTCGATAGTCGTCCGAAGAAGGTTCTGCTCCTGTCGTTGCGTGATGATTTCATGTCCGCCAAGCACACCCTGGAGGAGATCGTCAAACAACAGCCCAAGCTCAAGGGCCACAGCATCGACGATTTGCTGAAGACGGATCAGCTCGAGATCCTGTACAACTGGCCGGGATGCATCACGCCCGCGGAGTTCTTCCATCGCATTTTCGTCGCCCTCACGAGACAGCGCAATACCGATTCGGAACACAGGAAAGGCCGGAAGGCACGCACCGCGTCGACGACCGAGATCGTGGTATTGAACGGCCTGGAGGATCTGGATACGAAGTTCCCCCTGTGCGGACGCGAGAAGGTCTTCCTGCCGGCCCTGTTGTCGCTGTTCAGGTCGTGCGGCGTGTGTTCCGTCATCGTCTGCGCGGAGGACTCGCGATCCAGGGGAAATCAGCCCAATATCAACTCGATGGCGGATCTGATTCTCGAGTTCTCGTATCTTCCTGACGGGGCAGGCAAGCCGGTCAGGATTCCCGCCGATGCCGTTCAGGCCGTGAAGGTGTCTGCCGTCAGAGTACCCGCCGGGCAGATCGGCGGCAGATGGGGCGCACTGTACCGCGAACCCAGCGGTCGAATGTGCTTCCATGTTGAGCCCTTGCCGGGGAAACCGTCGCGGAAAGTTTCGCGCAAAAGCTCATGACCGCCCGCCGCCGCCTGGGTGGCTTGAGCCGAAGCCCGAACTCATCGGCGAGGACGTCGGCCGTGTCCAGCCCGATCGCCGCTTGGCCCGCCATAAACTCCGTGAGCGACCGGCATTTTACGCCGGTTTCCCGCTCCAGGACCGGCATCGATGTGGCTCGTTTGATTGAACCTGCAACGCTGGTCAGCCATGAATCACCACGCGAGTGGCCGCGAAAAGGCACAAGAATGACGAGAGAATTCTCTTTTTACGACTCTTGTGCCTCTTCGCGGCAATCTCTGTCGGCGTTGCAGTTTTTCCAGACGAGCCGTATGCCGCCGTCGCGGAATGCCCATTATCAGTATTGCTAACGTGATTCCGTCAGCTACCGGCAGGCACGGAGCTTCCAGCCCGGACTTCCCCCCCCGGCCCCGATCCTCGCCCCCATTCGGGCGCGGCGCCGTATCCGCTCGATCCTGAACTTGCCTTCCTGTCCGGACCGGTAAGAATTCCATGCCGCAGGACGCGATACACGGGCCGTTGACGTATGAAATTGCAGGAGGAACCCGAGCAGAGGATGTCGCCATGCGTACGCACGAAACCCTGATCCTGTGCGTGAGCCTGGGATCCGCGACGTGTCACGCGGCGGAAACCGCCGGGCTGCGCAAACTCTTCGAGGCGATTCGGCAAGTGGAAACCGGAGGGATATCCCAGGGAGGAAAGGACCTGTGGGGCGACGACGGCCGCTCGCTCGGACCCTACCAGATCCAACGCCCCTACTGGCAGGACAGCGGCGTGCCCGGCCGCTATGAGCACGTGCGCGACCCGCGCTACTCCGAGCGCGTCATGCTGGGCTACTGGCGCAGGTATTGTCCCGAAGCGCTGGCCCAGGGCGATTGGCGAACCCTCGCCCGCGTGCACAACGGCGGTCCGCAGGGCGCGCGGAACCCCGCAACCATCCGGTATTGGGAGAAGGTCAAGCGAGCCCTGCGGGATCTGTGAACACGCGGCAGCGCGGCCCGCATCATCGACACGGGACCCATCGGACGCAGGACTCCTTCTGCCCCGGACCGTCCGCGCCCTTCCCCGCGGGCTCAACCATCCGTCGGCACGATGCCCGGCCCGCTGGCCACCGCCCGGGGCCCGATGCCGCGAACGACGGTTGAGCTATTGGAGCCATGTTGACCGCAGGAAGCACAGGCGCACCCGGCTCGGGGTGCATCCGAAATACAGGGGCGTGTCTCCCGGGTGGCATGGGTCCCGGCGCGCCGGGATACTCGCTGCCCGTGGGAGTGGGCCACGGGCAATCCGCATCCACGATTGCGGGTGGCCGCCGCGGCGACCCCATCCCGCCCGCATGCCGCTGAATTCTGGATGCACCCCCCGGCTCGGACGGGGGACGCTGCCCTCCTGCCGACGGGCAAAGCAGGCTACAATGCGACGCGTGAACTTCGGAAACCTCTGCGGGCCAATACCTCGGGCGATGAGCCTTTGTGCGCTGTCCGCAGCGCTCGCCGCCGGCTGCAGTGTCGAGGCGCCCGCGAGACCATCATGCACCACCCCACCGCCCCTCAAAGTGGTACTCGTCATCGAGGAGAATCACGGATACTCCCAGATCATCGGCAATCCGGACGCCCCGTACATCAATCGCCTGGCCGGCGAGGGCGCGAGCTTCTCGCGATCCTTTGATGTGACGCATCCGAGTCAACCAAACTACCTGGCCCTGTTCTCCGGATCGACGCAGGGAATCACCGACGATCAGGTCCATCCGCATGACTTGTTCAACACGCCAAACCTCGGGTCCAAACTCCTCGCAGCAGGTCTGACGTTCGGCGGCTACTCGGAGGGCTTGCCACAGGCCGGTTCCGACGTTGAGGACGCAGGGGACGATGCCACCGGACTTTATCGACGCAAACACAACCCCTGGGTCAACTGGCAGGACGATACCGTGCCGCTCCCGCCAGCAAAGCTCCCGCCTTCGGTCAACCTGCCGTTCACCGCCTTCCCCGCTGATCCGGATCAACTGCCGACCGTGGCCATCGTCGTGCCCAGCCAGAGGCACAACATGCACGACGGGTCCGTGGCCGAAGCCGATTCCTGGCTGCAGCAGAACATCGAGCCCTTCGTCCGATGGGCCCGGACACACAACGGCCTGCTGATCCTGACCTGGGATGAGGGTGGCCTGCCGGAATTCGACAGAATCCCCACGATTCTTCACGGACCAATGGTCCGAACGGGAATCTACGACGGCGTGGTCAATCACTACAGCATGCTGCGAACCCTGGAGGACCTGTTCGGCCTCCCTCACGATGGCCAGACGCCATCGGCCGGTCCGGTGCAATGCGATGTCTGGGCGTCCGCGGGCTGATGGGTACCTGCAACTCGTGAGAAGGTTAACGGATACATTGGAGGATATGTGAGATGCCTGAAAACCAGCGGATCAGCCGCCGTCAGTTTGTAGGGGCGCTGGGAGCCGCGGCCGTCGCCGCACCGGCCATCGTCCCGGCCGGCGTCTTCGGCCGGGGCGGCCGATCCGCCCCCAGCGAGCGGATCACCGTGGGCTTCATCGGCGTCGGGAAAATGACCAACGATTACCACCTCCCCGAGCTGCTCAAGTGCCCCGACGTGCAGGCAGTGGCCGTCTGCGACGTGGACACCAGCCGCCGCCTCCACGCCCAGCAGCGCGTCAACGATGCCTACAGCCAGAACACCGCCTACCGCGGCTGCATGGCCTGCAACAACTTCCGCGAGCTCCTGGCCCGACCCGACATCGATGCAGTGGTCATCGCCACCCCGGAGCACTGGCATACCATCCCGCTCGTCGAGGCGTGCAAGGCCGGCAAGGATGTCTACTGCGAGAAGCCGCTCACCCTCACCCTCGCCGAATCGAAGTTGTGCATCGAGGCCGTGAGAAAGCACAACCGCGTCATGCAGACCGGCAGCCAGCAGCGCTCGAACGTGTTCGGCCAGTTCCGCGAGGCCTGCGAGTTCATCCGCAGCGGGCGGCTCGGGGCCATTCATCGCGTGACCGTGGGCGTCGGCGGCCCCAGCGAGCCGTGCCGGCTGCCGGGCGAGGAGCCCGAGCCGGGCCTCGACTGGGATCTGTGGCTCGGCTGTGCGCCGAAACGGCCGTACAACCAGATCCTCAGCCCGCGCGGCGTGCACAAGCACTTCCCCGGCTGGCGGCAGTACCGCGAGTACGCCGGAGGCGGGCTGGCCGACATGGGCGCCCATCATTTTGACATCGCCCAGTGGGCCCTCGGCATGGACGCCTCGGGGCCGGTGACAGTCATTCCGCCGGAGGATCCGAAAGCCCAGAGCGGCGCGAAGCTCCTCTACGCCAACGGGATCGAGATGGTGCACGGCGGGCCGGGCGGCTGCACGTTCTACGGCGAGAAAGGCACACTCCACATCGACCGCGGCGTGCTCAAGAGTGATCCGGAGGACCTGATCAAAGAGCCGCTCGGTGCGAACGAAGTCCATCTGCCCAGATCGCCCGACCATCACCGCGACTGGCTCGACTGCATCCGCTCGCGCCGGCGGCCCATCGCCGACGTCGAAATCGGCGCCCGCACCGTCGCCATCTGTCACCTCTGCAACCTGGCGTACTGGCATCACCGGAAGCTGAGCTGGGACCCCGCCCGGTGGGAATTCGTGGGCGACGACCAGGCCAGCCAGTGGCTCGACCGCCCGCGGCGCGACCCGTGGCAGTTGCCCAGGCTGTAGCGACGCCCGGTCTGCCGCCAGGACCCGCACATCCGACGGCCTGGCTGCCCTCAACCGCCGGGCGGCTGGTCGGGGCCGCCCCTGCAGGGGAGAAACAGGTCGATGTCAGCGCTAAGGACTGAATGTCTAAACAATGCCCGATGACCCAATGCCTGATTGTCCAACCGCCGCAACGACCCCGCGGACAGGAGGCATTCGGCATTCAGTCATTTGGGCTTCGTTAGACATTGGGGCTTAGTCATCAGGATTTCGGGCTGCGGGCTTCGTCATTCGGGTTTTCCGTGAACACGCTCCGCGGCCAGCCTACGGGGAACTCGGCACCCGCTGCGGCTTCTCATACTCGGCCGCCATCTTCACCGGCAGGCGGAACACATCGCCCGCCTTATTGCAGAA
>CAZQEN010000157.1:8289-16619 GCA_964591605.1 uncultured Planctomycetales bacterium
CATCATGCAGACCGTCCGGCCGGGGTTGTAGTACGTGTGCATGAACAGGAAACCGTGGCCGGGCAGGTGCCAGGGCTGCGGATACGAGAAGTTCCCGGTCCACACGAGCTCGAATTCATCGATCGAGTACGGCTTCTTGCTGCGCGAGATGTACGACGGCCGGCCGCGCCCGTGGCTGCTCGAGAAGATCCAGATGATGCCCTGATCGTCGACGTTGATGACCGGATTGTCGTGGGCATCATCCGTCTTCTTATCGAGCAGGATCGTCGGCCGGGGCACCGTCCCCGTGGCGTGATCGAAGTACGAGACCATGTGGATCAGCCGCGTGTTCGAGTCGTGCGTCGTCCCGCCGTAGCAGAAGAACGTCTTATTCACTTTCGGCACGTACCAGGCGTAGGGGCTGTGGTTGGCCGGGTAGGTGCCCATCCCCCCGCTGTATTTGTACACGTACTCATCGCCCGAAGGCTGGTTCATGTACCAGATGCCGCGGTAACCGTCGTCTTTCGCGTTGATGAGCACGTTTTTGGCGTCAGCTTCGCTGCGCTGAACGCGCGCGGCGATCGGCGCGGCGGCGGACTGCGGCTTCCAGCCGTCCGCCGTGAGTCCGGCGGGCATCCAGCGTGCGAGCAGCCCGTCATCGAGCGCGCCGCCGGCCTTGCCGGCCGCGACGGCGGCCACCTCGGCGTCGGTCAGCGCGCGCTTCCAGATACGGACATCGTTCATGCCGCCCTTCAGGAAGCGGTCGTGGCTGTTCAATGCACCGATGAAAAGCGGACCTTTCAAATCATTCATCCGGCCGGGCGCGGAGGCGCTGTCTTGCAGTTTGCCGTTCAGATAGACCTTGACGGCCTTTCCGTCGTACGTGCCCGCGTAGTGAGTCCACGTTTTTGACGAAGGCGGCGGAGCGGACGCGTAGACGTACGCTCCCGACGTGCGGCCGACGAGCATGCGAACCTTGCCGCTAAACAGGTAGAAGGTAAAGCCGCTGTTGGCCTCGCCGATATTGAGGAACACCTGGGATGTCGTGGTGTCGGCAAGGTTCACCCACGCGGCCACGCTGAGCGCCTGATCGTTGATCGCCAGGGCCCCGGCCGCCGTGGCGTATGCCGTCGATCCGTCAAAGGCCACGCCCTCCGATGGCGGGTCGATCCCTGCACTCGCCGCGAATGCAGCATCCCCCGTCACGAGCGACACGGTACAAGTCAGACACACAGCGACCGCAATGCAGGCTCGCCACATGAGCGTGGTTCCCGTTCAGGTTGAGATGGTTGGCACGGGAGGCATCCTGCGCCTCTCCGCGGGTCGGGCCCCGAATCCGGATTCTACGGCGCGCACGCCGGCCACAGCGGCTGGGTCCACGGGACATCGGGGCCGGTGACGCACTTCAGGAACTCCGTCAGGTCCGCGGTGTCCACCGACGCGCTCCCGTCGCGATCGTAGCACAGGCACGCGCTGTCCGTCGAGGCGGTGAAGGGATGAGCACCCGTGATGCACCGCTGAAATGCGCCGAAGTCATTGGCATCGACATCACCGTCCGCGTCCGCGTCCGCGAAGGGGTAGCGGCACTCGGGATAACACGGCTCCTGCTCCGGTGCAGCCACCGGCAATAGGAACTCCGCGGGCGACAGCGCGCGATCGACGATCCGGATCTCGTCGAGCATGCCGTAGAAACCGCGGTCGGCCACACCGTCAGTCCGGCCGTTGCCAATCGCGATGGTGGCCGGCCCCGCCGCCGCCAGCGAGGCGCCGGGCACCTGCCCTTCGAGCTGGCCGTCCAGATACCAGTGAATCTCGACGCCGTCATACACGAGAGCGAAGTGATGCCACGTGCCGGCCTGAATCGGCGTGACGCCCAGCGCCTGCAGGTCCTGGTTGTCCTGCGTGCGCCAGTAAACACCAAGCACGTTGCTGGAGCCGGACGCGTGCAGCCCGATGGCCAGGCGCGATTCGCTATCGAGCGCCGACCGCTTCTGCGTCACCAGGCGTCGGCCGACGGACGCGGGAGACGTGATCGGCCCGACCTCCGAGGTGTTGAAGAAGCCTTCGAACGTCACCTCGTCCTGCAGTGAGCCGGCATCGCTGGCCAGGTGCGTATCGATGCCCGCACTGCGATCATCGGGCAGTGCCATGGCGAAACTTCCCGCGGCGCCGCCCGGGGCGCTGCCGACACCCGGCTGACCGTACGCGACATACGTAAGCCCCGGTCCGGCGCTGGTCCCGTCGCGGCCGTGGATATTCTCGATCGCACCGCAGACACCCGAATCGGCGAGATTGTGGCTCGCCGCAAAACCGGACTCGGCCTCGAAGCCTGAACACCACAGGATCGAGCCGCCGCTCGCACCGCAGGAGGCATCACACGATCCGCCGTTGAGCAGGAAGCTCGCAGGGGCCAGCGCCTGGTCGGAGATCCGCACCTCGTCGATCACGCCGTAGAAACCGCGGTCGGACTCGCCGGACACGCGGTTATTCCCGATGCTCAGAACGGCGGATCCGGCCGGGATCAGATTCGTCGGCGTGACCTCCCCCTCCAGATCGCCGTCGAGATACCACTTGAGCAGACTGCCGTCGTACACCAGAGCGAAGTGATACCACGTATTGGTCTGGATCGGCGTCACGCCGAACTCGAGATGGTTCACCGCGTCGGTATCGTGCCAGAAGACGGAGAGGACGTTGGCCTGCCCCCCGCCGCTTCCGATCGGTGCGTTGGGGTCAGTGACTGCGGCATACGTGTTACCGACGCGAATCTCGTCGATCTCGCCATTCACCAGTTGGTTCCCGATGATCACACGCATGTGGGAAAGCGTCACGCTGCTGTTCGTGCCGGTGATCGTGCTGGTCAGATTCCAGGCACCCGGCTCGGTCGTCGGCACGTTGTCGCCGGGGCCATAATAGTTGAAAAACACGTCATCATCGCCGGAATGCGCGAGGACTTTCCCGATCACCAGGTAAGTTGTCCCCGCCATCACCGTCCCCGCCGCGTTGGCGCCGGCATTGAGGAAAAACTGCGTTCCGCTGGTCATTCCGAATCGGGTCACCTGGGTGCCCGACGATGGCGTGAAGTCAATTTCCAGGTTCCGGGCACTGGCCGGACTGGTGATCGCCGTCTTCTTCATCAACGCGCTGAAATACAGGACGGCCCCCTCCTGCGTCAGGTTCAGCGAGCGGCTCAGCGGCCGGATCGCCTCGTGAGACGCGCCGTCGGCCGTATTGACGCCGCTGATGCGCGAACCGGCGGTCGCGAAGAGCGGCGACGGCAGGCTCACGCCGTCGTTGGTCAGGAATGCGAAATCGGCGTCGGAATCGTCCCACGGTCCCCCCCATCCGATCCCGCCACTCCGGCCCTGTAACACGGCGCCAGCGTAGTTGAAGCCTTCATAATCGAAGAGGCCGTCCGAACCGGCCACCGTCGTGCCGTGCAGACCGATCGCCAGCCGCGACGAACCGTCGTCGCCGCTGCGCTTCTGCGTCACCAGCCGGCGGCCAACGAAGGTGGGTGACGTGATCAGCGCAGCGTCCGGAGTGCGGAAGAAACCCTCGAACGTCAGGGCATTCTGGAGATTCCCCGCATCGCTCGCCATCGTGGTGCTGATGGCCACCGTGCGGTCATCGGGCAGGGCGGCCGCAAAGGCGCCCGCCCCGGCGGCGGGGGCCGCGCCCGCGTTGGGCTGCCCGTAGGCCGCATAGGTCAGAGGCGACGCGCCGACGGCCAGCCCGCTCACGCCGGCCGGGTTACGCACGCCGGTGATGGTCTGGCCATGAGCGACCGCTCCGGCCGCCAGCGTCTCGAACGGCGAACGCCACAGCGGCGAGAGCGGACCGGATCCAGCGCCGAAGTCGGTGATGCGCTCCGGGCGGGCCGAGTCGCCCGACATGCTCACCGGCAGCCGCCACACGCGCGCGCCGGCGCGATTGCAGAAATAGAGCCGAGAGTCGGTTTTCATCAGCGCGTGGCCGTCAGCCCAGAAGGCATAGAACGGATCGCGGGCGTGCCGTGGACGCCGCACGTACGAGTGGTTATACAGACTGCCCGTCGTGACATCGCGCACCCTGGTCCACGTCGCCCCCTTGTCATGGCTGATCCACATGGCCACCTCGCCGCCGGTGCCGTAGACCTGCGGGCCGTTCTCCGTCGGCCCCAGGATGCGCAGCGTGTCGCCCTCTATATAGAGGTTCCCGACGTCGTAGTTGTGATCGCCGGTGGTCACCACGCTGTACACCCACTGCTGACCCGTCCAGCGGGCCAGCCGCCACGTCCGCGGATCGCCCCCCGGTCCCGCCGCATAGTTCTGAGAGGTGATGTAAAGAATATATGGGTTACCCTGCTCGTCGAGGTTCGTGTCGTTGATGTAACAGAGCAGGCCCTGCGCCTGGTAATCCACCAGGAGCGCCGGATTATTGACCGTGCTCAGCGGCGTGGTCAGCGGCGTGCCATCCACCGTGGTCCAGGTCTGGCCGCGGTCCGTCGTCTGCATGTAGTAAAGGTTCGTGCGCAGGTCGACGTTGCCGCCGGGATGATAATTGAAGGCGGTGCCGATTTTGCCGCCGCGCTCCATGCTCGTCTGGTAGTGGCCGCCGAAACCGGCCATCTTCTGGTGCGCCGACCAGTTCACGCCGTCGGTGCTGGTCGCCCAGTAGAGTTCACGCCCCGCCGTGTACTTGGTGAACATGTGCAGAAACACCGGCGCGGTAACGCCGTCGTCGAGGTACCAGGGCTGGGGGTACGTCCGCTGATCGGTGAGGACGTGTTCGAACTCGTCGGTCGAATAGGGCGCCGTGCTGCGGTAAATGAAACCCGGCCGCGCCGTGGCCCGCCCGCTGATGAATACCCAGAGCCGCCCGTCCCGGTCGATCAGCAGTGCCCCGTTGTCGTGCGGATCGTTGATCCCGACCTTGTGGTAGACGACCGTCGGCCGCGGCACCAGGCAGGTCGCGTGGTCATACCACGAGGCCATGATCAGCAGGTCGCCGGTCGCATCGTCCACTCCCCCGTAGAGGAAGAACGTCTTATCGACGGCCGGAGCGTAGATCGCGATCGGCACGTGATTCGCCGTGTACGTGCCCAGTCCGCCCGAGTACTTCGGGCCCCACTCGTTCGCCTGACCGATGCTGAACCAGATCCCGCGGTAACCGTCAAGCTTCGTGTTGGTGTCCACCGCCCGGGCTGCACCGTTGCAGATCGCCAGGCCCAGGACCGCCGCCGTCAGCACCGACATACGCTGGGTGCGGCTCTTGCCATACGTGACCATGTCCGACTCCCTCCCCCTCCGACCGCCATGAGGCAAACGCATGATGAACACACCTTCCCCGTCCGCGAGCGCCTGCTCCGCGTCAGGAACCATCTGTGAGCGGCACGGGCGATGGGCTCACCGCCCGTGACCGTGGCGGCCCGGGCGACCGGCAGGATGCCCACGCCGCCGCCAGAACTACTGTGCCGGACCGCCTCCGCTACGGGCATCCCGCCGACGGGACCCACGGCACATTCGCACCGCTGCGGCACGGGGCGAACGCGTCAAAGTCCAGCGAGTCCACATCGTCATCATCGTCCCGGTCGAAGCACAGGCACTGGCCTTCCGCGGTGCCTCCGACGCCGGTGTAGCACAACTGGAACTGGGCAAAGTCCTCGAGGTCGACATCGTCGTCATTGTCGGCGTCGGCAAAGGGCGTGTTGCAGAATTCCCCCAGACACGCGTCGAAGCCGAGCGTCATGAACTCCGTCGGTGCGATGACGTGATCGCTCACCACGACCTTGTCGATCAAGCCGAAGAAGCCGCGGGTGCCGGCCCCCGTCGCCCGATCGTTGCCGATGATGATCGGCGCCGACCCGGCGCCGGCCAGGCTGGGGGCAAGCAATTCCCCGGCCAGTTGCCCGTCGAGATACCAGCGCACATCCGTCCCGTCATACACCATGGCGAAGTGATACCACGTGTTGGCCGCGACCGGCAGAGTACCCTTCGCCTCTGACACGACATTGGCCGGATCAGCCCAGGCGACGGCAAGAACATTCTGCGTGGGCGTGACATCGTCGTTGGGCGCCAGGCCGATGGCCAGCCGGGAGTTGCCCTGCGAGGCGCTTCGCATCAGTGAAACGAGCCGGTTCCCCACGACTGCCCCGGGGGACACCGTCGTCGTACGGGCGTTGTAGAAGTAACCCTGCACCGTCATGGCGTTGGCCAGGTTCCCCGTGTTGCTCGGGATGTTGGTATTGACCGCGGCGATCGGCACGTCGGGCATGGAGAAAGTGAACAGGCCTCCCAGATTGCCCGGATCGATCCCGCCGGGGATGTCCGGCACGCCCGGCTGGCCGTACTCGGCGTACAAGCTCGAGAGGATGCCCGAGGGCGTCCCGTCAGGCGGCCCTGCGGAATTGTCGATGCAGGCAATCGCATCGGCCGCCTGGCCGTTGGTGACCGGCGAGCCCAGATTGGTCTCGAACCGCGAGCGCCACAGCAGGTTCGCACCCGGCGCTCCCCCTTCGCTGGCCAGTTCGGGTTGCGTGAGCGCGCGGTCGTAAATCCTGACTTCGTCCATCACTCCGGCGAACCCGCGATCGTCGGTCGACCCGCTGCTGCGGTTGTTGGCGATCGCGATCTTGGCCGTGCCGGGGCCGACAATGCTCGGCGTTGCAGTGGTCCCCTCCTGATTGCCATCGAGGTACCACGTCAGGGTGGTCCCGTCGTGCACCATCGCGAAGTGGTACCACGTATTCGCCTGGATCGGGGTTGACCCAACCTCCAGACGATTGGTGAGTACCGGCGGAACACTCCCGTCCGTCTGCACCCAGAAGGTCGAGAGCACGTTCTGGACCGTCCCCGGATTGCCCAGCGGAGC
Organism: uncultured Planctomycetales bacterium; assembly: GCA_964591605.1. Lineage (GTDB taxonomy): Bacteria > Planctomycetota > Phycisphaerae > UBA1845 > PWPN01 > CAYLLT01. The sequence continues at coordinate 15,118 of CAZQEN010000157.1, forward strand.
ATTGGGGTCCGTCACGGACGCATACGTCGATCCGACACGGATCTCGTCGAGTTCGCCGTTGACCAGTTGGTTCCCCATGACCATTCGCACATGCGAGAGCGTCGCCCCGCTGTTCGTACCACTGATCGTGCTGGTCAGGCTCCAGGTCACCGGCTCCGTGAGCGGCACCGTGTCGCCGGGGCCGTAGAAACTCATGAACACCTCGTCATTGCCCGCATGGGCGGCCACCTTGCCGATGATCAGATACGTCGTGCCGGCCGTCACCGTTCCGGCGGCGTTCGTGCCCGCGTTCAGGAAGAATTGCGTTCCGCTCGTCATTCCGAACCGGGTGACCTGGGTTCCGGCTGCGGGGACAAGGTCGATCTCCAGGTTGCGGTTGCTGGCAGGCGCGGTGATGGCGGTTTTCTGAAGCAGGAAGCTGATGTACATGAGCCCGCCTTCCTCGGCCAGACTGAGCGATCGAGCGAGCGGGCGCATCGCCTCGTGAGTCAGCCCGTCAGCCGTGTTCACGCCGCTGATGCGCGAGCCGACCGACGTGAACAGCGAACTGGTCAGGCTCACATTGTCGTTGGTGAGGAACGCGAAATCCGAATCGGCGTCGTCCCAGGCGCCGGCCCAGCCGGTTCCGCCCGCCTGGCCGTGAAGCACGGTGCCGGTGTAGTTGAAACCTTCGTAGTCGAACAGACCTTCGACGATGCCAACACGCGTCGCGTGCAGCCCGATGGCGATTCGCGATTGCCCATCATCCGCGGAGCGCTTCTGCGTCACGAAACGCCGCCCGACAAACGGCGGAGATTCAATGGGTGTCGCGGACGGTGTATAGAAGTAACCTTCAAACGTCAGCGCGCTGCCCAGGTTGCCCGCGTCGCTGCGCAGATTCGTGTTGATGCCCGTCCGCCGGTCATTCGGGAAGGAAAGACCAAACGCAGCCGCCTGACTGTTCGGATCGATGCCGCCCGGTATGCCCGGCAACGCCACGCCGTACTGAACATAGAGCGGGGGCGGAAGATCGGAGATGCTGCCCGTCGACTGACCATCAGCGCCGACCAGGTTGTCCACGTGCACGGCCACCTGCTCGTGCGTGACCGCCGTGCCGTTCTCCGTCTCAAAAGGCGAACACCAGACCGGCGCGGCGAGAATCTCTCCCGGGCCCGCAAGGCCCCACAGCGCCAGCAAACCAACGAAGCCTCTGGAGACAGACCGAACACGCGTTCCCGGAAGATTGATGTGCATGATTCCTCCTCCTCCTGCTCAGGTTGCCAGCTTGCCTCTACACCGCCATTCGTTGCAGATCGAGAAGTGTCCGCTCGGGGCGGAACACCATTCGGTTGCGACTGCGGATTTCGCTGCGGAAAGGCCGCGCGATCGACGTTTCACGACCCCCGATCAAGCACCTTGTAGTAATCAGCCTGCTCCCGTTCGGTGGGCTTCACCGTGCTGAGCGGCCGCACCGCCGGCGGGATGCCGATCGGCGTCTCATTGATCAGGTCGGGTTTGAGCCA
>CAZQEN010000158.1:0-16586 GCA_964591605.1 uncultured Planctomycetales bacterium
TGGGTTCGATCATACAGGACCTCGTCATGGGTCGTGGCAAGTTGTGCCTTGTCAGTTGTCCGCTGTCAGTTGTTGCGTCCGTTGTCCATTCGTCCGTAGTGGATACTCGGTCAGCATCAGAGGTAGCACCTGCGACTGCTCGGCCATTCACAACGGACAAACGGACCAGTGACCCCACAACGGACCACGGACTAACCGATCGTATGATCCACGATCAGCTCGTGAATCATCTTTCGCACGCCCTCGGGCGTGGGCTCGATGCCAGTAAAGCCTTCCTTGGTCAGGACGATGGACTGCACGCGGTGCACCTTGGTCGGCGAGCCGGCCAGGCCGCACCAAGTGAGGTCGGCGCGGATGTCGTCCAGGTTCCACTGCTCGATGACGAGGCCCTTCATCTGGAGAGCCTCCATGCGCCGGCCGACCTGGGCCTCCTTCTGATCGGCTGCCGCCTCGGACATGGCGGCGGCCACTTCGGCCGTGACTTCGGCGAGGGCCCGGCAGCGCTTGTACTGCATCACCTTGCGGGCGGCCGGCGGACGCGGCTGGTTGGCGGTGTCGAGCACGGTCACGAGCACGGGCAGCGGCGTATCGAGGATCTCCCAGCCGTTGCCGACGTTGCGGCGGATGCGGGCGGATTTCGGCGTTGCCTCGATCAGTTGCTCATAGTAGGTGATCTGCGGCAGGCGGAGCTTCTCGGCCAGTTGCGGGCCGACCTGGGCGGTGTCGCCGTCGATGGCCTGCCGGCCGCAGAAGACGAAGTCGTACCGGGCGATCTTGCGAATGGCCTGGCTGAGGATGTAGCTCGTGGCGAGCGTGTCGCTGGCGGCGGCGCGGCGATCGGTGAGGAGGATCACCCGGTCGGCGCCGCGGTAGAGACACTGGCGGAGCACCTCGCACGCGCCGGGCGGACCCATGGTCACGGCGGTCACTGTGCCTCCATAAACTTCCTTGATGGCCAGAGCGGCCTCGAGGGCGTGGAGGTCTTCAGGATTGAAGATGGCGGGGAGGGCGCCGCGATTCACGGTGCCATCGGGTTTCATGGCGTCCCCCGTGATGCGGCTGGTATCAGGCACCTGCTTGACGCAGACGATGCAATCGTAGCGCACGGATTCGACTCCGCTGCTGCGATCTCCACTCGTCCGGCCGGAGGCAGATGGTAAATGTCCGCACGCACGGCGTCAACGGTTTGTCATTGGTTTCGCAGGGAAATCCACACGATTCACCATCGTCATTTGCCACGGTGGCTGCGGCTTCTCACACAGCACGCGCCGAGGGCGGAGCGGGTGGCGCGGGCACCCGGGATGGAGCCCGAAGCGCGAGCGAGGGGTTCGCAGACAGGCGCACAGTGGCGTGAGCGTCCGGCATGCACTGAAAGCTCCCGATGCGGGGGCGTTGACACCGCGGCATCCCGGTATGCACCGGCGAGACAGCGGTGCCACCCTCGCGGGCGAGATGCCCCTGCCCCGGCGACGCGGCACAGAACGTGTTTCAGAAAGGTGCGGGGCCGCCCGTGCGCACCCGGCGTGCATTCAGGCCGTGCCCCGGGAGACACGTCATGCCCACCCTTTACGGAACCCTGCTTCAGCCACGGACCCCCACGCAGTGCGACATCGTCCCCCCCTGCCTGGTCGGCATTGCCAACGGCAGAATCTCCGAGGTCAAACCGGGCTCGCCGGCCGGCCGGGACGTGTGCGGCGACGAGACCTGCTGGATTCTGCCCGGATTCATCGACGCGCACCTGCACCTGCCGCAATGGGATCGCCGCGGGATCGACGGGGCCGCGCTGTTCGACTGGTACGAAAAGGTGGTCTACCCCGCCGAAGTGCGCTTCAGGGATGTGGCGCTGGCGGAGCAGCTCACCGAGAGCTTTGTGTCCGGCCTGATCGCCGGCGGGACCACGACGGCCGCCGTGTTCGGCAGCCCGTTCGCGGCCGCCACCGACAGGTCCTTCAGCGTGTTTGCCCGCCGCGGATTACGGGTGATTCACGGCATGAGCCTGAGCGACGTGAACTGTCCGCCGGACTTCCGCCAGAAGACTGACCAGGCGCTCGATGAGTCGCGGGCCCTGGCCGCCCAGTGGCACGGGGCCGAGGGCGGGCGGCTGCAGTACGCATTCAGCCCGCGGACCCCGGTGCTGTGCAGCGAGCGGATGATGCGGGGTGCGGCCGCACTCGCCGACATGCTCAAGTGCTACATTCAGACGCACGTGGCCGAGTCGCTGGCCGAGACCAGCGCGGTGCGCGAGAGTTTTCCGGATCGGCTCGATGACGTGGATGTGTTCGCCGAGATGGGCCTGCTCACAACGCGGACGCTCCTGGGTCACGGCGTTTTCCTCAACCAGCAACAGCGTCATCAGGTGGCCGAGACGAAGACGGCGCTGGTGCACTGCCCGACGGCCAACCTGTTCCTCGAAAGCGGCATGATGGACTACGTGGCCCACCGCTCGGCCGGCATTCGCATGGCCCTGGGCAGCAGCATCGCGGGCGGGCACGATCCGTTCATGCCGCGGGTGGCCATCGAGTGTCTGCAGACGGCCAAGGCGGTCAAAGTGCATGCGATGCCGCGGCGGTCGTACGATGTGCCGAGCCCGGCCGAGGCGTGGTGGCTGCTCACCCGGGGGGCGGCCGAAGCGCTGGGCATGACGGACCGCATCGGGGTGATTCAGGCGGGCTGCGAAGCCGACTGCCTCGTGGTCCGGCCCGAGCCGTGGATCCGCGAGCTGCCCGCCGAGCAGCAGGTGTCCGCCCTGCTGTACACCATCAGCCCGCAGCAGATCGAGCATGTGTTCATCGCAGGCCGGCGGGTGGGGCCGTAGTCTTTTGTCCGTTGTCAGTCGTGGGGTTGGTTTGTCGGTTTGTCAGTGGTTGGTTACGTTGTGCAATCAGCGGCTCGCGGTGCACATGAGAATCCCGTCGCGCACAACTGACAAAAGGACCAATAACCCAACAACGGAGCACGGACCACGGACAACTGACAACTGACCTCTCCGACGTGGGGCGTGGCATGAACGGCGATACCTGGACCAGTCGCAGGCGCGTGGAGACGACGCTCGACCACCGCGAGCCGGACCGCGTGCCGTACGACCTGGGCGGGTCGATCCTCACCGGCATCCACGAGAAGGCCTATCGACGGCTGCGCGCGCACCTGGGGCTGCCGGCCGTCGAAGTCGAGATCGAAGACCCGATTCAGGGTTTGGCCAAGGTCCATGAGGACGTGAAGCAGACGCTCGAGGTCGACGTGTACGGCCTCAATCCCGGCCCGGCCAGCGGCTGGGTCGCCCGGTGCTGGTGTGAGGAGGGCTATCAGAAACTCATCGACGAGTGGGGCATCGAGTGGTGGAAGCCGCAGGACGGCGGGCTCTACTACGATATGCGGCGCCACCCCCTCGCCGGCGTCGAAAGCGTCCGCGAGTTGAAGACCTGCAGGTTTCCCGATCCGCTCGACCCCGGCCGCTACGTCAACCTCGCGCGTGACGCCGACGAACTCATGAACCGCCGGCAGGTGGCGTATATTCTCGGGCGCAACGCGCCGGGTATCTTCGAGATCGCCCTGTGGGTCCGCGGGTTCGAGAACTTTTACTGCGACATGCTCGAAAACCCCGCTCTGGCAGAGGCCCTGCTCGACATCGTCTGCGAAAACAAGATGAAATACTGGCGGCGGGCCCTGGAGCTGGTCGGCGACAACGTGATGATGGTCTCCGAGGCCGACGATCTGGCCAGCCAGGACCGGCTGCTGATTTCGCCCGAGCTGTACCGCAAGCTGATCAAGCCGCGGCACGCGCGGCTCTTCTCGTTCATCAAAAAGTGCACCGACGCCGACGTGAAGATCTTCTATCACTGCTGCGGCGACATCGCCCCGCTGATTCCCGATCTGATCGAGTCAGGGATCGACATCCTCAATCCCGTTCAGGTCAGCTCCAAGCACATGAACACGCGAGAGCTCAAGCGGCTCTACGGTCGCGAGCTGACGTTCTATGGCGGCGGCGTGGATACCCAGCGCGTGCTGCCCTTCGGTACCCCGCAGGAGGTCCGCGACGAGGTGCATCGCCGCATCGACGACCTGGCTCCGGGCGGGGGCTTCATCTTCAACACCGTCCACAACATTCAGGCCGACGTCCCCCCCGAAAACATCATGGCCATGCGCGAAGCCCTGGCCGATTACGGCGTGTACGCGTGAAGGCGCTGTCTCGAGCCAGGGTGAGACGGGGACCGCAGGCCGTTTCCCCGGAGTCGCGCCATCGACCACTCGTTGCCGATCAGGTACGCGCTCGCCAGACCCCGAAAGCCCTGGCTGCTCGCCGGAGCCGCCCGCGGTTGGCCGGGTGAAACAGGTATCATGGAGCTGAGGAGGTCGGCCGGATGAGTCTGTTCGATGAGATCCGTCTGGACACGTCGGTGACGACCCTTGGCACGCTCGATGACGAAGGGGACGACCGAGCCTGCTGGCGACAGAAAACTCCTCAGGAGCGGCTGGAGGTGTCAGAGTGGTATCGGCAGGTCGCCTGTGGCTATGACCCGGAGACCGCCCGACTTCAAAGAGTTCTTGAGTTTGCTGAACGCTCATGGGGTTGAGTATCTGCTGATCGGTGGATACGCGGTCCGGGTTCAGGGCCGCCGCAGTTCCACCCGGGTGCCCGGCCCGATGACGTGACCGGGGTACCGCGGCCGGCCGGCGCGGGGGGCGTGGAACCAGAAACGGGAGGGATCGTCGCGGACGCCGGTGATGTGCAGATTCACGGCGCGATTCCGCGGCAGGTCCGCAAATCGAAGCGTGACGATGTTGCCGCCGTCAAACTCGACTGTGCGGGGATGCTCGCCGGACTCCAGCGTGTAATGCCCGGGCGTCGTGGCACTGAGGGGGTCGAGACGCTTGGAAAACACAAGTTCGACGCTGGCCGCTGCGTCCTGCAGCGTGGTCTCGACGAGCCGTGGCGGGTCTTCGTAGATGAAGCGGCTGATCGAGTATTCGTAGATGCCCAGCCCGTGGTAGCCGCGATCCCGGGCGGCGGCGTGGGCCTCTCGCAGCCAGTCGAGCGAGCGCCGCATGGCTTCGTCGGAGCCCGAATCGGTGAGGATGCCGACCCGCAGATCGGGCACCTGCCGGCGCAGCTCCCGGAGAAACGGTTCGTAGCTGCGCACGTGCTCGGTGGGCCGGAGATCCGCCCGGAGCCAGTCGGGCCAGTGCGCCTGAAGATAGAAGCAGTCCCATTCCACGGCGCGGGCAAGCAGCGCGGCGTCGTGGCCGTTGCATTCGCGCACCTGGGCCAGCCCGTCGCGCTGGCCCAGGGCGAGCATGCTGCCCGCGAGTCCGACCTGCGGGGCGATCTCGGCGATGCCCTCATAGACCTGGCCGAGGAACCGGGCCATCGATCGGGCGCGGAACGTCACCCAGGCCTGGTAGCGCGGCCGATCCTGCCGCCAGTAGAACGGGCTCTCCGCGTTGCCAAAATCGGGGATCTCGCGAAAGGCCGGGTACTCCTGCGCGAACAACTCGCGGCATGCGGCACAGACGCAGCCGTAGGTCGGGCTCTCCGGGCCGGGCAGGTCGCCCAGGAATGCCTCAATGACGAGGGCCAGATCAGTGCGGCCCGGGCTCGACTCGGCGTAGAAACGCGGGCGGAACCGCTCGAGCAGCGGACGCGCATACGTCTTGTGCCAGGCGATCAGCTCAGGACGGTTGGGACAGTAGAACTTCGGGTTCGCGTCACTTCGTTGCGGGCCTGAGGCGAACACCTGCAGGGCCGAGTCAGGCGGGGCAGGACGGCACGAGGCGGGCGAATAGATGATCGTGCCCCACAACTGCAGCACGACGGCGAGCCCCTCGGCGCGGAGAGCCTGAGCCAGTTCGGGCGTGAGGCTGTGGGCGTAGCCGATGACCCAGGAGAAGCCGGCGTGCCGGATCTCCTTGGCGATGCCGCGCGGACTGCGATCGCGATAGTAGGGGGCGAGCCCGTAGTCGATCATCGTGCCGAGGCCTTCGAGCTTCTCAAATGGCAGCGAGACCTGCCGGCCCGTGTGTCGACTGATCGGTGATGCCGCGGGGGTGAGTGGTGTCTGCCCCGCGACCGGCGCCGGCCCGGCCTCGAGCGCGATCGCTGCGGCCACCGCAACCAGGAGCTGGACGGACCTCAATCGACGCTCACGCACGGCCGGCTCCGCACTCCTGGGCGCACACCTGTTCCCAGAGATCGAGCATCTCCTGCGGATCGGGCCACTCGCCCTCGCTCATGTCCATTCCGCACATGCGCGGCTGAAAGATGAGCGTCTGCGTCGCGCCGCGCAGGCTGCGGGCGGTGCGGCGGAAGTAGTCGGGCACGGATTCATCCGCGCTGCGGACGGGCCCGCCGTAGCAGAATGTCCGATGCCGGGCGAGCTCGGGGGCGAGACGGTCGAAGTGATAGTACTGTGGCTCACCGAAGTTGATGCCGCGGATCTCGCGAGCCTCCAGATAGAAGCGGATCTGATGGGAGATGTTGCCGCAACTGTGCACCCAGCCGCCGCTGAACGGGGCCAGGCAGGCCCGCACGTAGGGAAGCGAAAACTCCTCGTACTGCTGCGGGGAGATCATGATGCTGACGTCATCGACCACCCGGGCCCCGCCGCCCTCCATGTACATCGCCCCGTGATAGCCGCCGTCGAGCGGTTCGCCGAGTTCCGCCTTGAGCCGCCGCGTCAGGCGGACGTAGACCTCGACGATGATCGCCATCAGGCGGTGGAAGTACTCCGGCTCTTCGATCATCTCGATGAACGCTTCTTCGTGGCGCAGCAGGAACATCGTATTCATCGGCCCCTGAAGGTCCGGCATGAACAGATGCACGTCGGGCACGTCGCGCAGGGCCGCGCGGGCCATCTGGATGAACTCGATCACCCGCGGGATGAGGCCGAGCTGATCGACCCGGTCGAGGGGGATCTCCAGCAGCGCCTCGCGCGGGGGCCGGTCCTGGACCCAGGGCATGTCGTTTTCACCCATGCCGATCGAGCAGCCGAATACGCTGGCCAGCGTGCCGACGCCGTAATTGGGGCGAAAGGAAAGCTGGGCATCGCTGGGCGTGCGGGCCCAGCCGATCATGTCCCAGAGCGACTCGATCAGCATCTTTTCGGGGTCCTCGAACTGCTCACGGAGCGTGTAGTGGTCGAAGCCGTGGTATTCGGGCACGGCCGGGCCGCCGCGGAGCTGGTGTTCGCAGAGCCGCAGGTGCTGGGGGCCGACGCGCTCGGGAACGATCCGCGATTCGCTGCGCCCCAGCAGAATCGGCACGCGGTCCGGCCGCTCACCGCGCCACACGCACGCCTGCCGGCGCCGGCCCTGCTGCAGGCGGTCTGTGTCGGGAGCAAGCAGATCGAGCAGATAGTCGAGTTGCGGATACATGCGGGCCATCCTGGTGCCAAGTTCAAGTTATTGTCGCGGCAGTGAGGTCTTTCGACAAATAAAGCTCAAACCAGAATGACGAAATCCGAATGACGAATGAAACCCGAAATCAGAGTGACGACTGCGGAGGGGCAACTCCATTCGTCCCGCCGCGGCGGATCCTCGACCTTCGGGCTTCGTCATTTGACACTCACCTGCGACAGTCAGTCCCCCGTCGGCAGCCGGTACAGCCCGGCGTCATCAAAGGCCACCGTGACCCCCTCCGGCTGGGCCTTCGCACCGACCATGAAAACCAGCCGGCCGGCGCCTTCGGGGATGGCGGCCAGCATCAGGAGGGGCTGCCAGCCGCCGGCCGCGGTCATGTACACCTGGGGCTCGAGGTCCGAGCGCGGATGCCAGGCGCCGCGCGGCGTCTGGAAGCGCGCGACCAGATAACCCTTGCCATCGCGCCCTTCGGGCACGGCGCGAGCATAGGCGACGCACAGATACCGCTCGCCGGGCTGGACATCGACCCGCTGCAGAAACACGGCGCCGGAGTGGGCGTTCGTGATGCAGGCGGCGGCCGTGCCGTCGCGGCCCGCCGCCGGGTCGATCGCGAACCTCGCCCGGCCGGCGTCGCCGTAGGTCGACCAGCCGGGTGGAACGGGCGGAACCGACTCGCCGTCCGGGCCGCTCGCTGCTGCGGGGGACGGCATTTCCTCAAAAGCCGCGTTGCGGAGCAGATTGGGCGGTGACTGCTCCCGCGCCCACGCCCAGGCCCGCACCAGGTCGCCCACGCCGCCCTGCCCGGCGGACTGGAGTTTCTGCATCACCTCGGCGACCTGGTCGGGTGCGTGACGCTGATACCAGTCGATCACGCGCAGGGCGCCGATCGCCGCCCCGCGTTCGAGGTTGGCGACGCGGCCGACCATGAGATATCCCTTGCCGGCCAGACCGCGAATGTTCTCGCCGAGCAGATCATCGCGCGAGCGGGCGGCAGCCCAGAACGGCTCGCGCTCGGCGCTGATCCGCGCGAGCTCCAGGATCTGCTGCGTGGCGTCCCGCGCTCCCTGCAGATCGGCGATCGGATGCCGGGTCAGAGGTTCGGAGAGGGCATACGAGCGGAGGGCATACCCCGCGTATTGCAGTGCGGCGCGAATCGTCTCGATGCGCTCGCGAATCACCGGCGCATCGGCCTGTGTCAGCGCCTCTTCGAGCAGATCGAGCCCCTCCCGGACGGCGGCGGGCGGGATCGCCTGCGCCTGTATGAAGAGGTTCCGATGTTCCCAGTCACGGCGGGTCGGCGGAGGCGCATTCCACGAGCGCTCGAGGAGATCGAAATACCGGGCCATCGTCGCGGCGGCCGGGCCGAACATTCTGACCATGAACTCCTCGAGCAGCGCGTCGATGTCGAGCGCGGCGTCCCACTGCAGTTTCGAGAACGCCCAGATCATCGGCGCGGTGTGCGGCAGGAAGGTGTTGAGCTCCGCGTACATGCCTTCGAAGCCCAGCGCCTTGTCGAAGCGCATCTGCTCAGCCATGGCGTGAGGGTAGTACCGCGGCGTGAACGTCCCGAGGCCAAAGTAGTCGTATCGCGACAGATGCCTGCACCGCCGGGCCCACTCGCGCGTGAGGGCGTGGTCGGCGTCGCGCACACCCGGCTCGCACCAGCGGGCGCTCACCTCGGTGATGAAGCCGAACACGTTGTCCTCCAGACGCTCCACCGTTTCGGGCGGCTGGCGGGCGATGGCGTAGATGAGCGTGCCGATGTACCGGCCGGGGTGGGATCGGGCGATCTCGCGAGCGACCGTGTTGACGAACTTGTAGTGGCGATCCGAAAACGCGCGCTTCTCGTAAGCGTCCGGACTTGCGTCGAGCGCGCGGCAGTTGGGACAGCCGCACAGGTGCGAGATGTCGTCCATGCCGAGCGAAAAGCTGTCGGACTCCGGGTGGCGGTCGAAATGGCGGCGGGCGGCCTCGACGGTGATGCGGATCACGTCGGGGTTGGTTTCACACGGCCGCCAGTAGCGGTAGTCGGCCGGCGGGATCCACCGCTTCCCGTCCACCAGCGGATAGTACTCCGGATGCGTCTTCGCATAGCGCGACGGCGGAAAGATGGTGTGGAGGTTGTTCTGAAAGTTGCGGCGGGGAATGACCTCGCCCGAGACGTTCTTGTTCCGCAGGTTCCAGAGGTTCCAGGAATCGGCGAAGTTGTGGCCCGACCAGATGCGCGGCGAGGTGTCGGGCGCTTTGACGACCTCCTTCACGTCGACCTGCAGGCGGCCGGGCGTCCCCGAAGGGATGTACTCCCACTTCTGGCCGGGGGCGAACCAGCGCACGCCGAGCGACCCTTCGATGAACGAAGCGACGGCAAAGAAGATGGGCGTCGGGTGTCGGCCGGCGAACAGCACGTTCCCGTCGCGAACGCGGATCGCATACGCCTCCGGATTCAGCGTCGGTCCGGGCGGGTCATCCTCGCGGCCGGGTTCGCAACGGCCGATGTAGAGGCCGGTTCCGCCCACGCGCCGGCCGTCGGTGCGGATCGGCAGCTCCACGCCGCAGAGGGCCTTCACGTAGTGCTGGAGCTCGCGGGCGGCGATCGAGAGCCGCTCGGGGGCGTTGGCCGCGATGACGATCGTCGCGGCGGGGCCTCCATCGCGGGCGAGGGTGATGGTCTCGGCGGCGGCGGAGGCGCATGCCAGTGTGAGGATCGCCGCGCATCGACCGACCAGGTTGAGGCCAGGTGAGCGAGTCATGGTGTCTGCGTCCCGCAGGAGGTTTGCCAGCCGCACGTTCCTTACGGGCGGCCTCGGGGCGGTCTCTCGTCGCCTCTATGGTGCAGGCGCGGCGGCGCCGTGCGGCCGCACGATCGCGTGAACCCCTCGCTTGCGCTTCGGGCTCTCTGGTCAGCGCGGTGGGGGCTATACTTCGTCGGGCATGACGAACGGCGGCCGGTACTCGCGCGTCAGCATCGCGTTGGCGGCGGAATCTTTTCCGAAAGTCTCGGTCCGCGGATCGAACTCGACGGTGCGGCCGAGGCGGCACGCGATGTTGCCCAGATGGCACAGCGTCGCCCCGGCGTGGCCGTACTCGGCCGGCGCGAGCAGGTCGGACATGCGGCGGCTCCGTACCACCTCATAGAAGTTCGCGACGTGCTCCGGGTGAGCGCCGCCGCCCGAACCCCTGGGCCCGTCCTTGCCGTCGAGAACCGTCCGGTACTCACCGCGCAGGGCCAGCACCAGGTAGCCCTTCGATCCGTAGAAGACGACGCCCTGTTTGAGCCCGCTCTGCTCGTCGGCAGGCAGGTTGCTGATCTCGAGGGTGGCCAGCGTCCCATCCGCATACTCGTAGGAGGCGAACTGGACGTTGGGCGTCTGGCCCTGATCCTTCCAGATGAATCGCCGGCCATGGCTGGAGATCCGCGTCGGATGCGTGTCCTGTTTGCCGAGTCCTTCCACGATGGCGTCGGCGTAGTGCGGGCCGTTGTTCCCGATTTCGCCGTTGCCGTAAGTCCAGTTCCAGTGCCAGACATAGTGAAAACGGTTCGGGTTGAACGGACTTTTCGGTGCGGGGCCGAGCCACAGGTCATAGTGCACCCCGGGCGGCACGGGCGCGTCCTCCTTGATGCCGATGGGCTCGCGCTGGCCGTGGTGGAAGCCCCGGGCCAGGTACACCTCGCCGATGACCCCGTCGTGAAGCAGTTTCATGGCTTCCTGGCGGCCCTTTGAGGCGCGCGAGTTCGTCCCGACCTGGACAACGCGGTTGTACTTGCGGGCGGCGGCGATCATCTTGCGGCCCTCGGCGATGCACCAGGTCGAGGGCTTCTCGACGTACACGTCCTTGCCCGCCTGGCAGGCGAGCACGGTCATGAGGGCGTGCCAGTGATTGGGAGTCGTGATGCTCACGCAGTGGATGTCCTTGTTGTCCAGCACGCGGCGAAAGTCGGTCTCGGTGGCAGGCGGCGGCCCTTTCACGAGCGATATCCGCTCGGCGAAGAGCGATTCGTCGATGTCGCACAGCACAGCGAGCCGGATGTTCCGGGAGGCCTGGTGATAGGCGATGTGGTGCCGGCCCTGGGCCCGGATGCCGATGATCGCGGTGCGGATCTCGTCGTTGGGGCCCAGCCGCGGCGGCGGTGTCGACCGGGCGGCCGCCCGTAGAGAACGCGCGGTCAGGCCGCCCAGCGCTGCCCCGGCCGACCCGTGAAGGAACGTACGTCGTCTGATCTGGCGTGACATGCTGATCTCCTGTTGTCTCGCAGCGTGCATCTTAGCCTGCCGGAGACCCAGATGACAGTCGCCGCGGGTGTTTGCCGACGTGGGGTGTGGCAATTCTTCCGGGATATGGGTGAAGACGAGCACCGATCCTCGCCCGGCAGGGCGCACGATGGTTGCCAGGGACTTGAGTCCCTGGATAGGAAGCTCAACACAGACCTCTCGCCTCCTCTCCTCCGCCCTTCGGACGGAGGAGAGGAGGCGAGAGGGAACAGGGAGAACAGGAATCGCCGTTCCAGGGACTGAAAGTCCCTGGCAACGCTCGAATGCCCTCTGTGCAAAGGGGTTGTAGCCGCCCGGAAAAATGGCCACACCCCCGACGTGGGGACCGGTCCCGGTGACGGCGGCGGGCGGGTGATTGCGATTGCCCAGCAGGAACGCGGGAAGAATCACACGAGGTGGCATGCGCCATGCACTCATTGCCCGTGCGTACGAAACACGGGCAGCGAGTATCCCGGCGCGCCGGGACTCATGCCACCCTGTTTGACCGTGCAGATCATTCCGCGTCTCTGCTTATGCCAGCCGGCTCATCGCGGCCGCGACAGAGGTGAGAATGGCGTCAGTCCCGGAGTCGGACGGGAGAAAGATCCCGTTTCCATCATCGTATTGAGAGTAGCCGTCATGGAGGATCTGCCAGTTGAGCAATCCGCCGCAGGACGAGCCGCTGCGGCTTCCGTTCTCGCAGAGATCGGCGTGCAACTCCCGGAAGAACTGGTCGCGGATGCCCGTGGGGCCGCTCGCGATGCCCCGACCCCGATTGTCGCGGGGGACGCCGAACTCCTCGCACAGGAGCGGCTTGCCGAGTGTGGTCTGCGCGTCGGTGAGCCGCTGCTGGAGATAGTGCCGCGCGTTGACAAGGGCCGGGGCGGTGCGGCTCACGGGATGCCAGTGCCAGTTCTGGGGCCAGATGTGACACGTGGCGAAATCGATCGACGGGTGCCGGTGATTCTGGATGAAGTCCTGCCCGCAGCCGCTCATCCAGCCGTTGGTGTTGCGATCGGCGTGGCGGGGGCCGTAGAAGCCCTCGATGCCGGTGGTGACGAGATGGTGGGGGTCGAGGTTTTTGAGGTGTTCGCTCATGTCGGCGATCCACGCATCCAGGTGGGGGGCGGCCGTCGATGACGCCCGGGGCTCGTTGGCGAGCTCCCACGCCAGGAGGGTCGGGTCGTCGCGATATCGGCGGCCGTGGACGGTATTGACCCGGCCGGCGAGCAGGGCGGCTAGATCCTGATACCAGCTCCGGATGGTGGGATCGCTGAAGAATGCGTCGTGGTGGGGCCTGCCGAAGCGCCAGAGCGTCCAGCGGTCGATGCCGCCGTAATCGGACCAGTTGTTGACCAGCGTCAGGATGACGCGGAGCCCGCGGGCGGCGGCGGCGGCCAGCGTCTGGTCGAGGGCGATGAGGCTCTGCTCATCGACGAAGTCAATCGGCCGCTCACCCGGCTGGAGCTGCCGGACGGGTGCGGCCTGCAGGCCGGCGCCGTGCTCGACGGCGTCCTGGAAGGCCCACGTGCGTACCACCGTCATGCCCCGTTCCTGCAGCTTGTCGAGAACCTCATCGGGCCCCGGTGCGTTCCAGCGGCGGTATGTCATCTGATAATAGCTGTTGGTGCCGGTCGCAAAGAAAGGGCGGCCGTCGAGCGTGAACTGCGTGCCGCTGCGCTGGACGAAGCTGGTGTGCGTGCCGAGGCCGCTCATGAGGGCATTCTACCCCGGGGGTCTCGATGTCCGGCTCGGGGCAAACCACTCTCATCCGCTCCCGGGCGACGAAAGCCATCAGAATGACGACGGGCCTTCATTGCGCCCGATGCCGAGCCAGATCTGATCCTTGGGCTTGGGCATCGAGAGGGTGGACCGCAGGTCGAAGAACTCGTAGTAGCTCAGCATCGAGACGTGGCCGTCCATGAAGCCCGCGTTGGCTCTCTGGCGCGGCTGATAGAGGGCGTCGATCTGGTTGGGGCCGAGCACGCCGCTGGCGGGCGGGGGAGTGCCCAGCGCCCGGTTGACGTAATCCGCGCCGACCAGACCCGGATGCACCGCGCGCGAGCCGTGACGGAAACGCATGGCCCGGGCCAGATTGTCCGCCGGATATGTCCGGTTCGTGCCGACGAGGGGCTCCGGGAACAGCCCCAGCTTGCCGCTCTCGGTGATCAGAATCACGGGCCCCTTGGTCTTGATCAGCCCCGCATTCGCGTTGGCGCCGAAGCTCATCCACATCAGAGGCAGCGTCTGAGGAGCGGTGTTGCCCGAGACGTTCAGCCAGAGCACGCTGCCCTTGTACGTGTAGATGTCGTGCCGCCAACTGTTGCTCCCATCCTTGTGGGCGACGGCCGAGGCGGACTTCTGACCGTGCCCGCTGACCTCGTAGTCGATCAGGCAGTCGCCCAGGGGATCCAGGTAGCCGTCGCCGCTGAAGATCGAGCCGGTGGCCCCGTCCTGGATGTCGGTCTGCCAGGTGGTGGCCGACTTGCGAATGACCCGGTTGAAGATGGCGTCGGCGGAGCTTTCGCCCTGCGGGTTCCCGTTTTCATCGAACTGGCGGTCCAGCACCGCGGGCACCGGCTTGGGGTCCGGATCGCTCGGGCAGGTGAAGATCGCGGTTTCCTTCTTGTTGATGCGCAGGGCCTGTGTGGCCCAGCCGAAATTGGTGTTCCATCGCTCCTTGCGCATGCCGGTCTCGAAGAGATGGGTGAGCGCGCCGTTCACGCCCTGCTTCATGTTGCTGGCACACTGGGTGCCCTGCGCCATGTTGCGGGCCTGCTGGAGGGACGGCAGCAGGATCGCGATCAGCAGGGCGATGATCCCTACCACGACGAGGACCTCGACCAGCGTGAAACCGCGTCGAAAGCCGACTGGCACGGATCTGCGGCAGACGTGATGGTTTTTCATGATCGGGCACCCGAGCACACGCATCAGGCACGGTAGACATGCGGCCCGCCAGAATCTACCTCAACTCCTCGCCGCAGGCAAACAGAATTCTGAGCGCCCGTTCGGGGTTCGCAGGACGGTGCGACCGATGGGCGGGTGGACCCTCTCGATGTGCCAGGGTCGGGCGACATGCCCGGTGCCGATCATGGGCTCGCGGCGCCGAAGATGACAGCAGCGAGCTTCGCCGCCCGCCCCAGGGAGTGGGTTTCAGGACGAGGCTGAAAGACGAAGGAGGATCACACTTCTTCAAGGGCTTCGCGGAGCTTCTTGAGGGCTTCGCGTTCGAGCTGCCGGACGCGTTCACGGGTCAGGCCGATCTTCGCGCCGATCTGCTTGAGGGTCATGGGCTGCTGGTCGTCGAGGCCGAAGCGCAGGCGCAGAATGGTGGCCTCGCGGTGGTCGATGCGGTCGAGGAGCCGCTTGATCACCTCGGAATCGGCATGGCTGAACGCCTCATGCTCCGGGGCGGGGGTTCGATTGTCGGCGAGAATCTCAGAGAGGCTCAGGCCACCGTCGCCGCCCTCGGACTGAGTGGGGGCGCTGAAGGCCTTGACCGCCCGGCGGATGATGCGCACCTTCCGCTCCGAGAGCTTCATGTGCTCGGCCATCTCCTGGAGCGAGGGCTGACGGCCGAGGCGGCCCTCGAGCTCGGTCTGGGCCTTCTTCCAGTCGCCGATCATCGCGACCATGTACGCGGGAATGTGCACGGGCTGCACGCTGTTGATCAGCGCCCGCTTGATCGCCTGCTTGATCCACCACGAGGCATAGGTGGAAAAGCGCGTGTCCATCGTGGGGTCATACCCCTCGACGCCGCGGAGCAGGCCGATGTTGCCTTCCTCGACGAGGTCCGCCAGCGACATGCCGCGGTTGAGGTAGTTCTTGGCGATGTTCACGACGAGGCGAAGGTTGGAGAGGATCATCCGGTCGCGGGCCTGGGCGGCGCGCAGCTCGGCCTCCTCCTTCTCGGCGAGGTTGATCTCGCCGTTGCGGAAAAGCTCATCGGTCCTGGCCGCATACTGAATGGCCATCCCGAGCTCCTTCTCCTCTTCAGCGTTGAGGAGAGGCGCTTCGTCGATCTGCCTCAGGTAATGCTGAAACCCCGTTTCGACAGCGATGGCTTTTCCTCCCAGTTTAAACCATAGGGCCTGGAACGGGAAAAGATCGCCCCCGACCCCTTCGGGCCGGGGGCTCTTGAGTCTACCACAAGTTTATAGGGCCTTCGCGCGATCGCGGCAGGGGCAATCCATCCATGGCCATCGGATGGCCGGCCCCTGGGAGCACGCAATGGTCCCTTGGGGCATCGGCTCGGACGCCTCCGTGCTTTAGCGCGGCCCGGGCAGGCCGCCCTCCAGGCAGCAGGTGAGCATCCACCACGACAGGGGCCCGGCCGCCGAGGCCGTGACCGTCGCCGCGGTCAGGAGCTCTCCTGTTCGGTTTCGCCCGATTCGGATTCCTTCTGGCGTCGCAGGTGGAAGTCGGTGATGACGTCCGTCGACTCCTCGCCGGGGCCGTGCAGGCCGCCGCGGCGGGCCTTGGGCTTGCCGGCGCGGGCCGCCGCCGCGGGATCGCCCTCGGCCGTCGCCCACTCCGCCCGCTTCTTGGACAGGCCGATCTTGCGGTCCTGGGCGTCGACCCGGAGGATCTTGACCTCGATTTCGGAGCCGATCTTCACCTCGTCGTGCGGATCCTCGACCTTGTGATCCGCCAGCTCGCTCACGTGGAGCAGGCCCTCCAGATCGGGCTCGAGCTCGACGAACACGCCGAAATTCGTGATCTTGGTGACCTTGCCCTTGACGATCTGGCCCGGGATGTACGTGTTGGGGATCGCCTTGATCCACGGATCCTCGGTGAGCTGTTTGGTGCCCAGGGCGACCCGCATCTTCTCCTGATCCACGGAGAGGACGACGCATTTGACCGTGTCGCCCTTCTTGAGCACCTCGGAGGGATGGCTGATCTTCTTGGTCCAGCTCATGTCGGAGACGTGCAGCAGGCCGTCCACGCCCTCTTCGATCTCGACGAAGGCACCGTAGTTGGTCA
>CAZQEN010000159.1:0-11957 GCA_964591605.1 uncultured Planctomycetales bacterium
CCCTCTGCCCGACCCCCCCGACGTGGTTGTGGCCGCACCGGCGCACCGATAAGATGCATCCCGTCCCGGTTTGGCGGGCGGTTTCAAGCGATTGATTGGGTACGCGAGTGCCAGCCTTCGATCCGACACGCAGATCCACCGACTCACCCTTCAGGGCAGGTGCGGGACGCCGCCAGGTGCGGCTCCTCTTCTCCTGCGCCGGCCGGCGCGTCGAGTTGATCACCGCATTCATCCGCGCCGCGCGAAGCCTCCACCTCAAGTCCACCATCCACTGCGCGGACGCCCAGCCGCGATTCGCCGCCGCTCATGTCGCCGACAAATCACACCAGATCCCCCCGGCACACTCCGACGAATACATCCCCAGACTCCTCGAAGTCGTTCAGCAGGCAAAAATTGACCTGCTCATCCCCCTGCTGGATCTCGAACTGCAGAAACTCGCCGACGCCCGCGGGAAATTCCGGCGTCAAGGCTGCCACGTGCTCGTCTCCTCTCCGCAGGTGGTCAACACCTGCCAGGACAAGCTGGCCACATTCGAGTTCCTCGCCCGTCACGGGATCGACACACCTCAGACATGGTTGACCCACCACCTCGCCGACCTGCCCGACCATCGATTCCCTTACTTCTTCAAGCCACGCGCCGGCAGCGCCAGCCAGGGCAGCCGCCCGGTGTGCGACCTAGACGAACTCCGCCTCATGGCCAGACACCACCCCGACGCCATCGTCCAGGAGTTCGTGGAAGGCGTCGAGCACACCCTGGACATCTACACCGGATTTGATGGCATCCCTCGGTGCGTCGTGCCGCGCCAGCGAATCGAGGTACGCGGCGGCGAGGTTACCCGGGCCCGCACCGTCTGCCACCCCGGCATCATGCAGGTCGGCGCCGAAGTCGTAAAAGCCCTCCGAGAGTGCGTCGGCCTGATCACCATCCAGGTCATCCTCACCCCCGACGGCCGCATCCGGGTCATCGAGATCAATCCGCGATTCGGCGGCGGCGTCCCGCTGGCGATCAAGGCGGGCGCTAACTTCCCGAAGTGGCTGCTCATGGAATGGCTCGGCCGCACCCCTTCCATCCGTTTCGATGGCTTCCGCAACGGCCTCGTCATGCTGCGGTATCACCAGTCCTTCTTCGAACATGCTTCCGACGAGCCTTAGGACCCGACATCTGAGCCGCTCCGTCGCGCGAGAACCACCATGCCCGCCACCCTCACCGGCATTCGAGCCGTCGTTTTCGACCTGGACGATACGCTGTATCCCGAGGCCGATTACGCCCTCAGCGGCTTTGCCGCCGTCGGTGCATGGCTCATGACGCAGATTCCCTGTCCGGCGGATCCCGCGGCACGCCTGGCCGGGATGTTCCGTGCCGGCCGCCGTACGAAGCTCTTCGATGCCCTCCTCGCCGAGTGGGGACACCCCAACCCGGCCGCCCTCGTCCCCCAGATGGTGAGCTGCTACCGCCAGCACATCCCCTCGATCCGCCTTCACGACGATGCCGCCCGGGCCATCGCCCGCTGGCGCGGTACCTTCCGGCTCGGCCTGATCACCGATGGCCCGCTGATCTCCCAGCGCCGCAAGGTCGAGGCCCTGAACCTGGGTACCCTGCTCGACCAGATCATCTGCACCGACCAATGGGGCCCGGCCTATTGGAAACCCCATCCGCATGCGTTTGAAACCCTGCAGCGGGACTGGGACCTGCCCGGACAGGCCTGCGTCTACATCGCCGACAATCCGTCCAAGGACTTCCTCGCTCCCAACCAGTTGCGCTGGCGGTCTGTCCAGGTGGTCCGGCCAGACGGTCAGTACCGTCACCTTCCGAGCCCAGCCGACGGCGAACCTTCGTGCATCGTTTCGAGTATGGATGAAGTAGATCTAACGTCCGATTTCAGCGGGGCTGAGTGAAGCTGCAATCCCGCGGTTCGGCTTGACGGCGCGGCCAGCATGACGTAAACAACGCGAGGGGAAGCTCGTTTCATCGAGCGTGGGGGGCCGAATCGAGCTCATCTTCACCGCCACGCCTCACGATGATGGCGCGGCTCCGTCTGGCCAGAAAGTGGGCAAATGTTCCCTGACGAGCGTCCGGTGCTTCTCAACTGGCCCTTGTTTATGTGCCGATAACTATAAGTCCCCCGGCCACTTGGCGTCAGACGCCGGTGTCGGAGCCGGGGACGGCGCTGGCAGCCGCGCCTCGGGTTTGGGGCTGCGTCATCCGTCGACCGGAGTCGCAGCGTGAATGGTCGGGCGGTGCGTGTGGAGAGGATGTGACGCAGTGACGGTGATGCCGATCGGTCGCCTGCCGCTGACCCGCCGTGTCACCACGGCTGTATGCGCGGTGGCCATCCTGCTCTTATCCGGTTGTGCGTCGGTCTGGTGGAACTCCCTGCTCGACCCCAGCCAGGTCGGTAACTTCCACGAGAACATCGTCAGCGAAATCCAGCAGACCATCAGCTTCCGCGATTCACCCTCCGGCATTCCCGGTGCAACCGATCCCACCCCCGAGGATCTCGTTCAGACAGTCGAAGAATATGAGACCGGCGTCGGCGATCAGCTCTCCATCCGCATCCTGGATCTCCTGCAGCGCGACGTGGAGAGCGAGTTCCGCCCGATCGTTGACGAGCTCGGCTACATCCATGTTCCCCAGCTCGGCTGGATCCACGTCGAGGGCATGACCGCCCGCGAATTGCGCTCCGAAATCATCCAGAAACTCAAGGAATCCGGCCTGTTCCGCCCCGAAGGCGGTGAGCCGACCGTCGTCATCGAGTTCCTGCTTCAGCAACAGCGGCTCTACCACATCGGCGGGACGATCCAGTCGCCCGGCCGCTACCGCATCAATCCGCCCGATTTCCGGCTGCGAGAGGCGATCAATCAGGCTGGCGGGCTCGATCCCAGCGTCAAGACGATCTACGTCTTCCGGAATGCCCCCAAGCCCAAGCGCGTGATCGACCGAGGCGTCCGTACCAGTCCGACGGCAGGTGAACCCTCGCAGGACGTTCCTGTGCCGCCGGTATCCCCGATCGGTCTGTCCGAACTGGCCGGTGGGCCCGCCGCCCCTGACACGGTGGGAGCCGGTTCCCCCGGTTCGGCCCAGACCAGCGCACCACCGAGTCCGTCCGCCTCTCCGGCCCCCGGCGCGTCCACCCCGCCCAGCTCGCCCCAGCCGATTCTCCTGCCAACAGAGCGAGAGCTGATCGAAGCCGTCGAGCCGGAATCGGCCACGCCGGCTCCGGCCGCTCCTCCCCAGGCTTCACCTACCGTTCGCACCCAGGGCACCCCCCCTCAGCCGGGCAGGCACCCCCGGCCTCACGAGCCGCTCCGTTCATCTTCGTCAACGAGGGCTTCGTCCCGGTGGAACCCGCGCCCGCTTCGACGCCCGTCCAACCACGGCCACAAGCGGCCGCCTCTGCCCCCACTCAGACCACTCGAGCCTCTAATCCCGTGGACTGGAAGGAGTTAGCGACGGAAGGCCAGCAACGCGTCATCCGGATCCCCGCCGAGAAGCTCCTCAAAGGCGACCCCAACTACAATATCGTCATCAAGCATGACGACTGGGTCCGGCTCGATTCCGGCTATGTTGGGGTCTTTTATGTCATGGGCCATGTGCTCCGTCCCGGCGTATATTCATTGACGGGGCAGGAGATCACGCTTCGTCAGGCGATTGCGGCGGCCGGCGGACTCGATGCTCTGGCATGGCCCAGCCGATGCGAGGTGGTCCGACGGATCGACGGAGACCGGGAAGAGACCACGCAGTGGGATCTTGAACGCATCATGAATGGGAACGATCCCGACCTGTACCTCAAGCCCGAGGACTTGATCAACGTGGGAACTCACGCGGTGGCGCCCCTCCTGGCGACTATCCGCAACTCGTTCCGCCTGACCTACGGCTTCGGCTTCGTGTATGACCGGAATTTCGCGGACATCGACGCGTACAACCAGCAGATCAACCCCAGGGATCGACGTCGAGGCGAACTCTCGGCCCGGTTCCCGGGTTTGTTCCCATAACACCGGTCGAAGCGATCGGGCTGCGGCGTGCGTCGAAGCCCCCACAGTGGGCCGGGGCCTGCTGACATCGGATCATCCTGGGCATCGTCGCGGACGATATCGACTCACATGAGCCTTCTCGACAACCAGCCTCTGCCGGTCCTCTGCAGCGCGGAGTCCGCACGCGCCCAGGCGTCCTCCGCCCGCTGGTGGGCCCCGTTCGTCCTCTTTCAGATGGCCGTGCTCGCCGCCGTCCTGGCCTGGCAGTACTGGTACGTCATCGAGCGGCTCATCTCACTCTGGCGCAACAAGGGCGACTGGTCCCACGGATTCATCATCCCCCTCTTCAGCATCTACTACCTGTACCTGCGCCGCGATCGCATGCCTCTGCCCCTGGCCGGCAGCAGCCTCGCCTCCCGGGTCGCCGGCGGACTCATCATCACTGTCGCGTTCCTGCTTTACCTCCGCAGTACCATGGTTCAGCAGGAGTACCCCAAGTCGATCGCCCTGGTCGCGACCGTTCTGGGGGCCTCGCTCATGGTCGCGGGCTGGCCCATCACGCGGTGGGCCTGGTTCGCCATCGGCTTTCTCCTGTTCGCCCTGCCGGTCCCCGACCGGATCTATGAGCAACTGACCATGCCGCTCCGCGAGGTGGCCGCCGTCACCTCCGCAGCCATCCTGGCGATCATCCCGGGCATGATCGCCGAGCCCCAGGGAGCGCTCGTCGAATACATCTACAACGGGCGGACGGGCACCCTCGACGTCGAACGAGCCTGCAGCGGCATGCGCCTGCTCGTCACCATGAGCGCCCTGGGAGTGGCCATGGCCTTTCTCAACGAGCGCCCGCTCTGGCAGCGCCTCATCGTCATCCTGGCCTGCGTCCCGATCGCCATTTTCTGCAACATCATCCGCGTGACCACCACGGGCTTCCTGTACGTCTTCGGCCGCGACGACCTGGCCACCGGGGCCCCGCACATGCTGCTGGGCCTCAGCATGCTGGTCATCGCGTTCGCACTCTACAGCGGAATGAACTACGTGCTGAGTCACTTGTTCGTCGATGCCGGATCCACCGCACCCTCTGGCGCTGAGCCTGTCGAGGTGAACTCATGACCGCCATGCCCGTTACGATCCAGGAACGCATTCCACTGCCGCCGGGCCTGCCCGCACGCCCGGGTGCCGCCACCGCCGCAGGTCTGGCGCCCAGCGACATTCTCCGTATCCTCAAGCAGCGCCTGTTCATGATCCTCACCATCTGGATCCTCGCCACCGGCGCCGCCGTGGGCCTCACCTGGTACCTCGACCGCTACCACCAGGAATACACCGCCAAAGGCTACGTCCGCGTCGACTCGCCGTTCCCCCGCACGCCCAACACCCTCATGGATCCGGCCATGACCGGCGAGATCATGAACCGCTACGTCTCCGACCAGGCCATGCTCATGAAGGACGACCAGGTCCTCCGCGACGCCCTCCTCGACCCGGCTGTGGTCGCCACCGGCTGGTATCGCGACCAGGCGGACAAGCACCTGATCCTCGAGCATCTCCGGGAGGAACTGGGCGCGAGTCCGAATGTGGGTACGAGCTACATCACCATCACCTTCGCGGCATCCACCCCCGAAGATGCGGCCACCCTCGTCAACACCGTCATGAACCGGTACGACAACCGCGTCCAGGAAATGTCCCGCACCCAGTATCAGCTCGAACTCAAGGACTACCGCGACCAGGAACAGAAACTCACCAGAGACCTGGATAAGCTGCTCGACGAGAAACAGCAGTTCATGGCTCAGCAACTCGCCTCCCCCGGCATCGCCGAGGGCGTGAACGTCACCGGCGAGACGCTCCGCTCCTACGCCATGCAGGTCACCCTCCTCGAACAGGAGAAGCTCCAGGCCAAGGCGATGTACGACAACCTGCAGGGCCTCGACCCGACGCAGATCGTCATCAGCCCTGAAATGCAGATGCTCATCCAGCAGGACCCCCGGGTCAATTCACTCCAGCAGGGCAAATCCGCCCTGGAACTGGAGCGGGGAATTGCCCTCCAGTCTTACGGACCGAACCACCGGAGCGTCAAAGCCATCGAAGACCGCATCCAGATCCTCGACCAGCAGCTTCAGGAAGTCCTCCAGAAGAAGGAAAAGGAGGTCCGCGACTACCAGGTCAACTCCGCCTACACCCGCTATCTCAACGCCCTGCAGGCCGAAATGCAGCTCCGCGAACGCATGGCCGAGCAGGAAGCCAAGCAGCGCGATCTCGACCAGGCGTACGTGCGTTTCCGGAACATCGAGGATCGCCAGGTGCTCCTCACCGGGGAACTCAACGACATCCGCACCCTCTGTAACCAGTTGCAGTTGATGATCAAGGACCAGGGCATGGTCCGCGTCAAACTCTTCCCCGCCATGAAACCCGAGCTCAAGAGCTTCCCGCAATGGAAGATGATGGTTCCCGGCGGCAGCATCCTGGGACTCCTCGTCGCCGTCGGCCTCGCCCTCCTGCTGGAGCTCATGGATACCTCTCTGCGCACCCCGCGCGACCTGGTCCGCCACGTGCACGTGCCCATCCTCGGCACCGTCCCCGATCTGGACGACGAGGAGATCCCCATCGACAGGATCGAGCTGGCCGCCCACACCGCCCCACGCTCGATGACCGCCGAGTCCTTCCGCGCGATCCGCACCAACCTGCTGCTCAGCTCGCCGGCCGAACGGCAGCGCACCGTCCTGATCACCAGCGCCCGCCCGGAGGAGGGCAAGACGGCCATCGCCTGCAACCTCGCCATCTCCATCGCCCAGAGCGGCCGCCGCGTCCTGCTCGTCGACGCCAACTTCCACCGCCCCATCCTCCACCAGATCTTCAACCGCCCCCAGAATGAGGGCCTCAGCAACGCCCTCATCGGCCAGGCGCAGCTCCAGGACCTCGTCAAGACCACCGACCTGCCCAACATCGACGTCATCACCAGCGGCCCCATTCCGCCCAATCCGACCGAACTGCTGGCCGGCCCCTACCTCCGCGAGCTCATCGCCCAGGCCGCCGGCCGATACGACCAGGTCCTCTTCGACGGTCCGCCCATCCTCCTGCTCAGCGACGCCCTGGTCCTGGCCAGCACCCTCGACGGCGTGATCTGCGTCTGCCGCGCCAAGGCCACCTCCCGCGGCGCGATGCAGCGGGCCCGCGAGCAGATCGAACGCGTCAACGGCCGCATCTTCGGCGCCATCCTCAACGCCGTCCGCGTCCGCCGCGGCGGCTACTACCGGGAACAGATCCGTTCGTATTACGAGTACCAGCCCGAGGAGGCACTCACCGGCGGCGCCAAGGCCCTGCCCCGCGACGGAAACGGCAAGACCGACGCGAGCTGACCCTCGCGCGCTCACCACGGGGCGGGTGGCCCACCCGAAGGGTGGGAACCCGAAGATCTAACACGCCAGCCCAACCCGGCCGCGACCCGCACTGTCCCCACCACCACCCAGCGCCCTTGATTGATGCCGCTCCGTGATTCCGCTACAACTCCCCTCATGCACCAGGAACGCACCCGACTGCTGCTCGGCCACAGCCCCGACCCCGACGATGCCTTCATGTTCTACGGCCTGGCCCGCGGCCTCGTGGATTCGGGCCGCTGGGACTTCGAGCACATCCTCCAGGACATCCAGACCCTCAACGAGCGGGCCGTCCGCGGCGAGCTGCACGTCACCGCCATCAGCATCCACGCCTATCCCTATGTCGCCGACAAATACGCCCTGACCAACTGCGGCTCCAGCATGGGGGACGGCTACGGCCCGATGGTCGTCACCCGCCAGCCGATGGACGTACGCGCCCTGCGCGGAAAACGCATCGCCGTGCCGGGCACCATGACCACCGCGTTCCTCGCTCTCCACCTGCTCCTCGGCAAGGGCACGTTCGACCACACTGTCGTGATGTTCGACCAGATCATCAGCCGCGTCGCGTCCGGCGAATTCGAGGCCGGCCTCATCATCCACGAAGGCCAGCTCACCTATCAGAACCAGAAGCTGCACTGCGTCGTCGATCTGGGCTCCTGGTGGCAGGATGAGACCGGTTACCCGCTCCCCCTCGGCGGAAACGCCGTCCGGCGCGACCTCGGCGGCGACAACATGCGCGACATCTCGCGCATCATCCGCGAAAGCATCGAGTTCTCACTGTCTCACCGCGCCGAGGCCGTCGCCCACGCCCTGCAGTACGCCCGCGACATGGGAACAGACCTCGCCGACCGCTTCGTGGGCATGTATGTCAACAAGTGGACAGTCGATTACGGCGAAGTCGGCCGCGCCGCCGTCCAGGAACTCCTCGACCGCGGCCACCACGCCGGCCTCGTCCCGGCCGTCGGCTCCATCGACTTCGTTTGAGCCACGCCGCTCCTCGTAGCTGCCATGAATGGCTTCTTATCCCCCCGGGATCCCCGTCCATCGAGCCCGAAGCGCGAGTCGAAGATCCGCCGGGGCCAGCGAGGGGTTCACCCGACAGCGATGCCCGACCCGCAGCTCATCGCTCACAGGATAAACCGGCTCAGATCCTCATCCTTGTAGATGCCCGCCAGCCGGTCCTTGACCAGGGCCGCGTCGATCCTCACCGACTGCCCCGACCGATCGGGCGCCTCAAACGACAGCGACTCCAGGACCTTCTCCATGATCGTGTACAGCCGCCGCGCCCCGATGTTCAGCGTCGACCGGTTCACCTGCCAGGCGATGTCCGCCATCGTATCGATGGCCTCGGGCGTGAACTCGAGTTTGACCCCCTCGGTCCCCAGCAGGGCAATCTGCTGGGCGACCAGCGCGTTCTGCGGCTGCGTGAGAATGCGCTGGAAATCCTCCTTCGTCAGATCCGACAGCTCCACCCGGATCGGAAACCGCCCCTGCAGCTCCGGCATCAGGTCCGACGGCTTGGTGGTGTGGAACGCCCCCGCCGCGATGAACAGAATGTGATCCGTCCTGACCGGCCCGTGACGCGTGCTCACCGTCGAGCCTTCCACGATCGGCAGCAGGTCGCGCTGCACCCCCTGCCGCGACACGTCCGGCCCGTGCTGGCTCTGCGGCCCGGCGATCTTGTCGATCTCGTCGATGAAGATCATGCCGCTGTTCTCGGTGCGCCGGATCGCCATCTCGATGACCTTCTCGCGGTCGATCAGGCTGTCGACCGCCTGCTGAAACAGCACCTTCCGCGCATTGCGCACCGGCAGCCGGCGATTCTTCTGCTGCTGGGGGATCAGCTTCTCAAAAAAGTTCTGAACCTCCGGATCGAGCTGATCCATGCCGATCGTCGCCATCATGCCGACCGGCATGGGTTTCTCCTCGGCGACGATCTCGATCTCCCGGTCCTCGAACTGCCCGTCGCGGAGCTGCTGGCGGAACTTCTCGCGCGTCCGCTGGCGCTGCTGGGCAAGTTCGCTGTTGGCGTCCGGGGCATGCCGCGTATCGGCCGGCAGCAGGTAGTCGAGGATGCGCTCTTCGCTGATCCGCTCCGCCTCCTGCCGCACCACCTCGGTCTGCTCCTCCTTGACCATGTGAATCGCCAGGTCCAGCAGGTCCCTCACCATGCTCTCGACGTCCCGCCCGTGGTACCCGACCTCGGTGTACTTCGTGGCCTCCACCTTGATGAACGGCGCATTGACCAGCCGGGCCAGCCGCCGGGCAATCTCGGTCTTGCCCACACCCGTCGGCCCGATCATGAGGATGTTCTTGGGGCCCACGTCGGCCCGCATGTGCTCGGGAAGCTGCTGTCGCCGCCAGCGGTTGCGCACGGCCACCGCTACCGCCCGCTTCGCGTCATCCTGGCCGATGATGAACTTGTCCAGGGCTTCAACAATCTGTCTGGGTGTCAGGTCGCTCATGTGGTCATTGTAGGCCCCATCTCCCCCCGCCGGAAATCAGCCGGGTGGCCGGGTGCCCCATCCATCGCGCAGCGACGGGTGGAGTCCCGATGATGCGAATACGAGAGGCTCTCCTGATCATAAAAACACGAGGGGGCGAAAGCACGAAATCACCCTCTTTCGTGTTACTCGTCCCTTCGCGCTTTCGTGATCCCCTGTTTCCGTCGCCCGCCAGGCCTGCGCTGCCATCTCAGTGCTCAACCCCGCCCAGCCGGCTGATCAACACGAAACCCACCAGCAGCACCAGCCCCAGCACCAGGCTGATGCCCACCATCCACTTCTCCGCCGCCAGCAGCGGCTCCTGCTCCATCTTCCGCAGCTCGTCGGCGATTCGGGGTTCGTCAGGCATGATCCACCATCCATGTAGGGTGGGCTCTGCCCACCGTGAGAATCTGTTCACCTTGACCGACGGGCGGAGCCCACCGCGTCGATGGGTGGGCGGAGCCCACCCTACTCAGCCCGTCTGTGATTCGGGGTTCGTCAGGCATGATCCACCATCCATGTAGGGTGGGCTCTGCCCACCATGAGAGCCCCCTCACCTTGACCGGCGGGCGCAGCCCACCGCGTCGATGGGTGGGCGGAGCCCACCCTACCCATCTGACCAATCAGGACATCGGCGGCCTGACCCCCGCAAAAAAGATCCACGACACCAGCAGCCCCACCCAGATGATGAAGCCAAACAGGCACAGCACGTACACCGCCGCCAGCCGCCCGATGCCCTCTTCCCAGAGTTTCCGGAAATTCGAGACCACCCCGATCGTGAAAAACGTCAGCACGAAAAAGAGCTGCCGGAAGATCTCCGTGCCGTCGGTCATCACCTTCGCCTGGGCCAGCGGCAGCGGCCCGCGCGTCGCCACCAGTATCAGCACGAGAAACGTCACCGCGTAACCCAGCACGAACTTCGGAAACCGCTGCCACACCACGCCCCATCCGACCCGCTCGCCCGGCCGCTTGTCGATGTACTTGCTCCAGACGATCGCCAGCACGAACGCCCAGATGCCGATGAACACATCGATAAACATCTTCACTGTCGTGGCCGTGCTGGTCATCCACCCTTCCTGGTACCGCACGCCCTGCGCCTCCAGCGCCTTGGCCCGCACGAGCGAATCGACAATCGCTCCGCTGGCGACGGCCGCCCCGTCGGTTTTCACCGCCAGCCCCATCCACGCCCCCGCCACCATCGGCTCTTTGTACAGAAACTCCTTGGCGACAAACGGCAGGAACAGCAGCTCCACCACGGCGAACACCACCACCAGCGAGCTCACCATGATCGGCACCACCGGCCGGGCCCGGATCGCCCCGCCCGTCGCGATCGCCGCCGATACGCCGCAGATCGAGATCCCCGACGCCAGCGGCGCCGCCCACTCGCGGCTGAACTTGAAGAACTTGCGCGCCACCAGGTACACGATCGGCCAGTAGATCAGGTACGCCTCCACGATCGCGCAGAACCCGCGGAACAGGATCTGCTGCGACAGCCCGATCTGCTCGGCGCTCTTGACCCCGACTTTCGCCCCCAGGATCACGATCGCCGTCTTGATGTACCACTCCGGCCGGATCGCTTCCTGCAGCAGCCGGGCCAGCGGCGGAATGAAGTTGCCCACCGCCAGGCCGGCCAGCAGCGCGACGATGTAGCCCGCTTCCCCCGTGAGGTTGAGCGACCAGGGAATGCCGAAGGCTTTGAGCTTGTCGGGCGTCGCGGCAATGCGGGCGTAATGGCCGGCCATCCAGCACACGTAGCTGATGATGAAAATCACCGTGAACGCGGCCGCAAACCGGCCCGCTCGCAGCCCGAGCAGCGTCGCGCCGATCGTCAGCAGGATCAGGACAAAGCCGAACGTCAGACCGACTGCGGCCACGCCGGGGATTTCATAGCCGCTCGAGATGGGTGCGACGATCCTGCCGGGATCGATCCACACGTTCACCTTGGCCGCCCAGCCGAGCGCATCGACCCCGCTCCCCTGCGGCCCGATCGGCGCCAGCCGCAGCAGGCCGATCCCCACCACGGCCAGCCCGATGACCACCGCCAGCCAGTCTTCGGTGATCCGCGGTTTCCTGTGCTCCATGAATGCCTCCGCCCAACCCGCCGTGCGGGACCGACATGATAGGCAGATCGCCGC
>CAZQEN010000159.1:12057-16487 GCA_964591605.1 uncultured Planctomycetales bacterium
TGAATGCCTCCGCCCAACCCGCCGTGCGGGACCGACATGATAGGCAGATCGCCGCAGAACTCAATCAGGCTGGCCGGGCTTTGGCAGGTCGCAGGGTGTGCCGCATTCCGGGCACCGCGGTTCGGTCAGATACTTCAGGGTGTACCCGCAGGTCTGGCAGGAGTCAGGCGGGTAAACCGGCGGCATCCCCCGCCACATCGCAACCGCCGCGATCGCATTCAGGAATGACATACACAAGGGAGCATATTGCACCATCCCCGGCAGGCCGAAGCCGAGGCTCGTGCCGATCATGAACACCAGCGCCAGCCAACAGCCACCGTTGATCAAACCGGCGGCTACGCCAAGTGGCGAATCGACAATCGCGGCCGACTGTGTCAACAAGATGCACAGCGCTGGAACCACACCAAGCACCAGACAGAACCCAACCATAAACAGCCAGGGAAAAGTTGGCCATAGAAGTGACAGCGCAACGAGCATCCACACACACCGGCGGTGCAGACGCCGTCGATGATGTGGCAGTGATCGCATGCGCATCATGGCCGTCACTGAGTCTCCGCCCGGCAGGCAGTCCCCGGCCTACTCCAGCGCGCTCATCGTCTGCACAAGCTGTTCCCGCCTGGTCTGCAGATCAACCAGCCGCTGCCGCTCGGCCGCCACCACCGCCGCAGGCGCATTCTTGACGAAACCTTCGTTCTCGAGCTTGCCGGTCAGGCCCGCGATCTGCTTGTCGAGACTGGCCAGCTCCTTCTCGAGCCGCGTCCGCTCGGCGGCAGGGTCGATCACGTCGTGCACGAAGATCTGCATGTCGCCGACGACGAGCGTGGCCGCGTTTTTCGGGGCGGCGGCATTGGGGTCGATCGTGACCTGGCCGACATTGGCGAGGTGCTGGATCACGTGATGCTCGGCCCGCACGGCGGCCACGCGCTCGGCGGGCACCTTGATGGTGATGTCCACACGCTGTTTGGGCGGCACGTTCTGCGTCTGCCGCACGTCGCGCACCGCCCGCGTGGCCGTCTGCAGATCGGCGAACACCGCCTCCGCCTGCGGATTGGCGAACTCCGGCCAGCCCTGCCGCGGCGGATACGGCGCGACGATCAGCGCCAGCGGCAAAGAGCCGCGGGCTTCAGCCCGCGCGGTCCCCGGGCCGGTGAGGACGCATCGATCCGGTGCAATCGCATTGAGTTGCTGCCACAACCGCTCCGTGATGAACGGAATGAACGGATGCAGCAGCCGCAGTGACTGATCCAGCACGAACGCCAGCACGGCCCGCGCTTCGTCCGCCTGCCGGTTCTCACGCACACGGAGTTTCACCAGCTCCAGATACCAGTCACACACACTATCCCAGAAAAAGTCGCGGGCCAGCCCTGCGGCCTTGCTGAACTGGAAGTCGGCCAGGGCCTTCTGCACCTCGACGGCCGCCGCACTGGTCCTGCTCAGAATCCACCGATCCTCGATGGGCAGCACATCAATAGAGCCCGAAGCGCGAGCGAGGGGTTCGCCCGACAGCGCCGCGTTCGCAGTCTGTCCGCCCGGCGCATCACCCGCCAGCGTCATGAACGCAAACCGCGCCGCGTTCCAGAGTTTGTTGCAGAAGTTCCGACCCAGCTCGAACCGCTCGGAGGTCTGCAGCTCGCGGCCATCCTCGGTCTTCACCTTCTTCATCGGCATGCGGATGTCCTGCGTCTCGGTGGCACTCCCCGCCATCGTGAAACGCAGCGCATCCGCGCCGTAGAAATCGATGATGTCCACCGGATCGAACCCGTTCCCCAGCGTCTTCTTGAACGGCCGGCCCTTCTCGTCCTGAATCACCGCGTGGATGTACACGTCGTGAAACGGCACCTTCCCCAGGTTGTAGAGCCCGGTGATGACCATCCGCGCGACCCACAGCGTGATGATCTCCCGCGCCGTGCTCAACACCGACCCGGGGTAGTAGCGCTGCAACTCCGGCGTGCTCTCCGGCCACCCCAGCGTCGAATGCGGCCACAACGCACTGCTGAACCAGGTGTCGAGGACATCGGGGTCCTGTGTCGCGCCATGGTTTTGGAGCACCTGCTCGATTTTCGGATGGCCGGGCGCTATACAAATCGCAAAGAAAATGAGACCATCGGCTCGCTCACGGACAACTTGTGTAACTACATGCCTCTGCTCATCCGCTGTGAGAAATGGAATATCTAGTCTCACAATTTGGGAATCTGTTGCACCGAATGCTACTGGCCCGTCCCAACGGAGATACCACACCGGAATTCTATGCCCCCACCAAAGTTGACGGCTGATGCACCAATCGCGCTTTTCGCCGAGCCAGTCGAGGTACGTTTTGGCATAGCGGGCCGGGAAGAAGTGGACCTTGCCGCACCGCTTGCGTTCATCTTCGTTGGCGTGCTCTTTCTCGCAAACGTGATCCATCGCAAGCTGCGCCAGACCCGTGCTGCCGCGGAGGCCCTCGATCTGCGCCGCGTTTTCCACGTCGCCCATGCGGACGAACCACTGATCCGACAGAAACGGCTCGATGGCCGTCTTGCTCCGGTCGCTGTGGCCCACGTCGATGTCGCGGTCTTCAATCAGCTCGACCAGACCGCGGGCATCCATCTCGGCGACGACCGCTTTACGCCCATCCGTGGCAAACCTGAGCCCTTCGAGCGTCTTGGTCACTTCCGGTTTCTGCGTATGCGATGACAGATCCGCAATCCGCCCGTCCGGCGTCATCACATTGATCATCGCCAGCCCGTGGCGCTGCCCGACCTCGTAGTCGTTGGGGTCGTGTGCCGGCGTGATCTTCACGCAGCCGCTGCCGAGCATCGGGTCAGCCCATTCGTCGGCAATCAGCGGAATCGACCGGCACACCAGCGGCAGCCGCACTTGCCGTCCGTCACGCGCCATGTCGCGCAGTTTGAGCAGCGTAGGCAGGTGCGTTCGCCGCCGCTCGGCAATCTGATCGATCTGCGCCTGGATCGCGTCCCGATCCTTGTCCGCCGCCTCGCGAAGCTGCTCCTTCAGCCCGGCCTCGCGTTTGTCGAGCGCCTTGTCTGGCTCGGGATGCACCGCCACCGCCGTATCGCCCAGCATCGTCTCCGGCCGGGTCGTCGCGATGTGCACGAACTCCGGCTCGCCCGGCTGTGGATCGATCACCGGATACTTGAAGTGATAGAAATGCCCCTTGACCGTCTCGTGATACACCTCGTCATCCGCGACGGCCGTCTGCAGGTGCGTGTCCCAGTTCACCAGCCGCTTGCCGCGGACGATCAACCCGTCCTTGAACAGCCGGAAAAACGTCTCGCGCACCGCCCGCGCACACACATCATCGAGCGTGAACCGCGTCCGCTCCCAGTCGCACGAGCAGCCCATGAGCTTGAGCTGCTCGATGATCCGGTTGCCGTACTGCTCCTTCCACTCCCAGATCCGCCTGACGAACTTCTCGCGGCCCAGGTCGTGGCGCGTCTTCTTCTCAGTTTCGAAGATCCGCTTCTCGACAACCGCCTGCGTCGCGATCCCGGCGTGATCCGTCCCCGGCATCCACAGCGTGTTGTAGCCCTGCATCCGCCGCCACCGGATCAAAATGTCCTGCAGCGTGTTGTTGAGCGCGTGCCCCCCGTGCAGCGCCCCGGTGACGTTCGGCGGCGGGATGACGATCGTATACGCCTCGCCCGCCCGATCCGGCTCGGCGTGAAAATAACTTCCCTTCCTCCAGAGCTCGCGAATCTCGGGCTCAACGGTTCTGGGGTCGTAGACGGTGGGCAGATTCAGTACGTCGCTCATGGGTGATGACAGGGCGTCGAATAGCCAGGGTCGATTCAGGGCATCTCAGCAGCAAGCCGACGAAGCAACTCGGCTGGGTACACGATCTGTGTCCGGCCGTACCGCCTCAGAACCAGGAGGTCTTCATCGCGTGTCACCAGTATGTCCGCATCGCCGGCTTTGGCAAGCGCCAGCAGATAATCATCCGTCGGATCACGACACACGGCCTCGATATCTGAAGGGTCGATCATCACTTGCTCGCGGAGAAGTGAAATGAAGCTCGCAGCGTCGCCCGGCTGCAAACGCCTGGCCATCCGAGGACGCCCGGCCACGTCTCCCAGTTCCGCCAGGCAGTCGGGGGAAACAATAACGGTCAACCTGCGCTGATCGATCGCGCCGGAGAACTGCCGCCACCAGCCTTTGATCAACGAGCTGATGAGGACCGACGTGTCGAATACCGCTCTAATAGCGATTTCTCCCGCCTCACGGCCTTCACCTCTTCGTCGATCTCCTCGTCGGTGATTGTCTCGCCTTGGGCTTCCAGCTCTTGCACGCGCGCTTCGATCCGCTCGCAGATCTGACGGAAGCGCTGCGCCCACGTGAAGCGGTGGATCTCTTCAGCGACCTGAAGCTGCTCCTCGGGAGCGAGGGCTTTCACCCGCTCGATGATTTCCTGGACCTGCTGGGCGCTCATAAGT
>CAZQEN010000160.1:0-16464 GCA_964591605.1 uncultured Planctomycetales bacterium
TCGCAGTTGCGAATGCATGCTGCCCATGCCACCCGCCTACCTTGACACGCACCCCGCGGCGGGTGCGGCAACTGCTTCAGGGGTCGGGCTACCGGCCCGGCCGCCGGGCGGCACTGCTTGGGACCGGCTGACGTCGGCTCAGAGTGTGGAACGACGGTCTGTGGATGGGTTTACCGGTCGACGCGCATGAGAAGCGGAAGGCTCCGCTCGGCCTGCAGATCTGCGAAGCAGGTGTGAGGGTCGAACTTCTGCACGAACGAATCCTGGCTGGCAGCCCGGTAGGTCGGGTCGAGCAGGTCGCGGACCGCGTGCTGCGTGCCGCGGTGCTGGAGATAACCCATCGAAGGAGCCTGACTTTGGGGGGCGAGCCGGTTCCAGGGTTGACAGCCGCTGAGGGTCAGGATCGCGGCCACCACGAACAACGGCAGGGCGGTTCTGGCTGCCATGGCGAGTCTCCTGAGTGGTATATCCAGGGTACCCTCGGCAGGCGGGAGAAACAATACCCGGCGCGAGCTCGGGCTCGCGCCGGGGAGGAGGAAAGACGGCGATCTGGATCGGTTTGGCATCCCGGGCGACGCGGCGGGATGACGCACCCTTCCACAGGCTACTGGAACATGAATTCGATGCCAGTCATGAAGCCTGAAGGCGTCTGCTGGCAGTAGCGCACGACGCCGCGCCCGCACAGGGTGGCCTCGGGCAGATGGATCGCGATGTCGAGCACCGTCTCGAGCTCGAAGTATCGGTCACTGGACATGCCCAGGCCGGTCTCGCTGATGTTGCGGCAGGTGGCGAAGCATGGCTCCTGGTGTCCGTCGGCAGGATGAATCTCCACCGTGCCGGGGAAGGGCCAGCGCGGCGCGCGGCGGCGCTCGTGGCCGGGATGCGGCTCCGAATCGGCGTGGCGGGAGCGAATCAACTGGTTGATGGCTTTGGGAGTCAGCTTGATGATTTCGTCAGTGGTACTCATTTCTCCCTCCTTTGGGGGCGACTCATCTTGGGACGCCGGGAGTCGGGCTGCCCATCTGTGCCTCGGTTAATTCGCGGCACAAGTTGATGTTCAGTCCGCCGTTATTGTCCAAAGTGAGCGACCATTGCTGGCCTTTGCGCATTCGGACGTAAACGGCCTCTCCCTGGGCGACGCGGACGCCCTCGGCGGCGGCCAGGCCGGGGTTGCTCACATAGTCCCAGAACCTCGACCAGAGCCGGCGCTCGAACGGGTTGGGGTTCGGGTCGACCCGAAACACGTCCGGCACGTCGCCTGCGGGGTCCACGGCGTAACCCTCGAACGGGTTCTGGTGTTCTCCGTAGATCCGCCGGAAGAGGGCGAGCGATTTTCCCCGCAGGGCGTCTCCGGCAGCCACGTGCTCGGCGTTGAACTTGATGACCAGGGCGTCAAAGAAGATGACGTCATCCTGAATCACGAACGTGCGTGCGGGGAGCGGGCGGCCCGCGCGGTCGATCTCGATGAACTGCAGGGTGGTGACGACCGGCCCGCCCGCGTCGGGCGGGGTCTGGTCGACCACCAGCACGTCGGCGAGCCGCGTGGCCCCGGTCAGCCGCTCGATGGCCCGCTGCAGCTCCTGGCGCTCGCGGACGAGTTGTTCCTTTTGCTGGCGCAGGCGATCCGCCTCGCTGGGGGTCAACAGCCAGACGGTGCCGAAACCGGAGGCCGCGATGACGGCCAGTCCGAAAAGCCAGTGTTTTGCCTGCAAGCTGTCTTCGTCCCTGTTCTGAAGGCCGGCCATCCTCGGCCGGCGGATGCTTCAGAGGACGACGCAGCCCCGCATGGTCCCCTGTGCGGACGAAAGGTCGGCATCACACCGGCGGTTTCGTCCGCGGAGCGGACCCTGCTGTCTGCGGCTCCTCCGCTACTTATACGATTGGAATCGCGTCGGCGTCGCCGCTGCCCGGCGGTTTCGCACGCTGAATCCAGCTCGGCGTCCGCCGGCATCGCCATCTGTATTATCGGACGAGGGGGTGTCAGACGGTGAGGCGGCGCGGCAGGTCAGGGGTGGGCGTAGAGTGAGTCGACCGGCAGCGTGAAGCCCGGAAGCGTCACTGACCGTGCGGTCTCGCGCGATTCGTAAACCTGCTCATTCCAGCCTCTCTCGCCGCGGACCAGAACGAGTACCCGCCGCTGCCGGCGATGGAGGATCCAGTATTCACGTACGCCGGCCCGCCAGTAGTCAATGCGCTTCTCCTCGAGGTCGCGACGCTCGTGCCGGGGAGACGTCGCCTCGGCGACCCAGAAAGGCCTTTCCTTCTTCCAGAGCAGCGGGTTCGTCGCGGCCTGGAAAGTCCGGTACAGGGCGAGGTCCGGCTGCCGGACCGTCCCGGTTCGCGGGACGACGAGGGCAGCCCGCTGACTGATATGTGCGAAGGCATCCGGGCGTCGGGCGCGGTAGAGCAGCAGGGCCTCCTGAAGCTTCACCACGGCGTAGTCGTGAAGGGGCCCTGGTATTGCTGACACCTCGACCACTCCGTTGACGAGTTCGTACCGGCGTCCTTCCGGCAGATCGGCCAGAAGGAACTCATCGACCGTGAGTCGCAATTTGGGGAGGATCTTAGCCGAGAGCACGACCATGTTGCACCTGCCGGATTATACCATGACTCTGGGGCTCACACCGCCACGGGCGTCCGGGGGGCGTTGATCTTGACGAACACGTCGTCGTACTGGTGTTCGAGGTAGGTGCGCGAGGGGCCGCTGCCAATGTGGTCCCAGGGGAGGACCTCGCCATAACTGCGCTCGCGGTGGGCGTAGAAGGCGGGGTCGATGCCGGTCTGCTCGAAGGCGCGGCGCCAGATGGTGTAATCGAAGACCTCGTCCCAGCCGTCCATCCGGGCGCCGAGCCGCCAGGCGGCGACGATGGCCGGGGCCAGGCGGCGGTCGCCGCGGGCGAAAACGCCCTCCAGGATCGAACGCTCGGGGCTGTGCGTCTTGACCTTGACGTTCGAGCGGACCTGGCGGGCGGTGCGGGCCAGGAGGCGGCGGGCCTCCTGGAAGTATTCGAGCGTCGCCTGGGCGGCCCACTGAAACGGCGTGTGCGGCTTGGGCACGAGGAAGCTGACACTGGCGTTGACCGAGGCCGGGCCGCCGCGGACGCCTTTCTTGGCCTCGCTCACCTCGCGGGCCAAATCGAAGATACCGGTGATGTCTTCCTCCCGTTCGCCGGGGAAGCCGCACATGAAATAGAGCTTGACCGCGTTCCAGCCGGCGGCGTAGGCCTGTTTGACACCGTCGATCAGGTTGCCGTCGGTGACTTTCTTGCGGATGGCGGCGCGCATGTCGTCGCGGGCGGCCTCGGCGGCGATGGTCAGGCCGCTCTTGCGGACGGTGTTCACCATCCATGGGATGTTCTGGAGCATCTTGTCGACGCGCAGCGACGGGAGCGAGAGGCTGACGTGGCGGTCCTTGAACTGGGCGTGGGCGCGTTCCGCCAGCTCGCGAAGATAGGGGTAATCGGCGGTTGAGAGGCTCAGCAGGCCGATTTCGTCATGGCCGGTGGCTCGCCAGGCTTCCTCGGCGATTTCGAGAATGCGCTCGACGCTGCGCAGGCCCAGCGGGCGCTTGGTGTAGCCGGCGTGGCAGAAACGGCAGCGCTGGGGGCAGCCGCGCATGACCTCGATGCTGATGCGGTCGTGGACGATCTCGGTGTAGGGTAGCAGCGGGCGGGTCGGGAACGGGACGGCCTCGAAGTCGGGCGTTTGGCAGCGGATGATGCGCTCGCGGTAGGCTGGGCTCTGCCCACCACACGCCGTGGCGTCATTTCCTTCCGAGGTGGGCGGAGCCCACCCTACAGCGTTGTGGTAGGGTGGGCTTTGCCCACCGCCATCGCAGACGTCGCAGCCGGCCGTGGTGGGCGGAGCCCACCCTACGGGGCGGAGGCGGGCGATCGTGCCGTCATCGTTGTAGTCGAAGGCGTAGAGCGACGGGGCGTAGATCCACTCGAAGCGGCGGGCCATCTCCACGATCATGTCGCGGCGGCCGGCGCCCTGGCGCTTCATCTCACGGTGGCACTCGATGATGGCGGCCATGCTGTGCTCGCCGTCGCCGATCACCACCAGGTCCACGAAATCGGCCACCGGTTCGGGGTTGTCGGCCTGCGGGCCGCCGACGATGACGAGGGGATGCGACTCTGTTCGCTCGGCGGCGTAGAACGGGATGCCAGCCAGATCGAGCATCGTGAGCAGGTTGGTGAACCCCATCTCGTATTGGAGCGAGATGGCGAAAATGTCGGCCGAACCGACCGGCTGGCGCGTGTCCCAGGTGAAAAGCGGGATGCCGCGCTCGCGCATGACCTTCTCGGCGTCAATCCAGGGGGTATAGACGCGTTCAGCGCAGACGCCGGGGGTGTGGTTGCAGAGCCAGTAGATGATCTGGCAGCCCAGGTGGCTCATGCCGATCGAGTAAGCATCGGGGAAGCCGACGGCGATGCGGATCTGGGCGCGCTCCCAGTCCCCCGGGCGGACGAGCTGGTTCCACTCGTTGCCGATGTACTGCCCGGGCTGCTTGACCCAGGGCAGGAGCTCCTCGCTGACACGCTCGCGAAGCGTCATCCACGAACCTCGGTTGGACTCGTTGACGATCGACCCGGCAGATATTGTACGACGAATCGTGTGTTGGGGCACGTGCGGGGGCGATCGGCAAGCAGGCACGGGGTGCAAATACAGAAGCCCAGGGAGCGGGGGTCCCTGGGCCTCGTCCGATTGTCGCCCGACGTCGCGCCAAGCCGCCGGGAGGGATGTGCTGAGCGTCAAGCGCCGGTCAGCCCGGCCTGGAAGAATGCCACAATCGCCGCGTCGGCCACGCCCGAGAATACCTGAATCACGATCTCGGCCAGAAACGTGCGGAATTCGAGCCCTTTGAGATACTTGGGAATCTGGGCGAGGCTGAAATCCATCAGGGGGAGCAGGGCCAGCGGAAGCGTAAAGCTGTACAGCTTGAGCGTTTTCATGATTCGACTCCGTGCAGTCATGCCGCCCGCTGGATCCGATCAACTTCGGCGGCATGGCGCGTCCGTGCTCAATTCAGGGTACCAACCGGCCCGGTTCTGTCAATCCCCATGGGATCACGCAACCCAGTCGGCAGGGCCGGTGCCGCTGCGGCGGCTGTCGATGGCGGCGGCGATGATGAGGACGCAGCCGACGATGATTTTCTGGGTGAGCTCGTGCACGCCGGCCGAGTTGAGGCCGTTGCCGAGCACCGACATGATCAGGGCCCCCAGAAACGTGCCCAGGATGGTGCCCTCGCCGCCGGCCAGACGGGTCCCGCCGAGGACGACGGCGGCGATGGCGTAGAGCTCGGCCCCCTCACCCGCGGTATAGCTGCCCGTCGAGGTCCGCGACCAGTAGATCACCCCGGCGAGTCCCGCGCACACG
The DNA here is from genome assembly GCA_964591605.1 of uncultured Planctomycetales bacterium. Lineage (GTDB taxonomy): Bacteria > Planctomycetota > Phycisphaerae > UBA1845 > PWPN01 > CAYLLT01. The sequence continues at coordinate 5,380 of CAZQEN010000160.1, forward strand.
CCGCTGCAGGCGAAGGCAAACACGCGTACCCCGCCGGTGCGGACGCCGGCATAGCGCGAGGCGAGCCAGTTGCCGCCCACCGCGTAAACCTGCCGGCCGGTGGACGTGGTCGCCAGAAAGAGTGCGGCTGCGGCGACGGCCAGGACGGAGATGCCGATGGGGATCGCGACGGTCAGCGCCCCCGGGCATGCCAGGAGCTGCGTCTGGCCGCCGCTGATCCAGTAGGCCAGGCCGCGAAGCACCAGGAGCGTGCCCAGCGTCACAATGAAGGAGGGGACGCGCAGCCAGGTGCAGAGCCAGCCATTGCCGGTGCCGCACATTGTGCCGGCGATCGCCGCCGCGAGGCCGCCGCAGAGGATGGCCATGCCGGGTTCGAAGCGGCCGGTCAGCCCGACCGCGGTCGATACAAATACCACATTGCAGACCGCCAGAATCGAACCGACCGACAGGTCGATGCCGCCGGTGAGGATGACGAAGGTCATGCCGACGCCGAGAGTGAGGTTGATGGCCGCCTGTTCGAGGATCTTGCGCTGATTGAAGGCGTTGAAGGTCCAGGAGCCGTCGGGGCGGTCCTGCACGATGAATCGAGGCGGCTGCAGGCTCCAGTCGCCCGGGCGCCAGGGGCTGGGGCCCATGTCGATGGCGCTCAGGAGGACCATGCCGGCGTAGACGAGCGCGAGGATCAGCAGGAGTTTGCCGTAGCGCGAAGAAGAGCGGGACGCGGACATCGGGGGAGATTGTACAGGGCCGGGGGGGTGTGCACAGGGGGAAGGTGAGACGTGAGATGTGAGATGGGATTGGCGGGGCCGGGGGCTGCACACAGGGGGCGCGCAGCGGTGGGACCGATAAGGCGCGCGGCGGAGATTATTCCGGTGATTCCGGCGGTTTTTATTCAAGTTCTGCGCGCGTTGCGGAGGCAGCGGGGGTAGAATGCGGCAAGACCCTGGAGGCGGGAGCGATGCAAACCTCAGGTCCGGTATCCCCGAGCGAGCGCGCACGCCCGGCCGTCGGAATGACCGGCCATTTTACCAGCGAAGAGAAGCGGAAGATCTTCCGCGGGATGGTCGTGGCCGAGCTGGAGGCGGGCTTCCTGCGTTATTCGCGGCGCCAGGCGCTCATTCTTTATGCCAGCAAGCTGGGCATCTCGGAGTTCGACGCCAATCTCCTCATCGCCGAGGCGCAGTATCACCGCGATGAGATCGAGCCCACGGGCTTTCTCACCTCCGCCTCGATCGAAACCCTCTCGCAGCCGGAGCGCTGGTCGACATCCATGCGCCTGGCCGTGGCGATCGTGGTGGCCATCTTCATCGATCTGCTGCTGATCCGGTTCATCATCCGGTAAGCCGGTGCTGCTTCCAGACGCAGGGCGATGGTGTTGGCCGATGCCGCTCGCCTGAGCTCACGGCTGCGCCAGTGAATTGTCTATCGGCGTCTTGAAGCAGCCCGACGCGCGGGGCGAGGGGTTGGCCGGAAGGGCGAGCAACCGCGTGAACCCCTCGCTCGCGCTTCGGGCTCTATTGCCGGTGGCCGGACGTTCAGCACCTGTGCCACAGGGGGCGGGCGCTCCGATCAGGCGCGGGGGAGGAGCAGGTCCCACAGGAGCGACTTCCCGTTGAACAGAAAGTGGACGAGCATCGGGAGCGTGAGGGATCCGGTTCGTTCGTAGGCGTATCCCAGAATCACGCCGAACAGGGCCAGTGCGGGCACGTGGTGCGGCGTGGTCGAGTGCATGGCGCCGAAGAGCAGGCCGACGGCGACGATCGCCCCCCAGCGATGCAGGAGCGACCGCGACGCGGGGAGCAGCCGCTTCACGCCGGTTTGCAGGATGCCCCGGAAGAGGAGTTCCTCCGCGAGGGGGGCGAGGAGCAGGGCCCCCAGGAAAGCCAGTACCTTCATGGCGGCGGGCATCGCGGGATCTTTCAACGTGGTGAAGACGCCGTGCAGGGGCACCTTGAACTGCGGGTTGAAAAGCTTCACGAGCTCCAGCGTGCTCCACGCCGCAGCGCTGCAGACGGCCAGGGCGGCCAGCCAGACCGGCACGGCGGCCAGGAGATCGCGCGAGAACGGGCGGCGGCTGAGGCCCAGACCGCGCCACCCGCCGCGGAAGGCCTGCTGCGACACGAGCAGGCAGGCGAGGATGGCGAACGCCGCTCCGCCATTGGCGCCAAGGGTTTCCGAACAGGTCTTCTTCTGATCGTCGGAGAGGTCACGGGCCAGGTGTGTCCCGAACGCGCCGCCTGCAGTGGCCCCCACGAAATAAGCGGTGACGCAGACCCAGACGGGGAGAATGCCGATGCGGTTGGGCCGCAGGGGGGCGCCGCGGAGCGGATTCCGCCCCCGTTGCCACCAGACGGCCAGCGTGCCCAGGGCGATGATCCCGCCCGCGATGAGCATGATCAGATCGAGCCACCAGAGGATGCGGGCGGTATCCATTCGGGTATCTGAAATCGATGCCTGTGGCGCGATCGGCTAGAATGCCGGGCGGTGCCTCAGACGGGAGAAGTGAGACGTTTCGCAGAGAACAGCTCTTCACGTCCCACGTCTAACGTCTCAGGTCTCGGGTTTTTCCAGCGCTCTCCGTGTCCTGCGTGCTGTCCGTGTTGATGGGCAGGGCAACGTCAGGGCGACCGTGGTCGCGGGAGTTCAGGTGGGCAATATATTGGAACATATCGTCGCCACCAAGCGGACGGAGGTCGCCGCGGCCCGCTCGCGCCGGCCGCAGGCGGAACTCGTGCGGGCGATCCGGGATCTGACGCCGCCGCGGGATTTCTATGCGGCGATGGCGGCCGCGGCCCCGCGCCGGGTTCACCTCATTGCGGAGATCAAGCGCCGATCGCCGTCGGCCGGGCTCATCCGGAGCGATTTCGACCCGGTGGGGCTGGCCCGGATCTACCACCAGAGCCGCGCCAGCGCTTTGAGCGTTCTCACTGACGAGCGCTACTTCGACGGGCGGCTCGAGTTTCTCGGGCAGGTGCGCGAGGCGGTGCCGCTGCCCGTCCTGCGCAAGGATTTCATGGTGGAGGCATACCAGATCTATGAATCCCGGGCGGCGGGGGCGGACGCGGTGCTGCTGATCGGGGAGGTCTTGCCGCCTGGGCAGCTCCGTGACCTGCTCGATCTGGCGTGTGAACTCGGGATGACGAGCCTCGTCGAGGTGCATGAGCGGGAGACGCTGGAGGAGCTCCTTCCTGTGGTGCCGTTTCCGAACGACCGGCGCAGCCTGCTGGGGATCAACAACCGCAACCTCAAGATTCAGCAGACGGATCTGGCCACCACCGAGCGCCTCGCGCGGATGGCGGGTCCGGGGACGATTCTGGTCTCCGAGAGCGGGGTCAAGACGCGCGCGGACGTCGAGCGGCTGGCGGCGGCCGGAGCGCGGGCGCTTCTGATCGGCGAGACGTTCATGCGGGCGGCGGACATCGGGGCGAAGATCGACGAGGTGCTCGGTCCGGCGGGGGATTGAATGTAAAAACGCGAGAGAGAATGATTTCGTGGTTTCGCGATGAATCGCGGTCAAAGAAGATTGCCGCAAAGACAAGAAGTTGCGTGATTGCAGTGCGGAGATCTGGGATTCGAGATTCGAGACCTGAGAGTTGAGAGTTGAGATTCGAGATTCGAGATTCGAGATTGGGGACGATGCTTGTCGTTGTCTGCGCCTGTGCTTGTCCTGCGGGTGCGCTGAATCTGGTCGGGAATCCGGGGTTTGAGCGCGTTGCGGCGGCGAATCGGGCGGAGGGGTGGGAGCCGCTGGTTTTCGGTGTGCCAGCCACATTCGCGGTCGACGAGCAGGCGCGGCGGAGCGGGGCGCGGTCGCTGCGGATTGATGCATCGGAGGTCACGCGCAGCTACATCTGTACGTCGTGGGTGGCGGTGGCGGGGGGCGAGCGGCTCCGGGTGCGGGCGTGGGTCAAGGCGCGGTACGCCCATGACCGGGGCACGGTGATTGCGATCGGCGAGTTCCAGGGGACGCGGAGCGAGGGCGTGGTGAATCTGGGGGTTGCCGGCCGTCAGGCAGAATGGCAGGAGCTCGGCAAGGCGGTCGAGGTGCCGGCGACGGCGACGGCGATGCGGCTGCGGCTGGGTTTTTCCTACTGCAAGGGCACGTGCTGGTGGGACGATGTCTCGCTCGAGCCTGAGCAGACGCTCGTCGCGCGGCCCGAACTGGTTGACGGACGCCTGTATCCGGGCGCCGGGGCGGCGGTGCAGATCATCAACCGCAGCGCGGAGCGCGGGCCGATCACGGCGGCCGTCGGACTCGGGCAGGAGGATGCATCGGCCCGCGTGGATCTCGATGGCCAGCCGGTGCAGCGCGTGGTGGTGCCGCTGAAAGCTGAGCAGCGCGGGGAGCGGCCGTTGTGGTTGGAACTGCGCCGAGCGGAGAAGGGGAAGCCGGTGTTCGCGTCGGAGTCGAAGGTGACGATCCCGCCGCCGGCCACGCTGATGCCGCTCATCCCGACGCACTGGGTGATCGAGGATGGTCCGCCGCGCATCGACGGTGAGATCGAGCTGGCGCTGGGGGCAGACGGGACTCGGGAAACGCGTCTGGTGGTGAGAGAACCGGAGGGGCGGGAGATCGCATCGCGGACATTGGCCGATCTTCGCGCGTCCGGCGTGAGCGCGTTCCGGGTCGAGTTTCCGGAGGTTCGCGAGGGCCCGTATCGCGTCACCGTCGAGGTCGGGGGAGCGGCGGATCGCAAAGTCACCGTCGAGCAGCCGTGGGGCGTGATCCGCCGCGACCGGGCGCGGGTGACCCTCAATTCGGCCGGCTTCCCGCAGGTCGATGGCCAGGCGATCTTCCCGCTGGGGATGTTCAATAACGGCGGACGGCTCAAGGAATGTGCGGCCGCGGGCTTGAACCTCTCGCATACCTACAACGCCGCGTACGTGTACCCCGGCCAGCGGCCGGACGACCAGCGCCTGAAGAACCTTCTGGATCTGAGCGAAGAGGCCGGCGTGCACTGCCTGCTGCTGCTGCCGCTGCGGTATGCGAGCGGGGGCGAGTGGGACGGGTTCCGCCGGCGGGTGCGCATGTTCCGGAATCACCCCGCGCTGCTGGCGTGGGATGAGGAGGAGCTGCTCGCCCGCGGAAACGCGACACTGGAGACGCTGGTGAAGATGCGGCAGATCGTACGCGAGGAGGATCCGCACCATCCGTTCATGGTGGGCGACTCGCGCGGGCCGGTGCTGGGCAGCGAGGATCGCCGCCGGTTCTTTCCTGACGAGCAGATGGACCTGGGCATGTGGTGGTGGTACCCGTTCCCGATGGCGGCGCGCCGGGCCGACGAACTGGCCGGCGAGGACGCGGCCTCGGGGGCTGTTCTCGAGCCGCCGACGTTTCTCACCCAGGCAGCGACGAAAAAGCCCCTGTGGGTGGGCGTGCAGTGCTACAAGAAGCCGGGAGCCGACGCCCGGTACCCGACCCCGGCCGAATATCGCGCGCAGGCTTACGCGGCCATCTGCAGCGGCGCGAAGGGACTCATGTGGTACGGCGGATCCGTGACCGGGGGGCTGTTTCTGGCCCCTCAGGAGGGCCACTGGGACGAGCTGAAGGCTCTCATTCGTGAGGTGCGCGAGCTGGAGCCGTTTCTGCTCGCGCCGGCGGGCGAGTCGGTTCGCCACAGGCCGGTCGAGGCGCCCATCAGCACAACCCTGCGGCGGCTGGGTGACCAGGCGGTGCTGATCGCGGTCAACCGCGGTCCGGCGGCGGTGGATCTGACCTTCACCCTGCCGTCCAGCCAGAGCGGCAGTGCGAGCGTCCGGGGCGAGAATCGGACGGTCCCGATCTCGGCCAATCAGCTTCGGGACCACTTCGCACCGCTGGCCGTGCATGTTTACGAATTCCGCTGTAGCCCCTCCTCTTGAAGGCGTGGCAGTTTCTCCGGGAATGAGGGCTCAGGTGGTGGTCGCCGCGGCGACTCTCGGCGGTCCGCCACGTCGGAATCGCGCCATGTGGCGAATCTCGCCCATGGCGGACATGGCGGACACGTGCAGGCGGGACGCGTGCAGGCGGGACGCCTGCACCACAAATGGCGGCCGCTGCCCGGAAGAATTCGCCAGACCCTGTCGCGCTGAGGTTCCCTGCAATCCGGCGCGATCCGGTTACAATGCCGAACCATGCGAGGCTGGATGGCGCGAGTGGGGTGGGGAATCTGGACGGGTCTGGCGCTCACCGCGCTGGCCGTGGTTCTGCACGCAGTGGGTACGTTCGAGCGCCTCGAGCTGATCGCCTACGACTACAACGTCCGTCATTTCAGCCGCATCCCGGCCTCTGACCGGATCCTTCACATTGATATCGATGACGATGCCCTCGACCGGGTCGGCAGTTGGCCCTGGCCGCGTGATCTGCAGGCGGATCTGATTCGGATTCTGCACGAGCTGGGCGCGGCGCGCATCGCGGTGGACATCGTCTGGGCCGAACCCAAGGCGCCCGACGTGCGCGTCCCGTCGCTCGATCGCTACTCCGACATTGAGGGGGAAGTCGAGCACATGGGCGAGGTCTCGGCGGAAAACGTCATTCTGCAGGATGATGAACTCGCCCGGGCCATCGAGGAGTCCCAGTCGGTTTACCTGTCGATGTACTACAACGACCAGTCGGCCGCATGGACGACCACGGCGCTGGGGACGCGGATTGCCGAACTGCTGAGACAGAACTTCGGGTTGACGGTGGATGAGATTGCCGCGGAACTGAAGGAGGAGCGTTCCGCCGTCGAGGACGTGCTCGCCGGGATCAAGCGGCACGTGGCACAGGAACACGTGGCGCGGTTTCTGAAATCGCATCCGGACGCCTCATTTCCTGAAGTGCACGCAGAGGTGCTCAAGACGCCGCTCGATCGCTTCACGGCCGACCGGGCCGACGTTCTGGCGGCGTATCAGCGGGAGCTGAGCCTGCGCGCGCTGCGGCAGCAGTGCCCGCCGGTTCCTGCGGGTCTGAAGGGCCGCATCCCGATCCTGCGGGACATCGTGCCGCCCGTCTATAAGTTTACGAGCGGAGCGCGCCGGACCGGTTTCGTCACGTTCAAGCCGGACGACATCGACGGCCGGACCCGCCACGTTCCCCTCGTGGCGGAATGGGACGGCCGTCTGATCATGCAGCTCGGCTTCGCGGTCGCTTGCGACGAACTGGACGTCCGGCCGGAGGATCTGTCCATCGAGAAGGACCGGCTGCGGATTGCGGCTCGGGGGCGACGCGGCCCGCTCGCGGTGCAGATCGACGAGCGCCAGTCGATGCTGATCAATTGGCATGTGGCGCCGGGGTGGCAGAGGTGCTTCGGACACATCCCCGCTGCGCAGCTTCTGCGGATCACGGATGCCCGGCGGAAGCTCCGCGACAATGAGCTGCGCCGCACGACCGTCATCGCCCAGGCCATGCGCCTCGCCAAGGATGACGCGGCCTACGAGGGTTATCGCGAGCAGGTCAACGAGTGGATCCGGCTGCGGCGGCAGGCCCGGTGGGGCGAGCTCGCCGGCCGGCGCGAGGCCGCGGATGTCAGAGAGGTCCGGGCGCGGGCCGAGCAGCTCGGCCGCACGATCGAATCGGATCAGAAGGAGACGGCGGCGTTCATCGATGAGCAGTGGAAAGCGCTGCAGGCAGAGCAGAATCCGCAGGATCCGCAGATCGCGGCGGAAATCAAACGGTTCGGTGAGGCCCACAGGCTGCTGCACGACGTGGTGGGGGAGATCGAGCTCGCCAACGCGGCGATCGGGCAGGAGCAGGCGCAGTGGACGGAGCGGCTGCGGCCGGTCGTCCAGGACAAGCTGTGTTTCCTGGGTTATACGGCCACCGCGGTTGCGGACATGATCACCACGCCGGCGTATCCCCGGGTGCCGGGCGTGATTGTGCACTCGAGCGTATTGAACAGTTTTCTCGAGGGGCGGTTCCGCCGCTGGTCGCCAGGCTGGCTGCAGGCGCTGGTGATCGCGGTGCTGGGCATGTTCGTGACGGTGACCACGGCGACCCGGGGTCCGAAGGTGACGGCCGTCGTGGTGCTGGCGGTGATCGCCCTCACGTGGGGTCTCAACGCCACCGCGGTCTTCTATCGTCTGGACACCTGGCTTCGCCTGTTGACCGCGCTGGGGCTCATGCTGGTCGTGTGGGCGGTGATTGTGCTGCTGCGGTTCCTGATCACCGACCGGCAGCGGCGGCAGTTCAGCCGGGCGGTGGCGCAGTACGTGTCGCCCGCGATGGCCCGGCGGATTGCGGACTCGGCCGAGCAGCTCAATCTCGCGCCGGCCAGCGGCGAGGTGACCTGCTTTTTCAGCGACCTGGCGGGTTTCACACAGGCCAGCGAGCGGCTGGGTCCCGAAGGCACGCGGGAGGTGCTCAACCCATACCTGGAGGCAATGTCGAACGTCCTGCACCGCCACAATGCGCTGATCAACAAATTCATGGGCGACGGGGTGTTCGCGTTTTTCAACCCGCCGATTCTGCCCTGCCCGGAGCACGAGCGGGCGGCGTGCGAGGCGGCGCTGGATTCGCTGGAGGCCCTCAGGGAGCTGGCGGCGCGGCATAGCGCCCATCCGCTGGCGGCGGAGTTCAAGCGGCTGTACATGCGCATCGGGATCGCCTCCGGCCGCGTGTTCGTCGGTGACTACGGCAGCGAGAACAAGCTCGACTACACGTGCATGGGCGACACGGTCAATCTCGCCTCACGGCTCGAGGGGGCCAACAAGTTCTTCGGATCGACGATCATGGTGTCGGGGGCGACGCGGGACGCGGTGGGCGATGCGTTCGTGTTCCGTCGGCTGGGTCGGCTGCAGGTCAAGGGCCAGACCGTTGCGGTTCGCGTCTACGAGCTGCTCGGGCGGACCGGGCAGGTGAACGGCGACATCCTGGCGTTCACCAGCGCGTTCGAGCATGGCGTTGAGGCGTTTGCCCGCCGCAACTGGGACGAATCCGCCGCGCGATTCCGCAGTTGCCTGGAGCTGCGGAGCAACGAGCCCGGTGCGCTGCGGTATCTCAGCGCGATCGAGCATTATCGTCAGTCGCCGCCGCCGCAGGACTGGAACATGGGAATCGAGCTGACGGAGAAGTGAGGAGAAGAGTTTCGAGTTGCGAGTTTCAAGTTTCGAGTTGAATGCACGATCAGACATCGGTTCGTGAAACTCGTCCGGGCAACTCCTACTGCTGGCACTGCGGCGGGGGGAGTTGATTGGGGCCGTTCAGGCACTCCAGGAAGAGCGTGAAGTCGCCGGCGTCGACGTCGGTATCGCCGTCCAGATTCATCGGCTCGCACGCCGGCGGGATCGATGGCACCGTCCCCGTGAAGCATTTCTGCAGTCCGGCGAAATCCGTCTGATCGACGTCGAAGTCGCCGTCAGAATCGCCGCGGACCGGGAGCGGGCAGCCGCGTGCATCGACGCCCAGGCCGGACAGCGTGCCGGGACAATCGTCACAGGCGTCGCCGACGTCGTCCCCGTCGGCATCCTCCTGGCCGGCGTTGGAGATGAGCGGGCAGTTGTCGGTCGCGTCGGGAGTATCGTCGTTGTCGTCATCGGCGTCGCAGACATCGCCTTCGGCATCGAGATCGGTGTTTTTCTGGTCCGGATTCGCCGCATTCGGGCAGTTGTCGGCCGAATCGGGGAGTCCGTCGCCGTCGGCGTCGGGCAGCGCGGGGTTGCGGACGATTTTGAACAGCTCGCCGCCGACCAGATCGCAGATGTAGAGCTCACCGAGCGCGTCCTCGCCGAAACTGGTGATGTTGAGGACATTCAGACCGCCGCCCGGAGCCAGCTCGACGGTGTGATCCACGCAATCGGTGGCGGCCCCGCCGACGACCCGGAAGCTGATGATCACGTCCGAGCAGTAGTCGGCGAAGAAGTAGCGTCCGACCATCTCGGGGATCGCTGCGCCGCGATAGACATAGCCGCCGGTGATGGAGCAGCCGGTCGGCTGGACGAGGGGCGTGCCGCACGAGAACGCGTTGCCGACGTTGCTGCTGTGGCCGTATTCATAGATCGGGTCCACCAGGCCAGGCAGGGTACAGTTGCTGGATGGATTGAAGCAGTGCGTCGCCTCCTTGCGGCGCCAGCCGTAGTTACGGCCGGCGGCCAGCGGGGCGGGGGCGTAGTTCACCTCCTCCCACAGGTCCTGGCCGACGTCCGCGATGTACAGGTCCCCTGTCTGCCGATCGAACGAGGGCCGCCACGGATTCCGCAGGCCGTAGGCCCAAATCTCGTCGTCGCCGGAGACATTCACGAAGGGGTTCGACGGCGGCACGGCGTAGTTCCTGAGCGTGTCGGCGGGAAAGTCGTCGCCGTTCACGTCGACGCGGAGGATCTTGCCCAGGAGATTGTCGGTGATGTCCTGGGCGTTGCCGGTGTCGGCGGTGTGGCCGGTGCCGGTGTCGCCGGCGCCTCCGCCGTCGCCCGAGGCGATGTAGAGATAGCCGTCCTGCGGGCCGAAGGCGATCCAGCCGGCGTTGTGGTTCGATTCGGGCTGATTGAACTGCAGGATGATGCGCGGCGAGGTGTTGGCGATGTCGGGGATTGTGGGGGAGGCGGTGTATTCGGCGACCACGGATCGCCCGGCGGCGCCGCCGCCGCTCGTCGTGTAGTAGACGTAGAACTTGCGGTTGTTGGGATAGTCCGGGTGGAAGGCCAGGCCGAGCAGGCCCTGTTCGTTTCCGGTGGTCAGGCCGGTGATGGTCAGGAAGGTGCCGGTGATCGAGCCGTTTTTGACGATGCGGATCCGGCCGGCGTGCTGCTCGACGACGAACAGGCGTTCGTGGTCACCCGGCGGGCTGGTCACGAAGACCGGCCGTGAGAAGCCGCTCGTGACCAGAACGGCTTTGATGGCCGCCTGGGCAGGCCAGGTGAGGGCAAGGCAGACCCCTGCCATGGTCAGAAACGATACGCGTTGTGCCGTCATAAGAGACCCCTCTCGGCTCCGGTCCGGGTATTGTAGCGGATTCTCCAGGTGGAGTGGTGTGGGTGGAATGAAAACGCGGCCGCCGGGCCGGAGGGGTCCGTGACAGAATCGGCGGGTGGCATGGGTCCCGGCGCGCCGGGACATTCGCAACTGCGAATGCAGGCTGCCCGTGGGGAGGCCCACACGGGCAGCTTCGGCTTCGCTCAGCGAAGCCGAAG
>CAZQEN010000161.1:0-16225 GCA_964591605.1 uncultured Planctomycetales bacterium
AGCCCAACGGCTACCTGTCGTATCGCGGTCACATCTGGACCGATACCGACAACAGCCGCTCGGGAATCCTGCCGTTCGTGTTCGCGCCGCGCGCCGGATTCGCGGACTACGTCGAGTGGGCGCTCGACGTCCCGATGTACTTCGTCAAGCGCGGCAAGACGTACCACGACCTCTCCGGCGTTCCGTTTCGCCGCTTCTGGAAGGAGGGCGCGAACGGGCTTCGCGCGACGGTCGGCGACTTCGCGCTGCACCTCTCGACGCTCTTTCCCGAGGTGCGCCTCAAGCAGTACCTCGAGCTCCGGATGGTCGACAGCCAGCCGCCGGAGTCGGTCAGCAACGGGAACATGAGCGGGGGCGTGTACCAGGAGATCACGGTTCAGCCGGGGGTGCCGCTGCAGTATTCAATTTACTGGAAGGGTAAGGGCGCGCAGGCTTTCAACTGGTTCGAGTTTCTCCTGATCGACGGGCCCTACAGCAATCTCGACGCGGACAAGCTTCAGGAATCGTCCAGCGCCAACAACCCGTCGATCATCCGCAAGCGCGAGGTGGTCAACGGCTCGTTCGGCTGGGAGCAGCTCACGCACCTGTCGCCGGCACACATCGGGCCGGCGGGGCCGCGTGCCCAGACCCGCACGCCGACCGGATCGGTGGTGACGGTGGTGCTCAAGTGCGGGCACAATCCGACGCCGGCGCCCGGCGGGGTGGAGGCGTTCTTCGACGCCATCGTCATTCAACAGAACAACGGGCCGAATCTCGTGACCAACGGCGGGTTCGAGGACGGCGCCCAGGCGACGACCTGCAACGGCGAGCTCATGTTCCAGGACGCCACTCGAGAGAACTACTGGTTTGCCGTTCCGCCGCCGGAGGTGTGCGACAACGCCGTGGACGACGACGGGGACGAGCTCACGGACTGCGCGGACCCGGACTGTGCCGGCGTGCTGGCCTGCCAGTGCGGAGATCCTTTTGCTGATATAAACGGGGATACGGACGTGGACATGGATGATTACGCCCGATTCCAGCGTTGTTTCACGGGATTCGGCAACACGGGCGCGTTCAATGCCGAGGACTGCAACTGCCTGGACCGGGATAACGACGACGACGTGGATGAGGTGGACTTCCAGGCGTTCATGAATTGCGCGACGCGAAGCGGGGTTGCGGCGGATGCGGGGTGCGACGGGGAGTGAGGGTCACTGCGCGGCCCATCATCGGGACTCCACCCTCGCTGCGCGGAGGATGGGGCACGCGAGCGTGCACGTGAAACACGGGCAGCGAGTATCCCGGCGCGCCGGGACCCATGCCACCCTGTCTGACGAGGATGGGGCACTCGGGCAAGCGGGCGTGCGCGTAAGACACGGGCAGCGAGTATCCCGATGTGCATCGGGACCCATGCCACCCTGTTTGAGAGTGCAGATCATTCCTCGCTGCGGCTTAGAAGTTGTCGTCGCAGGCGGGGTCGGCGGCGAGGTTGGCGCCCTGGAGGCAGAGCTGGAAGAGATTGAAGTCGCCGGCGTCCACGTCGGGGTCGGCGTCCATGCGGGCATCCTCGCAGCCGGGCTGCGGCGCGACACCGGCCCCGCTGAAACAGAGCTGCAGGTGGGCGAAATCGGTCAGATCGACATCGCCGTCGCCGTCGAAGTCGGGCAGGACGGTCCTGACCTGAACGCTGACGGCAATGGTGCGGGGGTCATTGCTGGCCGCAGGATCGGATACGGTGATGAGGGCGTTGTGCGTGCCCACGGCGAGGCCGGCCACGGAATACGAGACGGTGAACAGGGCCGCATCCCCGGGTCCGGTCGACGTTCCGCCGGCCGGTGAGACGCTGAGCCACGCCGCGTCGTCATCCACGGTGACACTCAGGGTTCCCGAGCCGCCGTTCCAGACGGTGAAGGTGTCGTCGGAGAGGCCCTGCCCGAAGTCGGCGGTGCGGTTGATGGCCGGGGTGCTCACCTGGATCAGCGGCTGATCGGGGGGGATGGTGTAACTGATCTCGTGGATGCGGCTGAGGGTGTTCCAGTTCCCAAAAGTGGGATCGTAATCTGTGTCCTGGTTAAATTCGAGGATGTAGAGCCGGCCGTTGTAGGCGCAGAGCACGTCGATGGCCCGGCGCATGCCGGTCAGGAAGGTATTGCAGAAAAAGCCCTCGTTGGGTTCATCGAGTCGCAGGGAGACGACATCGAAGCCGACCTTGGCGGTGTTTTCGAGCTGCCCGAAGCGGCCGACGAAGGCCCGGCCGTGGAACTCGCTGGGGAACTTGATGGCCGAGCCGTCCATGAGCTCGGGCTCGTAGAAGTCCAGGCCATCGGGCGAGGAGTGGGGATGGAAGCCGTAGTAGATGCCGCCGTCGGAGTACCCGCGCTGGCCGGGACCGGGTCTGGAGTCGGGGCCGTAGTTGGCCCAAGCGGGGCGGGGGGTCAGGCCGCCGGGGAGCGGCTGGGGGCCGGTTTTGCCCGGGTCGCTGGTGCAGGCGATAGATGAATCGCTCCCGGATATGTCGCTGCCGAACTTGTAGGGGAAGCCGTAGTGGAAGCCCTGCTCGAGGAGGTTGAATTCCTCGGCGTAGTCGCAGTTGAGCAGCGGGCCGTTTTCGACGCCGAACAGCTTTCCGTCGGCGCGGAATGAGATGTCGAAGGAGTTGCGGATTCCCTCGCAGAAGGTCTCCACGCCGGTGCCGTCGAGATTGCAGCGCAGGATGCGCATGTTGAAGCCCTTGTCGGTCTCGGGTCCGTAGTGGGTCTCGGAGCCCGAGTTGATATACAACTTGTTGTCGGGTCCGACGGCCACGCCGCCCACGCCGTGAAAGGTGCCGATCTGGGGGTCGGGCAGGTCGAGGATGACCGAGAAGCTGAAGCTGTCGACGTTCGGGTCGGGGTTGGTGTCGATGCCCCGGACGATTCTGCCGTACTGGTTCGAGATGTACATGTTGCCGGCGGGGTCGAAGGCGACGCCCTGGACGTTGTCGGTGATGGTTCCCAGCGACGTAATCTGTGTGCTGGAGATGGAGGGTCCGTCGATGTTCACGCGGTACAACTGGGTGCTGGCGGCGGCGGTGTCGTTGCGCAGGGCATAGATGAGCCTGCTGACCGGGCTCTGGGCCATGGAGACCATGTGGCTGACCGGGAAGGTGTACGAGCGGAGAGCGAAGCCCGAAGGGAGGGCGGCCAGGGTGGCGGGAGCGGGGACGCAGCGCACCTGGAGGTCGTCGAAGAAGACGCCGGTGGGCGTACTGGGGCCGGTATTGCCGGCCTTGAGCACGATCGTCGCCTTATAGCCGGCGGCCACGAAGGAGACCTGGTACTTGACGGGGGCGGTCTGGGGCATGACGCCGTTCCACGCCCCTCGTCCGCCGAAGGTATCGTTGCGATACAGCAGGACGGCGTCATTGACGCCGTCGGTTTCGTCGACGCCGTTGACCGGGACGCGGTCGGCGTTGATGACGAGGACCTCGGCCCACATGGCGTTGGCCAGGGTGGGATCGCTGCGCCACCGTCCGATCACGTCGACGACGGTGCCGGGGCCGGCGGTGTCGATCTGCTGGTAGACGCCTCCGTTGCAGTCGGAGCCGGAGACGCCGAGCTCGCCGCCGACGACCGCGGCGGAGAAGTCGGCGTTGTCGTCGTGCTGGATCCAGGGCGTCCAGCCGGCCAGGCCGGCGGAGAAGTCGCCGTTGGCGACGCTGCAGCTCCCGCCGGGCACGGTGAGGGCGGTCAGCGACACCTCGTCGAACCAGACGTCCGCGCGGTTCGTCCCGCAGCACGAGCCGGCCTTGAGAACGACGGTCATGGTGTTTCCGGTGGCGACGCGAACGCCGTCGCGATTGTTCCAGCAGTTGTCGACGTTCTGGTCATACTGATCGTGGGTCCAGGTCCAGGGGAAGCTGGCGGTGATGGGGTTTCCGCCGGGGCAGTTGGCGGAGGCGTTCGTGTCGTAGGCGAACATGTGGTTGTTCAGCACGAGCGAGCCGCCGGTGTCGGCCTGGACCGGATCCCACGGGCCGTCGATGAGCATGATCTCGTACCAGGAGTTCTGGCCGTAGTGGTTGGCCTTCCAGGCGGCGTCGATGCGATAGGCTCTGCCCGGCGTCACCGCTACCTGCTGGTAGACGGCAAAACTGTCATCGGTGCCGGGGGCGAGTGAGAGGTGCAAGGCACTGGCCCCGACGCGGCCGGGCTCGGTGCTGTTGAAGTTGACCTGGCCGTCGTTGCCGCCCCAGCTCGCGTGGTAGGTGCTCCAGCCGGCGGAGCCGCTCTCGAAGCCGCCGTTGACCAGGAGGTTCTGCCCGCGGGCGGCGCCGGCACACAATCCGAACAAACAGACCGACTTCCACAGGGTGGTTTTCATCCTTCTGCGCTCTTGTCTTGCGACGGTAAGTGGCCCGCAACTCGAAAGTACATTCTAGCCCAGCAGACCGGCTCCGGACTATCCGGCACAGGTGGTATCCGGCGGGATACCGGGTCCGCTGAAGCACTGGTTCGCGAAAACCGCGAAATCCTCTCCGTCCACATCGTCGTCCGCATCCAGCCTGGCCCCCGCGCACTGCGGATCGGTCTGAGGGAATCCGAATCCCGACAGACAGAGCTGAAAACGGCCGAAATCCGACAAATCCACGTCTCCGTCCCGGTCAAAATCGGGGGGAGCGAACAGGGGCGGGCCGACGGTCAGGTTCACCGCGACGGTCTGGGGGGTGTTGGTAGCCCCGGGGGCGGTGATGGTGATGCTGCCGGCGTAGGGTCCCATGGTCAGGCCCGCGGTGGAATAGGTGATGGTGATGGTGTCCGCCTCGCCCTGCGAGGTGCCGTCCACGGGATGGATGTTGAACCATCCGGCGGTCTCGTGGACGGTGTAGTTGAGGGGGCTGGTGCCGGCCGGAGTGGAAATCGTGAAGGTATCGTCGGGGAGATTCTCTCCGCGCGGCACGGTGCGGGTCAGCGAAGTGGGGTTTCGCACGATGCTGGGGGGCGGGAGCGGAGGCAGGTCGTAGCCCACCCCCACCACCACGGCGAACAGGTCGCGATGGGAGACGGGCGTCCCGCCGACGTACAGATGGCCGTAGGGATAATTGTCCACGCCGGTGGGCGTGGCGAAGGAATTGAACCCACCTCCGCCCAGTGGTACGAGGTGGAGCGCGTAGGTCTGGCCGGGGGTCACCGGGACGTCCTGGAGGCCCCAGTTGACGGCCACTTCCTTGAACTGCGGCGAGAAGACCTCGCGCGAGGTGACGGTGGGGCCGATCTGAGGGCCGGCCGGCCCGCCCTGGCGGATGCTGGCCTGATAGAAGAACTTCACGCCGCCGTTGCGCGTCACGAAGGCGTGCGCGCTGACGATGCGGTTGATGCCGGGAGGCACGACGAAGGTCTGGTCGTGCGGCTCGGTGTAGACGGTGAGGGCCTTGGGATCGCTGCTCGTGCCGGCCGGCTCGGTGAATGTGGTAGCCGTGCAGTTGTCGAGGTTGAGGCCGCTGACCTGGTTGAGGCCGGCCACCAGGTCGTAGTGGTAGACGGGCATGGCCGGGTAAGGGGTGACGCGGGAGGCGTCGGAGACGTACATCCAGTGGGTGATAAAGGAGTAGAACTTCCCCGAAGTTGGATTCTGAAAATAAAAGGTGGGCGACTGGTCGGTGGCCACGCCGGGATCGAAGATGCGGATGTCGTAGGCGCAGTTGTTGATGTCGAGGGGATTGATGCGATTCCATCCGTCGACGTCGGCATTGCCGAAGATGGCAAAACCGGAATTGGACTGATTGGTGACGCCGACGCCGGCGCCCTTGGTGCCGTTCTCGCGGAAGAGGTGGTTCTCGATGGTGAGGTTGTTGGCGTTTTCGATGTTGCCGATCTGGCGGTAGTAGACAAGCATCCAGCGGGGGGCCGCGGCGGCGGGGGAAGCCGGCGCAGCGATGGCGAGGGCCAGGAAGAGCTGCGCTGACCGGCCGGCATGATGTGCGCCCGCACGGGCCAAGGACCATCTCATATTCTGACCCAACCTCCGCTCTTGGGCCGTCCTGCGGCAGGAAAACAAACGGCAGGAGCCGCACGTGAGCCCGGCTCCTGCCGGAACGATCCTCTCTGCGAGTCATGCGGGATCCTGACAGCGGTCAGGAGCCCGGGCGATCAGGGGTCACAGCCGGGCGGCGGGTTGATGGTGTCAACCGCGACACCGTCCCGCGTCGCGCAGGCGACGAAGGCGTTGAAGTCCACCTGTTCGATCTTGAGATCGCCGTTGCGATCGAAGCAGGAGCAGTAGAGCGGGTCGACGGGGATCGTACCCGCGGCGCCGGTGTAGCAGCGCTGGAAAACGCTGTAGTCATTCAGATCCATGTCGTCATCGCCGTCGACGTCACCGAACGGCGTGTTGCAGCCGGGGGGGACGAACGGGCCGGTGCGGACGTTGTCCACCCAGAAGCCGCCCAAACCGGCCTGGTTGATGATGAAACGGAATTCGATGGTGAGCAGGGCCGGGCCGGTGGTGGGCCAGGTCGTGCCGGCGGGGATCAGGGCGTTGAAGGACGGATCGGTGACCAGGCCGGGCTCGGTGGTTGCCGGGATGCTGATGGTGCCGAGTACGGTGGAGGGGTTCAGATCGCCCTCGACTTCGGTGTCGCCGATGAGACGGATCTCGCAGGTCGCGGTGGTCATGTCATCGAAGTCGAGTTCGGCGCGGATATTGAACGGCGCGACGAGCTGTCCGCCGGACAGGAGCGGGGATGCGTCAATGGTCTGGAAGAAGGAGATCACGCCGGGAATGGTCCCGAACGCATTGACATCCAGCCCGCCGTAATGGCTGCCGGTCATGTTCTTGACGCTGGTGCCGATGCAGTCCGGTGCGCCGACGTTTCCGTCCCGTTTGAAACCGCCCTGGAACGGAGAAGTGAACTGGTAAACGTCCCAGTGTTTGGGCTTGGGGTTGGACCCCGACGTCTGGGGACAGAGGACGGTCTTGGGATCTGTTCCACTCCAACCCTCTTCAAAGCTGGGGTTGGTGAGGGCGGGCATGTAGACGAGGAACGCCCGGGTCAAACCGGCGGCAGGCGTGACCTGGCCGCAGGGGTGAGCAGCGATGACGTTGTAGCGTCCGCCCTCGGCGCCGGTGAGATCGAAAGTGACGGTGCGTGAGGTGGCGCCGCTGCCGGCGGCCCCGAGCACGCCGGGGATCTCGGCCCCTCCGTCGTTGGTTTTCTTGAGCTTGACGCTGCTGAGGCAGTCGAGATTGGCACCGGTGAGGGTGATGGTATGCGATGCGTTGCCGCTCAGGCCGCGATCGTTCTGCACGGTCGCGAGGGTGGAGGGCGGACAGGTGCACTGCAGGGTCACGGCGTTGGCTTTCGAGGCGTTGACGCAGGGTGAATTGCGATTGATGACCAGGTTATACGAGCCGAGAGGGGCGGCGGACAGATTGAACCGCGCCTGGATCTGCCCGGCCGTCTGGGAATCGAACGAGGTCGCCGGGATGATGGCAGGTCCCTGGAGGTTCACGCCAGCAGGCGTGATCTCGGCCACGTTGAGGTTGGTGCCGGTGATGGTGATCAACTCGCTGGCGCCCAGTTGGGGAGGGACATTGTAGGTGTCGGGGGTGACGGTGTCGATCGTGGTCTGGTTGGTGCAGGTTCCGCCGGCCACCTCAAGCTTCAACTGGTCGACGTGCGTGGCAACGATGTGGTAGGGGCCCGGAGCACCATCCCCGTGTCCCCACTCGACGGTAACCGTGTTCTGCGTGGGTATGCCGCCGATCGAGAAAGAGCGCCAAGTGTAACTATTGCCGACAAACTCGAATTGAGCCAGTATCGTGCCGCCAACGCCGCCGTCTCTCAGGATTGCCCGATGATGATAGCTACCTGAGCCATTCGTATCCGCCCCCGCAATCCAGCCGGTGAAGATCACCTGCTGGCCGATCGCGACACTCTTGGTCTGGACGATGCGAGCGGTCGAAGTGCCACCTGTTCCTTCGTCCACACTGGCACGGTTGGGCGTGGAAGCAGTCCCGTCATCCTTGATGCCGCCCGGCAGGGTGTTGCTGCCCGGCGGAGTGGGCACGTGCGTGGTGCCGTTGTATTTGGGGGTGGGACCGCCGTTAGTGGTCCAGCCGGTTATATTAGCTACGGGCAGATCGTTCCCATCGATCGGCTTTTGACCGTTCAGGTCGAAATCACCGTTGGTCAACAGGTTCTGTGCCATGAGCGGGCCGGCCGACCAAACGGAGAGAGCCGCCAGCACGAGAATTCGACATGCGCGTGTCATATCCAACCTCCTCCAAGCGAGAATCGAGCGATATGTGGGACAATACGCAGGAGCAGAACGTCCCAAGAGGACTCGCGGCCAAACGCCTGGCCGGGTCCCCTTCTGTTTTCACCCCCACCGCTGCGCGGGCGTCTGACCGACCATGTTGTCCGTTCCCCGCGATCGACGCGAGGTGGGACATCGTTCGCGACACGGGAAATCGCGCACACCACCAGACCCGGTGACGCAAACGACGCTGACCACGATGTCTGGTCGGCCCGCCGAACCTTTCAGCCGCGACAAGGTGAGTCCGGTTTTTGTCATCGTAAACGGCGCGAAAACCGATGTCAAACATTTTTCGTTTTATCCTGAAAAAACCGCTTTCAATGGCCCGCCGGCCGGGAGCGGACGGGGCCGCGACAAGGGATGAGAAAGGGGTGTCGGAGGGGCGGTCGGTCGCGAGCCTGGGGGCCGGTTGTGGCCCCCTGAGGGGCCGGCTATGCTGGGCCGCTCCCATCCGCACGGGGCGGTGGATTTCAGGCTTCTCCGGGCCCTTTTTTGAGACAGCGAGCAGATCATGATGCGCACAATCTTGTGGGGCGGGTTCATGACCGGGGTGCTGGTGACGGCGGGGCTGGCATCGCCCACGCCCGGTAAACACGGTCATTACGCCGCTTTGACGTGCAAATCCGGCACTCCAGCGCCGTTTGCGGCCGTCGATCTCGTCTACGGTCCGATCGAACAGGTTGGGGGGGCGAGCTTTGTCTGGTGGCAGCTTGAGGTCCACGGCGGCGGCGAGGGCGCAGCGGAGCCGCTGCTGCAGCTCCAGGCTCTGACCTCGCACGACCCCCTGTCTGCGCCGACGCAGGCGCTGACGTTCCAGCGGTATGTTCTGACGATTCCGGAGACAGGGGAAACCCTGGAATATCGCAACGTGCGGAGCGGGCGGGCTTTACTGCCGGGCTGGGGCGGCTTTGAGCAGCGGTTCATTCCCCGGCGGGCGGCGGGCAGCGGCGAGCAGGAGGGTCTGGCCCGCACGGCGGACTTCCTCGGGCACGTCCTGACGTTGCAGCACGTGGGCAGCGGCGTGGCGTGGAAACCCCTGGAGAATGTGCGTGTCCTCGAACTGGACCCGGAACTGCTGATCGGCACGTCGCGCAATTTCAAGGACAAGGAGGGGCACCGGCTGCCCCAGAAGCCGGAGCGGCAGAATTACACGTACGTGCCGTTCACGGGCGAGGACTATGCGGAGATGATCCGGACGGGGGTGAATCTGTTCACCATCTCGCCGGATCAGGAGCAGTACGTGCGCGGCGAGCCGGTTTTCTATCTGCGCGGCGCGCAGGGCAAGCCGCCGCTGAGATATCCGGCGGATCTGTACCGCGGCAATTACATAGGCCACGACATGTTCATGGATGAGCCGTCGATCATCATGGTCGGCGACAAGCTGATCCACCGGACGCTGAAATACTTCTCGGACGCGGCGGCGGTGATCGTCCAGCGGGTCGACGCGGAGTATCGGGGGGCGCAGGGAGCGGTGTACTCACTGGAGCGGGCACTGATCTCGAACAAGGTGAATCTGGGCGGAATGCGGCTGGAGGTTCTGGATATACCGACCTGGGAAACCCTGTATGAGACCGCGTTCTACCAGATGAAGGCCGGGGGCAGCGGCATCGTGCACGAGGGGCGGTACCAGCTTGATGATTTCGAGAAGGCGGTCACGCAAAAGACGGGGCTGGAGCGCCGGTACACGCCGGAGGAGATGCTGCGGTATTACTATGCGACGCTGCGCGGGGGCACCCGGCCGTTCGGCAAACACTGGGGCACGGCCATCTACGGCCAGTGCGATCCGAAGATCGCCCCGCTGGCGCTCACTCTCGCGTATGACATGGGGGCGCGGTACCTGTGGTTCTGGACCTCGGACCACGATCACCATATGCCGTGGCCCGAGCAGATGGAGCTGACCCGCCAGCTTCGCCGGCACGCGGCCGCTCATCCGCGGGGCTCGATCTTCGGACCGCCCAGGCCGCGCGACCTGGCGATCGTGGTGCCATACGGATACTTCCTGTCGCTGGAGAACCTGTGGTGGGTGCGTGAGCTGGACCCGGAGGGCAAGAACGAGGCCTCGCAGCGGTACCGCCGGCTGATGACGCGGGCGTTCCAGGCGATCCACGAGGCGCTGGACGCGAAACAGGACTTCGACATCACCATCGACGATCCCGACCTGGGGGCAGAAGCGATGAAGGGGTACAAGAAGGTGGTGCGGATCAGCGATGAGCCGTGAGCCGGCCGGTATGATGATCGCGCACGACGGCCGGGATGGTTCACCCCGGGTTTCGCACACTCCCGGCACAGAGGTCACATCGCGGGTGCTGCCCGCAATCCAAGGTAGAGAAGCTCACACAGAGGCCTGGCGCGGGCGTTGCCTGCAGCCGGATTTGAGATCTGAGATTTGAGATTGGCCATCACAGGGCATCAAGAAGGGGGTAGAGGGGGCGGGGGTTCATCCGCGCAGTGGATGTCGGCGGGGTAGCCGGCGCCGGAGAGGCAGCGCTGGAACAGGGCGAAATCGGACTGATCGATGTCGTTGTCGCAGTCGAGGTCGGCGATGTTGCAGCCGGACTCGATCGTCTGCTGATTGGGGCCGGTGGAGCAGTTCAGGAAGGCGGTGAGGTCGCCGGTGTCCACGTCGTGGTCGCCGTCGAGATCGCCGGGTGCGGCGCCGGCGAAGGGACCGCAGGGGGGAGGGCCGGTGTAGAGGAACGCGTTGAGGCTGAATGCCTCGGCGAAGAAGTTCAGGTTCCTTCGGTCGGGCTGGTTGATGGTGAGCAATTTGCGGCCGGTCACGACGTCGGTGAGCTCCGCGCCCACCGGCAGCGGGAGGTGCAGGTGCAGGCTGATCGTCTGGCCGACGGGCGTATCGTTGATGACGGCCAGGCGGTCGTCATACCAGCGTGCGACCACCTCGGGTGAGTCCGGCGAGACGGTGCCGCCGAGAGGCGCCGGGGCGACGGCGGGCAGGGCCCGGAATGCCTGGGCAAACTTGCGGATATCCGCCTCGTGGCCGAGGGTCGGGCGGTTCCAGCCGAGCCAGACCATCGTGTCAGGATCCTGGCGGCGGACGGACATCGCGGCCGGGGCGAAAAATGCCCGTCCGGGGGCGGCCGGCGTGTTCGTGCGGAAAAAGCCGTTGGGATCACCCGGCGAGCCGAATTCATAGTAGGGGTTGAAGGCCTCCTCCCAGTAATTGCCGTAGAACTCGCAGGCCAGCCCCTCGGCCGTGCGGTAAAGCTCGGCCAGGCCGGGCGCGAAGTGGAAGAGTCGATAGTTCTCGTGATTGGCGCCCCAGGGCGGCAGCCAGCGGCTTGAGACAAAGAACCGGTCGGCCGCCACCATCATTCCGCGCGAAATGACGATGCCGGTGTCACTGGCGAACATCCCGGGGTCGTACCCATGATGGCGCAGCAGGTTGTAGGGCGTCTCGCCGCCGGCCCACTCGATGTTGGTGCCCGGCACCTCGGAGGGCAGATCGCACTGGACGTAGAAGGTCCAGTCGGGGCGATGGCTTCGGATCAGGTCGCGGCAGGCGAGCCAGAACTCTCGTGTTTTGACGCAGCGCCAGTTGATCCACGCCTCCCACTCGAGCGGGTTGGCGACGAGGTAGTTGTATGCGGTCTGCGGGGGCGAGGTGGGCACGCCCGAGCCGGTCGCGGTTTTGAACTGCTGGAGATCCCAGCTCGAGTAGCCGGCATGGCGGGCGCCGCGGGTGCCGTCGCCGCTGGAGATGTAGCAGGTGCCGATCTTGCCGTTGACGCGGATGCCCAGGCCCCGGACGGCCGGGCTTCCCGCGACGCGGGTGGCGATTTCGGTGAGCAGATTCCTGGTGTACTGCTGCACCTCGGGCCGGAGCGGGTCGAGGGCGGGCGAGCCGAAGGCCGTCACCTGGTTGCCGTTGCTTCCCATCTGGAAGGAGTTACTCGAGAAGTTGATCGGCCCGTTCTCGGGCGGCTCGATCAGGGAGGTGATGAGCGGGACGATCTGGACGCCCTGAGCCTCGGCGATCGGAGGCAGCTCGGCGAGCAGATCGCCGGCAGAGTTCCAGTCGAAGTAGGTGCTGCCGCTGTACCAGGCCTTGACGCTGCGGTCGGCCCCGTTGATCGCGTTGAAGACGATGTAGTTGAAGCCGCAGTATCTCATGTGTTCGAGCAGCGTGGTGAGGCTCTGCTGGCGATGCGGGAGCAGCCGGGCGGGGGCACCGTAGTGTGAATAGAAGTACCAGGGATGGGTCATGTAGATCCCGATCCGGCGCTGGCGGGCGGGGTCGTCGGGGAGGATGAGGGCGGGCATCCGGCCCGGCATGGCGTCGGCGAAGCGGAAGACCCAGATCTTCGAGACGGCCCCGCCGTCGGCGGACGAGCGTGAGACGTTGCAGCCCAGACTGGAGACGACCACGCGAACCGTCGCGGTTTTGGGGTGGAAGATCAGCGGGATGTTGAAGGGCAGGTTGTCGATGAAAAGCTCGCGGCCAGTATAGGTAGTGAGGCCGACGTCGGGGCCGAAAATCCACTCCTGTTCGGTCCGGGAGAAGTTCTGGCCGCCGCCCCAGGGGTTGGTGGTCGGCTCGGAGGCATAGGGCGGCGCCCAGGGCAGGCCCGGTTGGACGATGATGTTGTCGGGGTGGTGGATGAAGAGGGTGGTGTAGCGTTCGCGGTCGTTGGACGACTCGGCGACGAGGAGGTGGGGCAGGCCGGCCGTGCCGCCCGTCGCCACGTCGTAGGAGTAGTAATAGGTGGCGAAGCCGTCGTCCGGGGCGGCGGTCACGCGGAAGCTCCGGCCGCTGATGGTCAAGAGCCGTGACGGTTTGTTGGGGTGCGGCGAACTGGGGACGATGTTGGCGTCGGTGAAGCCGTGGTCGGTCAGGGTCGTGTCGACGTAGTCCGTCAGTTCGACGACGACGGGCTGGATGACGTCGCCGACGGCGTAGTTCTGCGCGACCGTCTTGCGAAGCGCGGGCAGCGGGACGCCCGGATGCGCGGCATTGAACGCGGCCAGATCCACATAATGCAGGCACTCGTCATCGACCGCCCGATAAGTGATGCCGTCGCAGTCGATCGTCTGGTTGCCGGTGATCGTGCAGATGGCGTGGGCGACGGCGACAGGGCCGGTCAGTGCGATGACCATCCATCGTAGAACACGGTTCGGCAATGCGCACTCCCATTTCTGCCTTTGTCAGCCGATCGGGCGCCCAATCGGTTCTCCGCTTCATCTACGATAACAAACACCCTCGTCAGTTGCGACCGAGCCACTTGTGCGGCTCAGGCGGTGCGTCCGATGGTTCTCACAAAACGTCGGAATGCGTGTTGAGTGTTCTAAGGAGCAACCTTAGAAAACTCAAAGCATCATTCGGCAATTGGCAAATGGCCATGCGGTCAATCCGCACAGGTCACGTCGCCCGCCCGGGCGGGGCCGGTGTAGCAGCGCTGGAAGACGGCGAAGTCGGCGTGGTCGACGTCGCTATCGTTGTCCCAGTCGGCCCACTGGCAGTCCGGGGGCACGGGGCCGACGGATGGGCCGCTGCGGCAGGCGGTGAAGGCGGCGAGGTCGTCCCAGTCGACGTCGCGGTCGGCGTCGCGGTCGCCCGGCACAAGCGGCGGCGGGACCGAGGTGAGGGTGAACTGGACGTTGTCGATGTTGTCGAGCGTCCACCACCAGGCTGCGTTGTTGTAGAAGCGGATGCGGAGGGCGACGCCGCGCAGGCCGGGGACGCCGGTCAGGGTTCCGCTGCGGGCCAGGCCGGTGAAGCCGAACGCGTCGTTTCCGGTGTCGGCGCCGGTCAGGTCGGCGATGGTCTGGTAGTGATCGCAGCTCATGATGTCGGCGGGCTCGGAGCCGTCATCGTTCCAGCCGATCTCCCAGACCTGATGGACGCCCTGGGGCTGGGGGTCGGACGTGCGGGCGTGGAGGTTGACCAGGGCGCTCAGTTGCCAGCCGGCGTCGAGGCTGAATGAGTTCCAATTGCTGGTTCCGATGACCTGGCCGAAATAAAAGTCAATACGCAGGCTGTTGGTGATCTTTCCGCCGTAATGGGTGCCGTCGGTGGTGGAGAGGCCGTAATCGCCGTTGGTGTGGGGCGGGTTGTCATAGGAATCGCCGCTGAGGATGACCCGCGTCCAGCCGTCGAGCGAGCCCCCGTTGGCCTCGAAGCTGGGGTTTTCGACGCCGGAAATCGGCGGCGGGCTGCCGGCGGCGATGTAACCGGTCTTCTGGCGGACCAGCGGCCCGTTCGGGCCGGTCACGGTGAGCTGGACGGCGTAGTAGCCGTCCTGGACGTAGGTGTGGGTCGGGTTCTGGAGGGTGCTCGTGCCGCCGTCGCCGAACTGCCAATTCCAGGCGGTCGCGCCGGGGTAATAGGTTTCATCGGTGAACTGAACGAGGAGCGGCAGCGGGCCTGAGGCAGGCGCGGCGCTGAACTCGACATCGGGGGGGAAGGTCTTGTCGAGACTGGCGAAGGCGTTCCAGCTCGCCCGCGGCGTGATGGTCAGGGTGGTGAGGTTGCGGCTGCACAGGCCGTAGTCGTGGCCGTTGTCGGGTGTGCCGGGCAAGTCGGTGATCACCAGATAGTTGGCCATGAACACCATGTTGTATTGTGGCTGCTTGAGTGTGGTGAGGACGGTGGTCAGGTCGGCGGCCTTCTGGGTCTCGTTTGTGGTGTTCCAGCCGTACTCGTTGAGCCAGAGTTTCTTGTGGCCGTGGCCGTGGTTGACGAGGACGTTGTAGGTGTCGGTGATGGCCTGCCAGTGGAGGGGGCTGCCGTAGGGATGGATAGCGACGGCGTCGAAAGAGTCTCCGCCGCCGGCGGTGTAGATGTCTTCGATGTATTTGTAGCCCTGGGTGACGCCGGAGTGATAGTCGAGGCCGCCGACGGCGAGGACGCAGTCGGGGTCGCCCTGTTTCATGGCGGCGTACCAGCGGATGAGCCAGGGGGTGTAGGTGTGGGCCATGTGGCCGTTGGAGCAGCCGTCGTTGATCCAACTGCAGCCGTTGGGTTCGTTCCAGAATTCGTAGTATTTGACCAGGCCGCGGTAGCGGGCGGCCAGGGTCTGGAAGAAGTTCTCGAACTGCGGGATGTACTGCTCGTCGGGGGGGAATCGATAGCCGATGCCCGAGCCATACTGCTGGAGGATAGCCGGCGGGAGGGCCCAGTCGGGGGTCAGGCCGGTGTAAGCGAAGATCTCGAGGCCGCGGGCACGGGCCTCGTTCACCTGGTGATCGACGTAGCTCCAGTTGAAGGTGCCCTGCGTCGGTTCGATGTCGATCCAGGCGAAATTGGCCGGGCAGTGGGTTCCGCCCATCTGGACGATCTTGTCCATGCTGTTGCGGTCGAACTGTCGGGCCTGGGCGTCGCCTAATCCGAGCCACTGACCCCAGGTGATGCCGCTGCCGTAGAGATAGGGCCGCGGCTGGGCGAAGGCGCGGGTCGCCCCCACCAGCGAGGCCAGGACGCACAGACCGCCGAGAAACCGGCACGCACGGCGGTGGAAAAACAGAATCTGCATCCGAGTCCCATCCGGGGTTGAAACGCTTTCCACGGGCAAAATACTCCGCTGGGGCTTATTATAACTCGCAAACGGGCCGGCTACACCATAAAGTCATGAAAATCGATGTCCGGGATGCCCACTGGCCGTGCGGCACCCCACGGGCGAGTCGCGGGGTGCGGAGACAGGGAGCAGGGGCTTGGAGCGGAGGCTGCCCGTGGGCGAATTTGAGATCTGAGATTTGAGGTTTGAGATGAGGGACGCCGGAATCTTTGCGAGATGGGAAGGTTCTGAGGTTTTGCCGTGCACACGACGGGGCATGACAGAATCGGCGGGGTGCCATGGGCAGTGTGGATTCGCGGCTGCGAATGCACACTGCCCTTGGAGAGGCTCGCACGGGCAGCGTCGGGTGCGCCCAGCGAAGCCGACGCTGCCCATGCCCCCCACCCCAATTGTCTCCTACCCGACACACGAGGTGGTAAC
>CAZQEN010000162.1:0-16124 GCA_964591605.1 uncultured Planctomycetales bacterium
TATACCTCGTGGCGTGACCTGCTGGCCGATCCCAAGGTCGACATGGTCGATATCTGCGTGCCCACGCCGGCCCACCGGGAGCTGACCATCGCCGCCCTCCAGGCCGGCAAGCACGTGCTCTGCGAGAAGCCGATGAGCGTGAGCGTGGCCGGCTGCGATGACATGCTCGCCGCGGCGAGGAACGCGAAGGGCAAGTTCATGATCGCCCAGGTCATCCGCTTCTGGCCGGAGTTCGTGTATCTGCGTGAACTCTTCCAGAGCCGCGAGTTCGGCGATCTGCGGGCGCTGCACATCCGCCGCCAGGCCTCGGCGCCCGACTATTCCCTGGGCAACTGGCTGCTCAACCCCGAGCTGAGCGGCGGGGCGATCCTCGACCTGCACGTGCACGACGTGGACTTCGTCCTGGGCCTGCTGGGCAAGCCCAGATCGGTGTATGCGGCCGGCTACGCCAACGACAAGGGCAGCGTCGACCGCGTCCACGCGACCTGGAACTACGGCGACAACCGCTCGATCCATATCGAGGGCTTCTGGGACATGCCGCCGGGCTTTGCGTTCAACATGGGCTTCACGGCCGTGTTCGAGAAGGCCGCCCTCCAGTACGACATGACCAGCGGCAAGCCGCTGACGCTCCTGCGGGCGGGCGAGGAGCCGGCCACGCCCAAGCTCCAGGCCGAAGATGGCTACTTCGCCGAGATCGCCTACTTCCTGGGGTGCATCGAGCGCAACGAGGCGCCGCGCGTCTCCACGCCGCAGGAAAGCCGCGACGCGGTGGCCCTGGCGCTCGCGGAGAAGCAGAGTATTCTATCGCATGGGCCGGTGACAATTCAGAGCTGATGGAGATCTGCGATTGGACGCGGAATCTTCCGGTTTCAAACCTGACGGAGAGAATGATCTCGCGCCGGCAGCGCCCCGTCCCCCGTCGGTGAGCGGCGAGAGGCCGCAGTTTGTCACGGGTCTGACCTGCCTGGCATGCGTCGCGCTTTCCATGGGGGTGTTTCTGTCGGATTCCGATTCGTGGGAGACGCTCCAGAGATTCGGGTGCTATCCATCCGGCGCGGTCTGGGAGGGAAAGTACTGGGCACTCGTCACTTCGACGTTCGTCCATGCCGACCTTATCCACTTGGCTTTCAACGTCTATTGGCTATGGCATCTGGGTCGCTTGCTCGAAGTGTATCTCGGGGCGATCCCGATGATCCTGTTCTACGTGGGCACGGCGATCGTCAGCTCGGGAGTGCAATTGGCGGTCTCAGGTGAAATGGGCATTGGTGCGTCAGGCGTCGTTTATGGCATGTTTGGCTTCATGTGGGCCAACGCGCGCTTTGTCCCCGCATTTCGCCAGCGCCTGACCATGGATACGATCAATCTCTTCATTGTCTGGCTCGGGCTATGTGTGGTGTTGACGCAACTGGATGTATGGAGCGTCGGTAACGCCGCTCATGTCAGTGGCCTGCTCTGCGGGGTCTGTCTGGCTGCCTTGCGGCGGCTTCCGGCATGGCGATACCCGGCCGCCGCGGGGATCGTCGTGCTTTGTTTCGCCTCGATGTTGCCGTTGTTCTGGTGCCCGATGTCGTGGGAGTGGTGTGCGAGACAGGCCACATCGGCTTATCTTGCCGAAGACTGGCCCCGCGCCACCTATTACTACGAACGCAGCCTCAATCGGGGGGCCGATCCGCGATGGGCGTGGATGAGTCTGGCGCAGACCTACCGTGTTGCCGGCCACATGGCCGAATATGAACGTGCCATCGAGGTTCTGCGCGGGATTGATCCGTCCGCCGTGGCAGAGGTTGAAGAGAGGTTCACTGCCGCGAGTGAGCCTTCCACACAGGAGAGCTGATGGACACGCTTAAACTCTCTGCCGCCCGGGTGGCGGTCAAGCTGGTCGAAGAGGGGATGACGGTCGGCCTGGGGTCAGGCTCGACGCTGGCGCTGTTTATCGAGCAGCTCGGGCGGCGCGTGCGCGAGGAGAAGCTGCGCATCGCCGGCGTGCCGACGTCGTATCAGGCGCGCGAGCTGGCGCGAACACAGCGCATCCCGATCCGCGACATGATGGACGTCGACCGGCTCGATCTGGCGTTCGACGGTGCGGACGAAGTGGACCTCGCGGGCGACCTGGTCAAGGGAGCGGGGGCGGCGCACGTGCTCGAGAAGATCGTGGCGTCGGCCGCCGACCGGTTCATCGTTGTAATTGACGAGAGCAAGCTCGTGCAGCGGCTGGGCGAGCGGCATCGCTTTCCGGTCGATGTCCTCACGGCGGCCTTGAGCAGCGCGCTGCGGCGTCTGCGCGACCTGCGGCTCGATCCGCAGGTCCGCAGCGGGGCGGGCAAGATCGGGCCGGTGATCTCCGATCAAGGCCACATCGTGGTCGACTGCCGCATCCCGGAGGGCTCCGATCCGCCGCGGCTCGACCCGCAGATCGCGATGATCCCCGGCGTGGTGGGGCACGGGTTGTTCATCGGCCTGGCCGGCGAGCTGATCGTGGCCCGCGAAACGCCCACCGGTCCGACCGTCGACCATATCATCATCCCCCGCGCATAAGTCGGCTGGCCGGATCCGGACTGCTCACGGGACTGGCGTGTCCTGGCAACGGGAGACCGGCCGCGCGCCGGGTCGGGAATGCCGTATCGAGACTCGCCAGGCTGACTCATTGCATCGACTTGCAGGGGGTGAAAACACCCATCAGAACCCCGAACGTCAGTGAGGGGCCTTGCGCACGATCGGGGTGAGCCTTGCCTGTCGTCGGGATGCTTTCCTGCTCGTAAGTCAGGCCCGTCGCTGACGCTCCGGATTCTATTGGATGCATGAGATCATTGGCGCAGCGGTGTCTTCTGCTGGAACGCCTTGATCTGTTCGAGCGGGACGATGCCGGTGGATGCGCCGGGCGCCTGGATGCAGTGCGCGGCCGTGGCGTTGCCCAGCAGGGCGGCCTGCGCCATGGACATCCCTTCGCGCAGACCGGCCAGGAAACCCGCGGACCAACTGTCGCCCGCCCCGGTCGTGTCCACCACGTTGGGGACCTGGTAGGCGGGCACGTATTGTTCGCTCCCATCCCGGTCGCGGCAGAACGCGCCCTTCTCGTCCAGCTTGACCACCACGTTGCGGCACCCGCGATCCTGCAGGAAACGCGCCATCTCAGAAGGCTCCGAGAGTCCCGTGATCGCCCGGGCCTCCGGCTGCGACGGAATGAAGTAATCCAGGTGCGGCAGGCACGGCAGGATGTTCTTGTGCCACAGTTCGCGAGGCGCGCTGTCGGTGTAGACCGTATCCAGCAGCGTCTGAACGCCGGCCGCCTGCACGTCCTTGAGCAGATGCGCCGTTTCCTGGCCGTCGAATGTCGCCATCACCATCGTTCCGGTCACGAAGCAGTACTTGGCGCTGCGGATCAGGTTCTGGTCGATTTCGGCGTAGGTGAGGGTGCCGTTGGCGCCCATGGTGTGAAAGAAGCTGCGCTGCCCGCCGGGCATGACGCAGACGAACGTGTAAGGCGTATGGATGCCGCGCCCGCGGATCACGCTGCGCGTGCCCACTCCGTACTTCTTCGCCTCGCTGATGACGAACTCCGCGAGCGCGTCGTCGCCGACCTTGACGATCATCTCGCAGGCGACGCCCATCTTGCCCAGCGCGATCGAGCAGTTCACCGCGTTCCCGCCGGTGGTCATGGTGAGCTTGTCGAACAGCCGCAGTCCGCCGGGGGGCGGATAGTCGCTCACCGTCTGGCCGATCGCATCCACACAGCAGATTCCCACATTCACGATATCCGTCATGGCCGCGGCACCTCATACAACGTCGCATAGGGGGCAGCGCCGTCGCGCAGCGCAAACAGACCCGCCCGCCTGAGCCCGACCGCTTCGAGCTGCACGAACAGCTCGGGGCTCAGGGCGGTGTAGAAGCCGTAGGTTGTCGCCAGTCGTCCCATTTCTCCCCAGTCGGCCAGCACGTGCGTGAAGCCGTTCTCTCTCAGCCAGCCGATCACGCCGGCGGGATCGATGATTCGCTCGACGGCCTCCGCCAGCGGGTGGCGGTTGAAGACGACCGAGTAATCGCAGGGAGTCAGCACGTAAAAGGTGCGCGCCTCGCCGACCAGCATCACCCGGCTGCCCGCAGGCAGCGCGTTGATCGCGCCCCAGTGCTGTGCCGTCGGCCACTGCCCGGTGCTGACAAACCAGTTGGTGTGCCCATACGCATCCAGTCGCCGGCCGTCGATGCGGGTGTGATCATAGTAAAGCCGCCCGATGCGGTAAAGATTGGTGATCGAGCCGAGCACGACGACGATCAGGAGCAGCGCAGCGGGCACGCGGCCGCCCGGCGGGCCCTCACGAACCGGCTCTGCCCGCGGCGGCCCTGCCGCTTCGGCCGGTCCGACTTTCCATGCAAGTCCCTCGATGCTCCGGCCGGCCAGAATCGCGAGCGGCAGCAGCGCCACCACGATGAATCGTGCAAACAGGTGCGTGAACACCAGCCAGACAACGAGCTGCACGAGCAGTATGACCAGCAGCACGCCCGTCCAGCGGTCGCGCCGCCGGATCGCCCCCAGCGAGGCCAGCACGAAGAGGCTCCAGCCCATCAGGGGCTCGGCGAGGCTGCGTTCGAGCGCCCGCTGCCACACCGGGGCCACGTTCTGTTCGGCCTCGGACGAGCCGTGCGCATGCTGCCAGACCGCCTGTGTCTCCGCGTTCCACAGCTCCGGTCTGGCCCCGAAGACGGAGTATGCCAACGGGAAGAAGGGGTTGCCAGTGTTGACGACGTTCCGGATCATCCACGGCGCGAACGCCAGCCAGGCGGCCGCCGCAAAGAAACCCGCCCGCTTGAGCCGGTCTGCGGCCGATCCCGTTCCGCACACCGTCAGCACTGCGAGCGGCAGTGTGATCATCGGGACGGCGGTGTACTTGAATCCGCAGCAGAAGCCGGCGATCAGGCCCGCCGCGATGAACGGCCGGGGCGACGCCTCACCCGCGCGGACGCAGTGCAGCAGCAGAGCCAGCGCCGTCATGCCGGTCGCGAGCATGCCCGTCTCCACGTAGGTGATGCCCGACAGGTACGTCAGCCAGGGCACGCCGGCGGCCGCCACGCCGCTGACGAGGCCCGCCGGCCGGCCGAACGCCGAACCGGCCCACCACGCCGCCGCAACAAACAGGGCCGCGAGGGCGACGTTGACGAACGTGGCCATGAACGCGGCCTCGATCGCGTCGCCGCGCAGGTGCATCATCAGCAGGAACAGCATCTCGCTGTTCAGCGGGAAATTGCTGTAGACATTGTTGGCCAGAAAATGGATGCGGCCGTCGGTCAGGAAGATCTTGGGAACGGCCAGATGGTATTCGAGCACGTCGTAAGCGAAGCCCTCGTCCTTCCACAGGATGCCCGGCGGGAGACACGCTGCGGCGGCCGTGATGGCCAGAAACGGCACCGTCACCAGCCACAGCCAGTGAGCCGGCTCGATCGACGCGCATGCCGCGGGTTTCTGTCCCCGGAGTTCGACCGCCAGCGCTGCGATGCCGAGCAGGGACATCGCAGTCATCAGGAGAATCGCCACCGGCCGGTTGAGAATCCCCGCTGTGCCGAGCCCGAACGTCAGCAGCGAGAGCACGCCCGTTCCGAGGGCCGCTCCCACGATCACCCGGCCGGCGCCCGGCGGCGCGAGGTGCCCGAGCCGCACGATCCACATGCCCGCCAGGCTCGCCAAACCGATCGCGGCCAGCGCCGGCACCCCTTCCATCAGCGTGATGGCCAGCGCCACCACCGACTCCCCCGTCACCATGGCCAGCGTGAGGGCCGTGCACACTCCAACCAGCACGAGCGGTCGCTGCCAGAACGCCGAGGGTCGGGATGGAGCCGCTGGATCCGACATTCGGCACAGCCTATTCGCGACGCGCCAATTCGCAACTATCAGCCCGACCGACGTCCCCGGTCGCCCGCTGAGGGTATAATCCGAGCCGCGTGGGTTCCGACAGTCTGATCGACACACCGAGATGGAGGACCATACGATGCGTGCGTCACTTTCTGCGATGATCGCTGTGCTGGCCCTGACCCTTGGGTTCGTCGGCTGCGCCGGCCAGGAAAAGGGAGCACCCGCCGCCCGGTCCGCGGTGCAGGCGAACACGCCCGCCGGAGGGAGCCTTTACGAGCGACTGGGCGGCGAGACGGCGATCCGGGCGATCGTGGACGATTTTGTCGCCAACGCCGTCGCCGACCCCCGCGTGAACTTCACGCGCCGGGGAACGCCCGAGGAGTGGAAGGCCACCCCCGCCGGGCTGGACCATTTCAAGCGGCACCTGGTGAACATGATCGCCGAGAAGGCGGGCGGGCCGCAGAAATACCGCGGCAAGGACATGAAACGCGCCCACCGCGGCATGCAGATCCAGGATTCCGAATTCAACGCCTTCATGGTGCACGTCGAGAAGTCCCTGGACAAGTTCAAAGTCCCCCCGCGCGAGCAGGAGGAGCTGACCGCGATCATCGGGTCGACCCGGTCCGAGATCGTCGAGGTGCAGGGATCACAATAAAGGTGATCAGAGCCTGAATCACTGTGCCCGATGCTGTGCAGCCCATCCGGGTTGTGGTGCAGGCGTCTCGCCTGCTCGCCGCGGCAGCGCTCATCACGCTTCGACGGTCGAGACCGCCTCGTCGAACACGTCGAGCCCGACTTCGAGCTGAACGCGGTTGATGCACAGCGGCGGCGTGAAGCGGATCGCCGTATCGCCGCAGCCCAGCAGCAGCAGGCCGCGCGAGAACGCCTCGCTGACGATCCGGTCGCGCAGGGCGGGGTCGGGCTCGCGGCTCCGCCCGTCCTTGACGATGTCGGCCGCGAGCATGAGCCCCAGCCCGCGCGGGTTGGAGATGCAGCGATGCCGGCTGTCGATCCGCTTGAGCTTCTCGAGCGCGAACGACTGCAGGTTGGCCGCGTTCGCGATGTACTGCTTTTCCAGCAGCTCGATGGTCGCCAGGGCCGCCGCACAGCTCACCGGATTGCCGCCGAAGGTCGAGCCCTGCGCGCCCTGCGGCCAGTTCATGATGTGCTCGCGGGCCACCACCGCGCCCAGCGGCATCCCGCTCGCCAGCCCCTTGGCCAGCACCATGATGTCGGGCACGACGTTCCAGTGCTCGCACGCGAACATCTTGCCCGTCCGTCCCATGCCCGCCTGGATTTCATCCATCACCAGCAGAATGCCGTGCTTGTCGCACATCGCCCGCAGGCCGGGCAGGAACTCGGGCGACGGCACGATGTACCCGCCCTCGCCCTGGATCGGCTCGACGAAGATTGCCGCGATCTCCTCCGGGCCCGCCACCCGCTTGAAGATGTCGCGCTCGATGGCTTCGAGGTCGCCGTATTCCACGTGCTCGACCATCGGGATGAGCGGACCGAACCGTTCGCGCTGCCGGAACTTGCTGGCCGTCAGCGACAGAGCGCCCATGGTGCGCCCGTGGAACGCTCCGAAGAAGGCGATGATGTATTTGCGCTTGGTGTAATGCCGGGAGAGCTTGATCGCCGCTTCAACCGATTCCGCGCCGCTGTTGGTAAACAGCACGCGCTTCGGGCCGTCTCCCGGGGCGATCTGGGCCAGCTTCTCGGCCAGGTCGATCATCGGCTCGTAGTAAAAGTCGCTCCCGCACATGTGGATCAGGTGGTGCGCCTGACGCTCGAGGGCGGCCACGACCTGCGGGTGACAATGCCCGGTCGCGCACACGGCGATACCGGCGGTGAAGTCGAGGAACCGGTTCCCGTCCACATCCTCGACGATGGAGCCCTGGGCCCGGTGGACCACCAGCGGATACGGACGGGTCAGAGACGGGGAGCAGACCCGCCCGTCCCGTGCGACGCTCTGCATGGCCCGGGGTCCCGGCGGCGGGGTGACGATCCATGGGGCCGGCCCGATCCAGTCCTTCCCGCGACCCTGCTCGGCCATCGGTCGATGAAGCGTCAACATGGTCGGTGCCTCCAGCGCAATGCGGCCTGTCCGATGGGACAGACACCGGTGCTCACGCAACGGATAGATGGCTCTTTATCGGACAATCGTATGGCAGATCCTGCAGTCGATGGGCGGTGCTTCCTTCCCCGGCAAAGCCCGCAAAGCACACTTCCCACCCCGTGTATTATTCAAATAAGCCCGCCTGGCCGCAACCCCGCTGCTTCGCCTTTGTTTGAGCGTGCGGCCCGGGTGCCGTAAGATTCGTCCCCGTTACCGGAGCATACTCGAGGGGAGGACGTGCCGTGTTCAAAGAGCTTTTTACTCTTCAAGCCGAGCTGAACCGCCGTATCGGCTTCGACCCCGATAAGCTGCGGGAGCACTTCGATCCGCAGGTCGCGGGCGAATGGCTCAACAACTACCTCGCGGCCATGAGCAATGAGCTGGAGGAACTCCGCGACTGCACGTACTGGAAGCATTGGTGCAGGGAAGCCCGGGAGGGCAAGCGCTTCATGCTCCACGACCTCCAGAATGCCCGCGTCGAGGTGGTCGACCTGCTCTTCTTCTGGATCAGCCTGGCCCAGTGCGTCGGCCTCGATGCCCAGGACGCGTTCGATCTCTACCAGCAGAAGCTCCGGGTGAATCACAACCGCCAGGACACCGGCTACTCCATGGCCAACAAGACCGAGGACGACAACAAGGGGATCGGGCTGAAGGAGAAATGATGAAGACCGAATCGTTCAATTTCCTCAAAGAAATGGAAGAAACCCCGTCGGTCACCGGCTCCGAGCAGCCGGTCGCGCGGATCATCCGCAAGCGGATGAAACCGTTTGCCGACCAGATCACGACCGACGTGCACGGCAATCTGATGGTCGCGCTCAACCCCAAGGGTTCGCCGCGCGTCATGCTCGCCGGGCACATGGACCAGATCGGCCTCATGGTCCGCTACATCGATGACCAGGGCTATCTCTTCTTCAGCGGTGTGGGCGGCGTGGATGCGAGCGTGCTCCCCGGCACCCGGGTCACCGTGCACAACAAGCGCGGCCCGGTCGAGGGCGTCATCGGCCGCAAACCGATCCACCTCATGAAGGAGGAGGAGCGCAACAAGACCAAGATCGAGATGACCGAGCTGTGGATCGACATCGGCGCGAGGGACAAGAACGACGCCCTCAAGCGCGTGGCCGTCGCCGACCCCGTGACGTACCGGCTGGGCCTCACCCGGATGGGCGATGATCTGATCACATCGCCGGGTCTCGACAACAAGGTGGGCGCATTCGTGGTCATGGAGGCCCTGCGCCTCGCTCGGGAGCGGAAGGTCAAGTGTGCACTGTACGCGGTGGCGACCGTGGCCGAGGAGATCGGCCTGCGCGGCGCGCGGACGAGCTGCTACGGCATCGATCCTCTCGTCGGGATCGCCGCCGACGTGACCCACGCGACCGATAACCCCGGTGCGGACAAGAAACAGGCCGGGGATATCGCCCTGGGCAAGGGGGCCGTGATCGATCTGGGGCCGAACATCAACCCGGTGCTGGGTGAGCTCTTCGTCGAGACGGCCCGGAAGGAGAAGATCGCCCATCAGATCAGCGCCGCCCCCGGGGCCACCGGCACCGACGCCAACGCGATCCAGATCTCCCGGTCCGGTGTCGCCGCGGGTCTGATCAGCATTCCGAACCGCTACATGCACACGCAGGTGGAGGTGTGCAGCCTGAGCGACCTCGAAGCCTGTGCCAGGCTGATCGCGGGCACGGTGGCCCGGATCACGCCTCAGACCAGCTTCGTCCCGATGTGACGTTTCCGGCTGGACCGCTCCGCCGGCGGTCTGTTCAGTCCGACGCGAGTGGCGTTGATTACCGGTCCCACGACCGGCCGGGAGGCACGAATCCATGCCAGAATCCAGTATTGCTTTATATGGCATCCGTTTTCCGGCTCGCTTTCCGCGTTTCTCTTTGACGTTTGCGAAAGCGCGTCTTAGCATGAGGTTGTGAAGGCTGTCACCAGGGTCAGGACGGTAAAGGCACTTTGAGCGATTGGACTGCAGGACACATCTGTTAACCGCTCAATGTTTCAGCACGATGCAACCGACATGAGTACGGTACTCATCTGGAGTCAACCATGAGCCTTTCGTACTCGCATGGCCGCGAGTTTGTGGAGCAGGTCCGCCCCTTCCTCGAAAAGCAGGATCCTCACGGTCTGGTTCGGTTTCTCAGCACCTACTGGTCCCGGCATCAGGTTCGCGGACTGCTTGGCTGCGGACACACCGATGCGATGAAGGCCGCCGCCGCCTGCCTGGCCCTGACGGGCACGTCCGAAGACAACGCCGCTCTGGCCCCACTCCTGCATTCCGAAGATCCCACCCTGGTCGCCATCGCGGAACATGCCCTCTGGTCCATCTGGTTCCAATCCGGCGATGAGGTTGCGGACGGGCGTCTTCAGCGGGCGGTGCGTCTGATCGGCGAGAACGACTTTGACGGAGCGATCGAGTGTCTGGATTGCCTGCTCGTGCGCTGCCCTGATTTCGCAGAAGCCTACAATCAGCGGGCGATCACGTACTTCCTGAAGGAGGACTACCGGGCCTCGCTGGCCGACTGCCGGCGCACCCTGCGACTCAACCCGTTCCATTTCGGGGCCATGGCCGGTATCGGGCATTGTTACGCCTCGCTCGGACAACTGCAGATGGCCCTCGAGGCCTATCGCCGTGCCCTGCAGATGCATCCCCGCCTGGAAGGCGTTCATCAGTCGATTCAGCAGATCCGCTGCAAGTTCGGCGCTGCTGCGCGGCCCATCGAGTCCCCCAGCCGGTCCACTCCATCCTGACGCTGCCGTGAAGAAGTTCACAATCTTTGGTGGAATAAACACTTGCATTCTGCGCCCGCCTGGCGCATGATGGGAGAAGTGGTGTACCGGCGCTGCTGGCCGGTCATGTCCGCCCGGGGCTGAATCCGACGACCGTTGGATCGCCGCGATACGTCTCTCCGGGTTTCCGGTGAGTCGGGCCTGTCTACGTCGCACGAGTAACAAGGGTTGTGCCGGGAGAATGCCATGACGGTACAGGATATTCTCAGCCGAAAGGGGGCGGACGTGGTCGCCGTCGGCCCCGATGAGACCGTTCTCGATGCCGCGCACAAGATGAACGCCGCCCGGATCGGTTCGGTGGTGGTGTTCGAGCCCGAGAGGGGCGTGCTGGGCATCTTCACCGAGCGGGACGTGCTCCGTCGCGTGGTGGGCGAAGGCCGCTGCGCGGCCGACACTCCGGTCACGCAGGTGATGACCACCCCGGTCACCTGCTGCAAGCCGGAAACCACCCTCGAAGAATGCAAAGAGGTCATGACCAGCAAGCGACTGCGCCATCTGCCCGTCGTGGACAACGGCACGCTGGTCGGCATCATCTCGGCCGGCGACCTGCTCGCCCACGAGGTGCAGTTGCAGCAGACCACGATCGATCATCTGCACGCGTACCTGAACAACTGGTCGTGACCCGGCCTGCGGAGATTCCGGCCGGTTTCCCTCCGGCCGGGCGTGCGGCCCCGGGGACA
Organism: uncultured Planctomycetales bacterium; assembly: GCA_964591605.1. Classification (GTDB taxonomy): domain Bacteria; phylum Planctomycetota; class Phycisphaerae; order UBA1845; family PWPN01; genus CAYLLT01. The sequence goes on from CAZQEN010000162.1 coordinate 11,432, forward strand.
TCCGGTTCAGATGGCGCGCACCGGAGGTGTCCTCGGCAGGACGGGCATCCCCATGGCAGGCTCCGTGCGGAGCGGCGGCTTGCCCGGTCAACCCCGGCATTCACATGAACAGGCCACATCTATGAGAAGCATATACCTCGTGGTGATGGGTATCACCCTGGGTCTGGGGGACCCGGTCCCCGCCAGCGTGAGTTTCACGGGCAGTTACACGCAGAACTTCAACGGCATGGCCCTGGGGACGGCCATCCCCGCCGACTGGTTCGTCGGGGGACTGGCCGGCACCGACGGCGCCGTGGACAGCGGCGGCAACGGGGCCATCACCGGCACCTCCGTCCAGGTCGACAACGGCAGCGTGGCCGCCGGGTCGGGCACGATCGGGAACTACAACTACGGGGCGACCGGCGACGCGGCGTCGCGGTCGCTCGGTTCGATCGCCACCACCAGCCGCGGGCATCGGGCCATGGAGGTCCGCCTCAGTAACATGACGGGCTTTGCCATCGGTTCGTTCGAGGTGCGTTACGACGGCAAGCAGTGGCGGGTCGAGAATAACGCGGGCGACCAGGCCCTCGTCATGAAGTTCAGCACGGACGGCGTCAACTTTGTGACCATGGGGGCGGCCTTCGACTTCCATTCGATTCAGGACACGGGCACGACCGGTCCGCTCGACGGCAACACCGTGCGTCTCAACGGCATCGGCGGCGTCTACAGCCCGCCGGTTCCGATCAATCCGGGGGCGACGTTCTATCTTCGCTGGTTCGACTTCAATGATTCGGGCGTGGCGGACCACGGGCTGGCGATCGACAACGTGGCCGTGAGCAACCCGGTCGCCGCGAGCGGCACTTCTCTGAGCTTCCAGGATCAGTCGGGCGTGTATTCGGGCACGGTGGATACATTTCTTCAGCAGGCCGTACCCACCGCAAACAATGCGGCCCTCTCGCCCATCGAGTGGGACGGAGAGGATGCCGGAGGCGTCAATTACGCACTGATCCGCTTCGACGGCATCTTCGGAAGCGGCGCCGGCCAGGTCAAACCCACCGACGTCATCACCAGCGCCACCCTCATCCTGACGCTCAACGATGCCGGGAATGCGGGAACCGTCCACGAGATCCTCACCCCGTGGGCGGAGACCGACACATTCAACACCTTCGGCGGTGAGCCCGACGTGCAGGCGGATGAATACGGCCCCGCGGTCGGATCCATGCCCGGCGCACCGGTGGGCATGCAGTCGGTGGATGTCACGGCCAGCATTGCCGCGTGGAACGCCAGCGGCAACCCCAGCGCCGCGAACCTCGGCTGGATCATCCGCCCGAGCGGCACGGATGGCGTGCAGTTCCGCAGCCGCGAACACGCGACGGCGTCGGAGCGTCCGAGGCTGGTCGTTCTCGTGAACGGCGGGACGCCCGCCCAGAAGACCCTGCAGGTCAAGCATCAACCCTATCTGCAGCTCGGCAACGCCCCGCTCGTCTCGACCGGCCCGGGCATCGGGACGACGGATCAGATGGTGATCGTCTGGCAGACGGTCGAATCGGGCAGCGGCACCGCCCCCAACGATTACTTCGAGGTGGAGTATCGCCCCGCGGGCGCGGGCGGCTACACGCCCGTCTCGCCCATTGCGACCCTGAACATCGGCGAGGGCACGCGGGTCAACCACTCTGCGACCATCAGCGGGCTCAGCTACGACTCCGACTTCGAGTACCGGGTGCACCACCGGCGCAATCCATCGTCGCCCGTGCTGGTGAGCACCTACAACGGCACCTTTCACACCCGCAAGCATCCCAGCAGCAACCTCTCGTTCACCTTCGCCGCTCACGGGGACTCGGCCACGATCCACTCCAGCAGCGAGCTGGCCCAGTTCGAGAGCGTCAACGCGCGGATGACGGCGATCAACCCGGCGTTCGTGATGCTGCTGGGGGACAACGTGTACGACAGCGGGACGCATACGGAGCTCGACGCGCGGCTGGACGGGTCGCTCGTGCCCATCAACTCGGCCCTCATCCGCAACCGGATCGAGTACTTCTGCATGGGCAACCACGACGCCGGAACCCTCAGCGGTCTGCCCTCGCTGCAGAACTACTACTGTCCGATCCCGGCCCTGGGGATCACGAGTCCGGTTGCGCCGCCGGCCGGCGAGACGCCGGAGAAGAACTACTCGTTCGACTACGGCAACCTGCACATCGCGGTGATCGACTCGACCGCCTGGGGCGGGCCGGGCAACAGCGTGGCCCGGGCGAACGCCATCACGGCGTGGCTCGATGCCGATCTGGCCGCCAGCACTGCGCCCTGGAAGATCGTGGCCGCCCATCACCCGCCCAAGTCGAACTTCGGGCACAGCGACACCGGCCAGGGCATGGCCGCCCAGCTCGTGCCCGTGCTGGTGAACCGCGGGGTCGATCTGCTCCTCGTCGGTCACAGTCACAACTACCAGCGCAGCTTCCCGCTCACCGGCTACAGCGGCAGCGACGTCACGTACGACATCGATCCGAGCGGGGCGTATACGAAGGGGGCACGGGTCATCGAGGTTGTCGCGGGCACCGGCGGGCGCAACATCGACTGCTGCGCGCCCACCTCCGCCACCCAGTGGCTCGCCAGGGCTTTCGGCAGCAACAACGGCGGGCAGGTGGGGCCGTTCATCATCGACGTCACGCCCACGCAGCTCACCTGCAAGTACACCCTCGCCGGCAGCGGAGCGATCCTGGACCAGTTCACCATCAGCGTGCCGGGCCCGACGATCGCCGTGAACCCCGCGAGTCTTTCGCCCGCGGCTTTCGTCGGTTCGAACGCCCCAGACGGCTCATTCAGCGTCAGCAACAGCGGTACCGGTACGATCACGTACACCATCACCGACAACGCCGACTGGCTGAGCGTTTCGCCGGACAACGGCACGTCGACGGGCGAAGCGGACACGATCACCGTGAGCTACGACACCGCTGCGCTGGCGATCGGCACGCATCATGCGACGATCACCGTGACCGCGCCCGAGGCGCTCAACAGCCCCAGGACCTTGCCTGTCACGCTGACCATCGAGACCGTATGGCCGGACTTCGACCACGACGCAGACGTGGACATGACCGACTTTGCGGTGCTTCAGAACTGTCTCACCGGGACGAACCTGATCGTGGTCCCGGAATGCGTAGTGGCCGACATTGCCCCCCGGTCCGCACTCGATGGTCGCGTGGATGGCAGCGATCTGCAGGTGTTCCTCAAGTGCCTGGCCGGCGCGGACATCCTGCCCGACCCCACCTGCGACGACTGAGCGGCGAAGCGCGGCGGCCTGCGGAGAGAATCGACGCGGACGCCCGCCCGGCCCCGCGGGCGACGACGATGCTCCGGTCGGCGCGGCCGCACTCGGGATCTTCGGCACTCACACCAGAGACTATTGGGTTCCTTATAGCTCTATTGAACTCTATTGTCCATGGCGATCGGCGGGCGGGTTGGGCGGGTCGGCCTCGGTGCCTGCGCCGGTGAGCCAGCCCTTGCGCCAGAAATAGGCGATCATCGCGACGGCCACGAGGGCCATCACGCCCATCACAAACGGATAGCCGTACGCCCACTCCAGCTCGGGCATGTTCCAGCGCGAGCGCCGGGTGTCGAAGTTCATGCCGTAGATGCTGGAGATGTACGTCAGCGGGATGAAGATGGTCGCGATGATGGTCAGGACGCGCATGATGTCGTTGGTCCGCTGGCTCACGCTGGAGAGGTAGAGGTCCACGAGATCGGCGGCCAACTCGCGGGAGGTCTCGACGAATTCGATGAGACGGACGACGTGGTCGTAGCAGTCGCGCAGATGGAGCCGCGTGTCGGGGGTGATGAGCGGTCCTTCGTCGCGGACGAGCTGATTCATGGCTTCGCGGAGCGGCCAGAGGGCGCGGCGCACGGTGAGCAGCTCGCGCTTGGCCTCGTAGAGCGCCGAGACGGTGCGGCGGCCGGGGTGTGCGAGGATCTGGTCCTCCAGCGCGTCGAGCCGGTCACCCAGGCTTTCCAGGACGGGGAAGTAGGCGTCGACGAGGGCGTCGAGCAACGCGTAGGCCAGGTAGTCGGCGCCGAGCTGACGGAATCGGCCGCCGGTCTTGCGGATCCGGTCGCGGATGGGACCGAACTTGTCGCCCGGCACGCCCTCCTGGAAGGTGATCACGAAGCCGCGGCCCAGAAAGATGCTGAGCTGCTCGGTGTCGGGGGTGTCCTGCCCGCCGTTCCCCCGACAGAGCATGCGGGCGACGATGAAGACGTGCTCGTCGTAGCGGTCCACTTTGGCGCGTTGATGGGTGTGGGTGGCGTCTTCGAGGGCGAGGGGATGCAGGTGAAAGATCTCGCCGATGCGGCGGATGGTCTCGGCGTCGCCCAGGCCGTCGACGTCCAGCCAGAGGACGGGATGCTGCTTTAGAATATTCTGGATCTGCGAGAGGTGGGTGACGGCTTCCTCCGTAAACTGCTCCGGGCCGTAGGCCATGACGCGGATGACCGGCGCGGGGGCATCGGGCGCGGGCAGAATCACGCCGGGCGGGGTGCCGGCGGGCTTGTGCGTGTGTTTGCGTTTGCGGCGCTTCATAGCGTGAGGTTAAACCCAACTGCCGTCCGGACGCCACCACGGAGCCACCCGCACCGGGTCCGTGACAGAATCGGCGGGTGGCATGGGTCCCAGCGCGCCGGGACCCGTGGGGAGGCCCACACGGGCAGCTTCGGCTTCGCTCAGCGA
>CAZQEN010000163.1:0-16091 GCA_964591605.1 uncultured Planctomycetales bacterium
GAGTTCTACTACGACTGGCTGAACCTGGGCTACAAGCTGACCGCGGTGGCCGGCTCGGACGTGCCGTTCCAGGGGACGATCGGCGAGGTTCGCACGTATGCGTCGCTCGGCGGGCAGCCGTTCTCGCCGGACGCGTGGTTCGATGCGGTGAAAGCGGGCCGCACGTTCGTGACCAACGGCCCGATGCTCGAACTGCAGGTCGATGACGCCATGCCCGGCGGTGAGATCCGCGTGAGCGGACCGCGCAGGATGCATGTGCGGGCGCGGGCCGTCGGCCATCCGGAACTGATGGTGCCGCAACGGCTGGAACTGGTGCGCCACGGCGAGGTGATCCATGGCGTGGAGGGTTCCGGCGGCGGGGAGCCGGAACTTCGCCTCGAAGCCGATGTCGATGCGGGCGATGGCTTCTGGCTGGCCGCCCGGGCGGCCGGCAGCGACGGCTCGCTCGCCCATACGAGCCCGGTGTACGTGGTGCGCGAGGGGTTGCGCTTCTGGAAGCACGATGCGGTGCCCGGCCTCATCGAGCAGCGGATGGCCAACCTGGCCGACGTGGAGGATCTGATCGCCCGGGCCCGCTCCCTGACGCAGAAGGGTCAGGCCGACGGCAACCTCACGGCTCAGACGATGGCCGACCAGGCCGAGCCGCTGCTCGAACGTGTTCGCGAGGCCAAGCGCTTCTTCGAAGAGCTGCGAAAGACCGCAGAGCGTGAGGTTCCCCTCCGCACGGCCAGCAACCGCACACCGTAGATTCGTGTGGCACCGGCATCCCCGCGCCGGGTGCGGCACCGGCGTCCCACCGGTGGGTGTGCCACGGGCGTCCCGCCCGTGGAGCACCGCCGAGACGGCGGTGCCACACCCGGACACAGGCTTTGGCGCCTGTGCCACATCCACATTGAGACGGTTCTGAAGCGGCTCAGCCGTCCTCACTGCCCGGCTGCGTGGTCGACGGGCTGCGGCGGACGATCTCGTCGATGTAGCGGTCAACGCGCCGCAGGGCTTCATCGGCGTCCTTCGCATAGTCGCCGCACTTAGCGAGCTCTCTGCGGATGTCGTCGATGGCCCGCTGGAGGATATCCAGCGAGGCGCGGCTGCGCGGCGAGGCTTTCGGCCGATGCCCGGCCACGCGCTGCTCGATCTGGGCGAGCCGGACCATATCCCCCCGCCCGGCCAGCAGCGTCTGCAGGCGGCGGATGTCGGCCCCCACTGCCTCCAGCAGCCACTTCCTGGTCTTATCGCCGCCGCGGCGATCCACCCGGAATGAGTTCTCCACCGCGTCGATCAATCCCGGACCGGCGTCGAGTCCGGCGCCGATGGAGCGCGTCAGCTCGACGTGATGAGCGGCCATGAACTGCTTGAGGAACATGAGATCGTCGGCGAGCTGCGGCGGCACCTCCGCTGAGAAGAACTGCCGATGTGCCCGGGCGAGAAGCTCCGGCTTCGTGATCTTCGGGTGCCAGGTGAACGCGCGATAGTAGAACTGCGTCACGCAGAACGGGATGAGCCGCACGGGGAAGGGCGTTTCCGAATCGGTCGGGTAGACCGAGAGGTTCGCGAAGCCCGGCTCATACGCCGGCAGGTAGCCGTGCAGGCCCTCGTTGGTCGTCCGGCGGACCGCGCTTTGCATGTGCTCGGCGCTCAGGCGATAGTACTGGTCCCAGTGGTAGATGCGGTCGGAGAAGTCGCGCAGCGGCCTGCGTCCGCCGTCGGCCGACGGGAGCGTCCAGCTCGAGCGCACCTCGAGCCACTCCAGCCGCGGGTCGCGCCCGATCTGCCGCAGCCGTTCGTAGTACATCACGTCTTCGTCGTGCACGCCGTAGCCCATGAGCCAGATGAACTTCGTGCGCGGGTGACCTTCCCACACGGTGGCGGTCAGCTCCTCGAGGAAGTCCATCTCCGACTGGCCGAACTGCCTGGAGCCGCGGTCATCGAGTTTCTTCTGACACGTGCTGCACTTGCAGTCGTGCATCTCGTCGCGGATCTCGAGCATGTAGCCGTCGGCCTCGGGGAACACCTCGATCATTTCGGAGAGATACTCGCGGGTGACGCGCCGGGCGGCCGGACTGGACGGGCACAGGAGGCTACCGGAGGGGTCGGCGGCGTCCTTGAACCGTTTGGCGATGTACTCACCGGCCGTGAACCAGCCGAACACGCCCGAACCGAAGTAGAAGTCCATGCCGCGGTCGTGGGCGAAGCGGATCAGGCGATGGATGTCGTCGCTGGTGAGCCGGGTACGGGCGAAGTGCTGGCCGGGCCGGCTGAGGAACGCATCCGGATGCCGCTGCGAGCGAAACAGGCCGTCCATCCAGAACATGACGCGGTTCATGCCGGCATCGGCCATCGCGTCGATCGCTTCTTCCCACGCCGTGCGGTCATAGCTCGGACAGCCGCCCCAGCAGGTCAGGCAGTAGGTGCCGCGGACCTCGAGGGCGGGCCGGAGCGTCACGTCGCACGCCGCGGCATACACGTCGCCGTGCGGCGTGCTGGTGATGACCTGGTCGATCGCTTCCCGCACGCCGTAGAGCACGCCGCGGGCGTCGGCGCCGGCGATGACCAGCATCGGTCGGCCTTCATCGGTGAGCGTGCGCAGGAGGAAGCCCTGAGCGGCGAGCGTGTCGAGAGGTAACTGGTGGCCGGCGGCCAGGCGGGCGAGTTCGGGGTTGCCGTTGGCGGTGCCGATCACCACGCGACCCGATGGCGCGTCGGCGGGCGTCCCGGCGACCGGCAGCGGGGTGGGTTGCCCGCTGTCCCGGCGGATGGCCTCCTGCAGCTTTGCCAGTGCGACGCGCAGGGTGGGCGGGCCGTTCGGATCGGCGACGATGGCGGCGGCGGGCCGTCCGCCCGCTACCAGCGGCACGGCGGCGGGCGGCGCCGGCTCCGCGGCCGCTGATGGCACAGTGAAGGTGCACAGCAGACTGATCCATCGGATACGCGAAGCGGGCATTGCCTGGGTCACGGCCGGGCCTCCTGGTGGCGGAGTATCCAGTATCCGGTCGGCCGCCATGTGAACCCCGCACGGGGACGGTGTCAACCGACGACGCCAATGGGCTCTAAAAACCTCTTAACACGGGGGAGGCTGGTTCGGGCTGCCGGCGCACTCGAGAAACACCGCAGAATCGGCCGGGTCGACGTCGCGGTCACCATCGAGGTCGGCATCCTCGCAGCCGGGGGCGGCGATGTAGAGGTCTCCCGAGAAGCACGTCTGCAGGTGGGCGAAATCCGACTGATCGACGTCGTTGTCCAGGTCGAAGTCGCCCGGCAGGAAGGGCGTGGCGCTGGTAAACGCCGGCGGGGCGTAGACCGGCGTGCTGTTGTGGGCGAAGGCCGCGTAGTAGTAAGTGGTCCCGTTCGTCAGGCCGGTGTGCACAAGACCGTCGGAGGAACCGGGCGTACCGGCCCGGTCGGCCAGCAGAATGCCGTCGGCCGGCCCGGCGGGGAAACGGTCGGTGCGGTAGCGGATCATCGTGCCCGTAAAGTCGGCATTGGCAGGGTTGAGCCAGCTCAGCGTATTGCTGCCGTAACCCGGCTGCACCACGAATTGCCTGACCGCCTGACCCGTGGTGAACCGCTGTGCGACCAGGAGGCCGCTGTCGTTGACCGCCACCTGAAGGAACTGCCCGTCGCCGGGCCGCACGGCCAGGACATTGTCGCGGATGCTGCCGATGGTGGAGATGACCGCCTCCTCGCCCCCGATGACCGTGCCGTCCGGGGAGATCATCTTTCCGGCCACGCCGACGTTGGCTTCGTAGGTGATGAAGTATGTGCCGCTGGCCGGGTTGTAGGCGGGGGTCGGCTGGGCGCCGAACTCCGGCCGGGAGAGGTTGAACACGGGTGCGACGGCCATGCCCAGTGAATCGACGACGAGTCCGACGGTGTTGTAGCCCGGCGCCCCGCCGCCGAACTTCTGCGAACCGACCGCATACCGTCCGGTGAGGGTGTCGCAGGCGATGCCGCCCGGGATGTCCTGGCCGTTGGGCGAATAGGGGGGGCCGATGGGTGCATACACCGGGATGTTGGCCCCGATCTTGAGCCCGGTCTGAGGATTGACCCGCTGCCCGTAGATGTCGGCATAGTCGTTGTCCTGTCCGCTGCCGGGCCAGTGGCGCAGGTCTTCCCAGATCACCATGTATTCCTGCACGACGGGGTTGTAGGCCACCTTCGGCGTGAACTTGAGCCGGTTGTCCACCTCGCTGAGCCGGATTTCCGGGCCGGCCGAGACCCCCGCCGCATCGTAGAGGTGCGAGAAGATCTGGAGCGTGCCGCTCACCTGCTCCTGCCAGGCGACCAGGTAGCGGTTGCTCAGCGGATCGTGGGCCACGGACACCGAGTTCTGCGCTCCGGGTCTAACCACCAGAGAGATGTGGCTCCCGATCTTCGTGCCGTCGCCGGCGATGCGCTGGGCCAGGATGTCGTCCTGGGCGTCGTTGATGGACGCCTGGTAAGCGACGAACCACTCATGATTGACCGGGTTGTACGTCACCGCCCCGATGACGGCCCCGATGCTGGCGGGGTCGGAGGACATGTGGAACTCCGAGCCGAGCAGCGCTCCGGTGTCGGCGTCGATCCGGCGGGCTTTGAGCTGCCAGCCGGTGGGGTCGGCGACGTTCACCCAGAGTACCAGATACTGGTTCGAGAAGGGATTGTACGCGACGGCCGGCCAGTGGGCGCCTGAGGAGGAGATCGTCGTCGGAGACCCCTGAAATGCCACCGCGCCCTGGGCCGAGGACACGCGGTCCGGGGCGAGGGAGATCCCCACGACCCCGACCATCGCGATCGACATCCGTCGCAGCATGTGAGGCAAGCAGGAACCTCCCGGAACGATGTCCATCGCTCGAACGGACACCGGCTGGATACCGCCAGATGATGCCATCCTCGACTCCGCGCCCATTGTACTGCCCGCGAGCCCGAATCCGGCGCCCCGCGCCGTCGGGCCGGGGGTCCGGCGGCGCCGACCGGAGGACAGACCCCATTGCCCGCAAATCTTATGACACTGGCATAGATTCTGTCCGGCCGACAACCGTACCGGTCCGCGTTTACGATCGTAACTAATTATTTCAAAATAGTTTATGAACCATGTATCATTCCGCTGCGGTGCTTGGCTCGATTATGACACCGTAATTTTTTCCTTGCATTGCCTGTGGCATTCTGATACCCTGACTGGGGTAAGGGCACTCCAGACGCGGACACATATGTCATCTCCGGGCGTCTGGATTGCGGCGTCATCGGATGGAGGAGGCAAAAGCATCATCTCCGGCTGACGTTGTCTGGAAGTCAGATCGAATCTCCGAGTCCACCCCGGCCGCGATGAGAGCAGTCGCGGCTGGCTTTGAGCGCTCACATCAACCCTGAGGAGGGCAAAAGCATGCTGAAACGCAAAACACCGTTCAAGAGAAGGCCGTGCGCGGTCCTGTCGGGCGCGGGGGCGGTGGTCGCCCTGGTCGCGGCGCTGACCACCCCGGCGGCCGCCCTGGTCATCCCCAACGTGGCGTTCTTCGACGACTTTGAGAACCCAGCCGATGCGGGCCTGAGGCTGCGGCTCCACGCCAAGTGGGGGTCGGGGGCGGGTCCGGAAAACCTGAACCTGGCCTGGGGCGGCGATCGGGCGATCCGGTTGAGAGCTTTCTCCGGGACGGGCGCCACGTCGTCGGCCACGCAGGTGACCAATTTCGCGCCGGGCATGGGCGGGGGCGCCTTCCTGCAGGCCATGACTTTTACGCTTCAGTCGGACACCGCCAACCAGCTCACGGGCTCCAACCACCTCACGATCCAGCTCAACGAGTCGGGCGGGGGTGAACTCGCCCGATGGTATGGGCATTCCGGTGCGGTGACGCCGCGCTTTGGCGGGACGGTCGGCCCCCCGGTCGATATTACCGACGGCGCGGTGCATGAATTCTCGATCACCTACAATGCCGCCACCGGCGAGACGAACTGGCTGCACAACAACGCCGTGCAATGGACGCAGGCGCTGACCACCGGCTTCATCGCGGAGCGCGTCTACGTGGAGGATGTGAGTAGAGGCATTGAGGACCACGTATACCTCGATGACCTGGTCGTTGGTTACATCCCCGAGCCGGGTTCGCTGCTCCTGCTGGGCATGGCCAGCCTGGGGCTGATGCGATCCCGCCGCCGGGCGGCATGAGCCGTGTTCTCCGTTTGACCAGTTGGGTCTTCGTCGAAGCCCGCCGGACCCGGCGTCCGGCGGGCTTCTTCATTGCCGCGGCGATCACTCGTATTGAGCGACGACCTCCACCCGCGAAGGTTCGGCTGGCAGCTCGATCTGGCCGGATGCCGGGTCGAAGCGGGCGTGTGGCTGATCGTTCACCCGCAGCGAGCGGATCTTCCTGGCCTCGGGATGCCGCAGCGAGAGGTAGCAGTGCTTCGGGGGATTGCGCGTCGGAAGCTCGATCTGCGCCCGGAGGGTGCGCCCGTCCGCCTCGGAGGTGATCTGGAGGCTTACCGGGCCAAAGTAGGTGGAGGCATTCCGAATTTGCACGGTCTTTCCGGGCGTCGTCCACGCCCGTGGGACGCCGCGGGCCAGGTAGAGCGAATCGCCCATCTCGAGCACGAGCATCTGGCGCATGGTCTGGATGAACCGGCTCTCGTCGGGGGTCTTGTAGAGGGGGCTGTGGCCCTGGCCGAAAGTCAGGAGGGCCTCGATGAAGCAGCAGGTGTCGGGGTAGTAGCTCACGGCGAACGTGTTGAAGAAGCCGCGCAGAAAGTTGGGCACCTGCCCGCGCTGGAGGTAAACGAGCGGGGTGCTGAGCAGGTTGGGCTGCGGGTTGAAGCCGCCCAGTGAGAAGAACTGTTCGCGGGGGCTGGTCAGGCCGTGGCGGGGGCCGTAGCCCGACTCCTCGCTCATGAAGATGCGGTCTTCGAGGTCGTGCAGGATCCAGGTGGTCATCGACTCGTCGGGCGAGATCAACCCGGCATCGACCAAGTGCAGGGCGCAGTAGAGGGATTCGCGGATCCAGCCCTCTTTGCGGTCGGTGAGGACGTACGGGCGGGGCGGCACATACGGCACATACGTCCCATCCAGCAGGCGGACGACAGGGCTGGCGGCAGTCGCCTCGCGGACGCTGGCGAGGATGTCGTCGCGGTAGGCCTTCGCGTCGGCGGCCAGCCGGGGCGCCTCCGGATGCCCGATGTCGGCCAGCGCGTCGGCGGCGGTTTTCATGCCCAGGTAATAGTACGCGTTCGTCGGATACCACCAGAGGTATTCGCCGACGTCTTCCAGATCGCCGGCCGGGGCGAGGCCGTATTCGAGCGGACGGCTCGGCGGAGCAGGCAGGGTCGCCGCTTCGCGGGGGGAGGGAGCACGGGCAGTGAGTACACTGCCCATGCCACCCGGGGGCGTGCTAGCATGGCCCATGCCACCCGGGGTCATCACCATCGTCGCCCTTCGCTCGCGGGTGACCCAGTCACACGCCGCCACCAGGTGGGGGGCGGCGGCCTCCAGATACGCCCGGTCGCGCGTCCACAGATAGTGCTCGGCTGCCGCCCACAGCAGGAAGCCGTGGTGCATGTTGTAGCCCTGTGCGGTGTAGTGGTCGTGGCCTTTGGGCGCGGCGGCGTACAACAGCCCATCCTGGCTCTTGAAGTTGCCCGGCAGCGGCTTGGCGCCCTGGCTCAGGAGATACGGCTCGATGAGCCGCCGGGCCTCCTCGTGCTCGCCGCGCATCTCCAGCGAGCGCATCACCATCATGGTCTCGTTCGCGTACATCGGGTAATGGCACGTTGACGCCCCGTGCTCGTACAGACCTGTCGGCACGTCGCGGTCGGTGGTGATGAGCACGTGCCAGAGGTTCGCCCGATAGAGGTTCATCAGCTCGGGCTGCGGCACGCGGTAATCGTCGATCGCCGCCGCCAGCCGCCGCTTCCAGAGCTCGACGACGCGCGGGTGCCCCTGCTCCCAGTCGAGGGCCTTGAGCTGCCTGATCTCGGCGGGCGTCATCTGCTCGATGTAGGGCACCTTGAGGATGATCGTGTGCTTCTCGCCGGCCTTCAGCGTGACGGTGTAGCGGATCAGGTCGCGCGGCTCCTTGCGGTCGGGGTTGTCAGGGAAGTGGTCCTTGAGGTACGCGAGCTCGCCGCGTCCGCGGGTGTCGATCTGGCCCCAGGTGGGAATCAGATCTTCGGCCACCGCAGGCCGGGTGGGCTTTTCGAGGATCAGCAGGCCGTGCTCGTCGATCCGCATCGGCGGGCGCTGCGTGATCTTGAGCCACATCGTGGCCGTCCGCTCGCTGCCCGATGGATTGCGGATTTCGAGCCGGCTCAGGGCGGCGATGGGCTCGTCGCCGCGCAGGCCCGAGCCGAAATCGGCCGCATGCACCCCCTCGCCCAGCGGGCGCGCCGGCGGGCGGGGCGGTTCGAGCGACATCGCCAGCACGGCCGGGTCGAGCGCGGTCACGTAGACCGTCTGCTCGTACTCGATGCCCTCCTGCTGCCAGACCGAGTAAACGACGGGCAGATACCCCCCTTCGAGCCAGCGCCGGATCGCGTTGGGAGACGGCGGGCCGAACGGCTCCTGGCGCGTGACGAGGTTGTAGACGCGCTGCTCCCGCTCGCGGGTCAGCATCGGGCTGCGGGACACGTCCGCGGCCGGACCGCGGAGGCACCACAACTCCGTGTAGATCTGACTGCTGGCATTCATCGAGATCTCCTGCCGCAGCACCGGCAGGCCCAGATAGAGGTCGCCGATCCACTTGGGCGGGATCTCGCGCATCGCCCGTTCGAACGTCTGCTCGGGCATGGCGGCCACCTGTTCCATCACCGTCGCATCCCATGCGTCGACCGGACGGGGCGGGTGGGCACACGAGTACGGCTGGGTGGGATCGGAAACGCAGGCGTCGAGGCCTCGAATTCTGAGCGGGCTCTGCATGAGCACGTCTTCGATGAAGAAGGAGAAGTCCTGCCCGGCCGGCCCTCGCCGTACGATGAGATGGCCGCGGTCGGAGCTGAGCCGGTCGGGATTGTGCCCGTAGCGCACTTTGAACACGTACGCCCCACCGACAGCTTCCGTCGAGAGCACGCTCGCACTGCGCGGCTCCACCCGGCCGTCCCAGCCTGGTTGTTTCAGATCGACCCGGACGGTTGCCGGTCTCCACTCCGAATCGGTGAAGCACTCGATCTCCGTCAGGCGCACATCGGCCTCAAAGCCGACCCGCACCTGGTACGTGCGGCGCCAGTCGTGGCCGACGCTTTTGATTTTGGGGTTTTCCGCCTTCTGGAGCGGCATGAAGCGCAGGCTCAGGACGCTGGTTTCGACGCGGCTGTCGACGGCCGCGCGAATGAACTCGCCGTTGAACGGGTCATCGACCTTCATCCATCCGCCGCCGCCGTTGTCGGGCCAGACGCTGTACCAGTACTGCACGCTCACTTTCGCGGCCGGGGGCGGCTCGGCGGCGAAGCGCAGCTGGACCAGGAACACGTCGCGTGGCTCGCGCCATTCGACGCGGATGGAGCCTCCGGACGGCACGGATGCGGCGGTTCGGGGATCGCCGTCGGTCAGTTGCGGGGCGAAGACCGGCTGGTCCGCGGCAGGGGACTGAATGCTGACGGTTCCGAAAGGCGCCGCGTCGAAATCACCCGGCACGCCCGCGGCGGCGGCGCTGCGGTTGAGAACAGCGAAGATCAGGGCAACCGCCCACCTCCTGACCGGGTGGATTCGAGGGGGGAAGCCGCGTACGCCGGTTTTCATGTAAGTTTCTTCCGAAAAACGGGTTGCGCCCCAAAGAGACGGTTCAGAATTGGGTTCGTTTTGCGCTGGGACGACGGGTCGCGACATCGAGGGCAGGTTGAAAAGAGAGAAAACAGGAAGTTGGCAAAAACTGGGTGAATGAGGCAAAGTTTCACTTGCCCGACGGCGGTCTGGGCGCGTCTGGCAGGCGTTTTGGGTCGAAATGGCGTGCGCGGGCCACGAGGGGGTCCCTATTGGGTTTGTTGTGATGTCGGAAGCGTCGGACACGGATATTTCTCCTTCGTGGTGGGCCGGGGGCGCCGGCGGTCCACCGTCTGCGCGGGTGATGGCCTCTGGCGTTGCCGCGGTGTCGCACGGTGACCGGAATCGGCGACCGTTCCCGACGGCTCCGCCGGTCGGCGCGTTCGGACGGCACACCGAGCGTGCCTGCTGCCCTGGGCGATGGCCATGCGGGGGCCATGGGTTCAACACAACCGGCGCTTCGCACCGGGGGCGGACGCTGGAACATCCCGTAGCGGGCTTGGAACACTCTGCGGGATGATCCCTGCGGATTCGCCGGACCGCGTCGGCCGGCACACCGGTGTTCGGCTGATGGATCCTCTCACGGCGGCGAACCGGGATACTGGCCCGAGTTGTACGGCGACACGCGCACCTTGGGCAGGTATTGCCACGAGGGGAGCATGACGCTCGAATCGTTGTTGTTGGCGGGATTGTGCGGGTTGCCCTGAACCCGCCGGGCAAATCCGCCGTGGCCGTCGGTGAAGGCGAGGTTCAGGGACGCCCGCCGATGGCGTTCGTGGCGGAGCTTGAGGTTGTAGGCCCGATCGGCGTATTCCAGGAGCGGGCCGCGGGGGTTCTGGCCGTCGTTGGGGCTGCCGGTACCGATGGTGGTGGGTGCGCCGGGGGCGCCGAAGTTGACCACGGTTTTGTCGCCCAGGCCGGCGTCCACGAAGATCATCACCTCGGAGGGTCGGATCACCTTGTCGAGGCGTCCGGCCAGCTCGCTGCCTGCGCCGGGCTGCCCGCTCTTCTTTCCGTCTTTCCAGATACCTCTCCCGTACGGTGGACCTTTCCCGATGCCCGCCACGTCGGTGTTGATGCCGTAGGACAGCCAGCCCCAGTACCAGGGCTGCGTGCCCGCCCCGGCGGGGATGGCGGGTGCTGCTGGGGCCGGGAAGCAGTTGATCTGGGCCTTGTCGGCCGGACAGGAGAGCTGCTCGAACCGGCGGATCTGGCCCTTGTTAGCGTAGGCGGCGACGTTGCCCACCATGCCCCAGTCAGCGTTCCGCCTGATGGAGCGTCCGCCGGTGGACTCGCGGGCGAGGACCACGGGCCAGCCGAGGAGGTTGGCCAGGCTCGCTCCGGTGCCGCTTTCGTACGCGAACACGTTCTGGAAGGGGTCGTTGATGGCCGTCAGGTCCGCGGTGCTGCTCACGTTGGCGATCACCTGAAATCGCCCGCGATGGGCGGCGGCGAACGTGTTCATGCCGGTGCCCATATCCTGCATGTTGGCCAGGCATTTGGCGCTGCGGGCGTGGTCGCGGGCCTCGGCCAGCGTCGGGATCAGAATTGCCACCAGCAGGGCAATGATCGCCACCACCACCAGCACTTCGATCAGCGTGAACCCGCGGGATGACTCCCGACGCCCGGCGGCATCCCCGGAAAGATTCTGTTGCGCACACTCCATGATTGACTCTTCCGCGCCCCTGGCGCCAGTGGGAATCGGTTCCGGGTTTCGATCTTTCGGCGCCCGCGTGGCGAAATCGGAAATCGGCGATTGGCAATCAGCCATGAGGTTCAGCCGCCGATCTTGAGGACCGATTCGCGCTGGATGAGATCCATCTCGACCGTGATGTGCCGCGGCTCGGCCTCCGGGCCGGACTGGATCCGCCGTTCGAGCTGTTCGAGGGCGATGCGTCCGATTTCGCGGGTGCGCTGGGCGATCACGGTGACCGGCGGATGGAAGGCCTGCATGAATTCGCTGTCGTCGAAAGACACGACGGACACATCGTCCGGCACGCGCAGGTTGAGGTACCGGCAGGCTTCGAGGAGTCCCCGGCCGGCGTAGGCGTTCAGGGCGACGAAAGCGCAGGGCTTCTCGATGCTCTGGAGAGCGGGCACGACCGTCTCGAACCACTTGGACCACCGGGGCTCGCGTTCGGGCGAGTGGACATCGCAGATGACTCGCCATTCGCGGCGGGGTTCGATGCCGTTTTCGAGCAGAGCGCGTTCGTAGCCGCGCCAGCGTGCGTCGCCCGAGGAGATCAGGCCGGGCGAGCAGGAGAGCATGTGGACGCGCCGGTGGCCGTTGGCGATCAGGTGTTGCGTTGCCTGGAACGCGCCGCTCTCGTGATCGGATTCGACCACGTCGACTTTGAGGCCCTGGATCCACCGGTCCACGAGCACGAAGGGGAAGCCGCCCAGCTTGAGCCGGAAGATAGCTTCGAAATTCGCATGGTCGGACGTGAGGACCATGATCGCGCCGGCGAGACCGGACTGGGGAAGCTGTGCGATGTTCTGGGCCTCGATGTCGGGTCTCGCCTCGGCATTGGCGATCTGCAGGGCCCAGCGCCGGTTGCGGCAGGCGGCGGCGATGCCGGAAGCGACGCGGCTGGTAAACACACTCTCGATTTCAATGGTGACGAAGGCGATGGTCACCTGGGAGGTGGCGCCGTCCGAGCGGGCGGGTTCGCGAACGAACGCCCCCACTGAAGGGATGTAGGTGATGAGCCCGTCCTGCTGCAGCATGCGCAGGGCCTGATTGACCGTCATGGTGCTGACGTTGAAATCCTTCGCGAGCGCCCGCAGGGAGGGGATTTTCCCTCCGGCGGGGAGGTGGCCCTCGGCGACGCGTCGCCGCAGGGCATCGGCCACGCTGCGGTAGAGGCTCTTGCCTCGCCGGCCGTCGGTTCGATTCGATGGTTTGGGTCGTGTCTGCATCCGGGCTCCATTATAACACCGTTATATGACAATCAAAGTCGAAACTGGGGCGACCGGTCATCGTTGATCACAAGTTCTTGATCAATAAGGACTAACGGAGAAAACCGAAAAAGATCGTCTTCCTGGGACATGGCGTCTCAAACACCGGACACTGACAGTGTCATTTTTTCCTTGCAACGGGGAGCCCGTTCTGGTACTCATGGTACGAGAGCTCCCTCTGCACCCATATCCCTCGGCAGAAGGTGAGCGCCGGGTCCAGGGTTCAGGGACAATCGTCGAAGGTCGCGGAGGAGGGGCCTACCCACAGACATGAGGCGGCCGAGCCGGATGGTGTGACGCCGATTCGTCGCGCCGGTTGCCCCCCACGGGAGCGGCAAGCGGGCAGAGGTGCGATCTCCCGGGGAACCCTGCCCGCAGGCTGGCCGGTCGGCACGGGGGTTGCCGCACCATCGGGTGAGCGGCTGGACGATGCGAGGCAAACGAGGACGGACACGGGTGGGCGCCCGCATCCGCCTCCAGGCAGGTTTCAGGTTCAGAGTAAGGAGCGGCAAGACGATGATCGTCCACAGAGATGAACCTATCAGACTGAGACGAGTGCTTATACTTCTGGCAGGTGCCATCATCGGACTGACCGCACCAGGGGCAGGGTACGCGCAGACCTGTTTCTCGGACGCCTTCCTGTATGGCGACGGCAACCTGGCCGGAAACGAGAACTGGACGGGCGGCGCGGGCCGCATTCTGCTCGAGACAGGTCAGATCAAGCTGGATTTCTCGACGGGCGATGCCACGGGGAACTCGAGCGCCAGCTTTCCGGTATCGTGTCCAATCTGTCCCACCGATGGTACGATCACCGTTACCATCTACATGAAGCAGATCGGCACCAATACGAACCAAGGCAACAACTACAGCATCGAGTTTAGTGGTTACAGCGACCCCAACAAGATATATCCCATCAGCGATACGGACCTGCAACCGATGGCCCGCTGGTACGGGACTGCAACCACCGCGGTCCCGCGTGTCGGCAATAATCTCGGACCCGCCGTCACGCTAACCTCGACCTATGTCAAACTCCAGGCGGTGATCAGCCCGGCCCTTCGCAAGACCGACTTTTACCATGATGGAATCGGTCCGGACACCGTCAACTGGCCAGCACCGAACGACAGTCAACTCCATGGGTTCGGTTATCCCGAGACGATTTCCAGTGTCACCATTGTGGACAACAACATTGCGGGCCGAACCGGTGTTCTGTACCTGGATGACTTCTCGATTCAGCGCTGCCCGAGCACTTGCGTCTGGAATCTGACTCCGTGGCACTCGGATTTCATCACCGAGAACTTCCTGTCGGTGGCCGAGCCGAACGGACCAGGCTTCCCACCCTCCTTCACCTTCGATCTGTTGAACAACACCGCGACGAATTCGGTCGATTACACGGTGTCGAAAGTCAAGCCGGACGGGACGACCACCACCGCGTATGACTCCTGGCTCAGCGTGTCCCCGACAAGCGGGTCAGTCGCCTCATTCGCCACGGCCGCGCCCCCGATCACAGCCTCGATCACGGCGCCCGCCGCGCCCGGCATTTACGCTGCGGCCATCAAGGTCGCGGACAGTTGCAGCACGGTGGGTGAGCAGATCCGACCGGTCGTCCTGACGGTGGGCAGTGCTCCGTGCTTCGTCGATCCGTTCCAGTATCCGCTGGGGGATCTGGGCAGTAACGGAGGCTGGACAGGAGGCCACGGCAAGATCAAGGTCATCACCGACCCCGCCGATGCGAACAACCTCAACGGTGTGGTCAAAGTGATCGCGGACGCGGCCGGAGGCGGGGGTGGCGCCACCGCAACCATCAACCTGGGCGGATGTCCACCCTGCGAGGACGGAACGTTCATCGTCTCAGCGCGAGTGAAAGGGGCGGCCAGCAACGGGAACAATTCGTGGGAGATGGGTTTCCTGGATTCTGCCGGGAACGAGCTTGCTCGCTGGTTTGGAACCTCGTCCGCCGTTCAGCCGAGGATCAGAGGCTCATTGCTCCCCTCGGTGAACCTGACCCTGGGCGACTTCGATGAACTCAGCGCGGTCGTCAACGTGGTCACGAATCGCACGGAGTTCTTTCACACTCCGGCCGGCGGATCTCAGACGTTGCTCGGAACGCTCAGCCATGGCGCAGATGTCGCCGGCCAAAACAACGTGGGCGACCGTGTGACCAGCGTCTATATCAGCCGCATCGGAAGAGGGGTTGGTGATGGGGCGACGGGCGATCCAATCGTTGACGACATCCAGGTCATCTCGTGCGCGGGCGACTGCCTGGGCCGTGTTTCGCCGGACGTAAGCCAGAACGATTACACCGATTTGCCGCACGCCAAGTCGGGCGCGAGCATCACGACAACCAACGACGGGCTAACGCAATACTTCAAAGACTACATCTTCCACAACGACGGCCCGGCCTCGATCAGCTACGCGGTCGAAGAGGTGGACGCGAACGGTGCGCCCACGAACTACCCGTGGATGTCCCTCAGCAAGCCCGGCGCCGGACCGATCACCGGTGGCACGGAGGATGCGCCGGTGACGATCACCTACGACACCACCGGCCTGGCCGACGACCTCTACCGCGGCTACATCAAGTTCACAGACAACTGCAACTCGGAGCGAACCTATACGCGGGCGATCCAGCTCAACGTGGGTCAATGCCTTGCGGATGACTTCGCCTATTCAGACGGGAGCCTCGAGTCGCAGCCCGGCTGGCGCACGGGGTTCCTGAACCAGTTGGCAGCGGTGCCGCAGCGACCCAGCGGCGCGGACCCGGTGCCGATCCAGGTCGTGGGCGGGAAGGTGGTGGTCCGCGGCAAGCCGGCGTCGGGGACCATCGAGGCGACGCACCAGCGGTTCAATAACTGCACCGATTGCGTTGACACTGACGCGGTCACCCCGGACCTGCAGGGCGACGGGCTGATCGTGGTGCGCGTGCGAGTCAAGGGCACGACGGACGGGGGCGGGAGCCGGTTCTGGTACCTCGAGTTCACGAACAACACCGGGGTGATTCTAGCGAGCTGGCGCGGCGCGGCCACCTTCGCGGAAGGCCACTCCAACGCCGCTCTCTCGAGCTGCCTGAACGGGCAGTCACCTCCGTGTAACTCTGACGGACTCTATCACGAACTGAGGGCGGTGATCAACCCGAACACGACCACCGTCGAGGGCATTCCGGGCAACACCACTAAATACCTCCTAGACGGAGTGCCCGTGGGGGCGGATGGACTCGCCTCTCACGTGAACACGTCTGTGAATCGCATCCAGCTCATCCGCCTGCGGCGGGACGATAATGCCAATGCGGACACTGACCCGATGATCGAGCTCGACGATTTGAGCATCTCGGATTGCGGGCCGATTTGCGGCGACCCCATCTTTGACACTCACGACGCGAGCAATCAGACGGTGCGTGACGGTTTCGTCGATGCGCATGATCTCG
>CAZQEN010000164.1:0-15976 GCA_964591605.1 uncultured Planctomycetales bacterium
CCCGGCGCGCCGGGACCCATTCCACTCGTCTGCCACTGAGCTCCGGATGCACCCAGCCAGAACGTCGAACGTCCGCTGCACTGGCATGACGACCCCAAATGTGGTTCAATTCGCACGTCACGGTCGTCCGTCGCAATCTCGGAGGTGCCCCATGAGCCAACCAGCCATTACCACTGCCGCCCATCACCCCCTCGCCGGCGCGCCGGTCATGAATCCCGTGCAGCTCGGCGGAATTGAGACCTCCGTGCTCGACAACGGCCCCGGGCGCGGCGTCCGCATCGCCTGGGTCAACACCGGCGGCGGACTTCGCTACAAAGTAGTGATCGACCGCGGGCTCGACATCGCCGACGCCGAGTTCATGGGCCAATCGCTGACCTGGCACTCTCCGACCGGCATCGTCGCGCCCTCGCACGCCTATCATCGCGGCCTCGAGTGGCTCCGCGGCTTCTACGGCGGCCTCGTGGTGAGCTGCGGCCCGCTGAGCGCCGGCGCCCCCTTCACCGAGAACGGCGAGGAATACGGCCTGCACGGCACGCACTCGCACACGCCCGCCGCCATCGAGTTCATCACCAACCCCGATCCCGTCCGCGGCCGCTACGAAATGAACATCACCGGCATCGTCCGCACCGCCCGCGTGTTCGGACCCTTCATCGAGCTGCGCCGCACCATCAGCAGCACCCTCGGCGACTCCTCAATCCGCATCTATGACCACTTCACCAACCGCGGCAACGAGCCGGCGCCTCACGCGTGGCTGCTGCATATCAACTTCGGCTTCCCCCTGCTCGAGCCGCAGGCCAGCACGTACTGCTACCGCGGCCAGCTCTCGCCCCGCCGCCCCGAGAGCGTCGACTGGTTCAAGCCCGGCCGCGATTTCCGCGCCGCCCCGCCCCCGCAGGAAACCCATCGCGGCCGGGGCGAGGTCTTCAGCTACATCGATCCGGAGGCCGACCCCGACGGCAACGTCATCTGCGGCCTGGTCAACCGCCAGCGCGGCTTCGGCGTGCGGATCGAGTTCTCCAAGCACGACTACCCGCGTCTGGGCAACTGGCAGCACTGGGGGCCGGCCGGCTCCTACACCGGCGCCCTCGAACCCATGACCGGCGGCGTCGAAGGCCGGCCGGTCGACGATCAGCGCGGCTGGAGCCGCACCCTCCAGCCCGGAGAATCGATCGAGCACCGCTGCACCATCACCGCCACCAACAACCCCGCCGACCTGGAGGCGCTCCTGCGACTCAACCAGTAACCTCCCTCGCGTCGCGGGCGGCAATGCCCTGCCGCCCGATTCGGATCAACACGCCGCCGAAGGCAGGGCGATAAGGCCCCATCCTGTGTGGCGAATGACGCAGTGCTCCCTTTTGTTCGGCTCGCGAATCGCGCGCCCACACGACTTTTCGGAGCCGAATCTCCCAGGAGTGTTGGATTCCGCGCCGTCGGGGATCATCGATCCGCCTCGCGGGCCGCGTCTGTTCTGAGTGTGCCCAGACCCACACAGAACCTCCGTTCCTTCACACCCGCGTGGAAGTCTGGGTCCTCTGACCTGTCTGTAAGAGCGTTCGAGCACGGCGAGCCCACCCGCCGCACCCACCCGCAGGGTCACACGCCGAACTGGAAGGCTTCAAGACAAACTGCAAAAGTGCTTCAAATGGGGTGTTTGACCCAAATACGATGGCACAGGGAATGCCCTCTTTCCGGGTGTCTCAGCGGAAGGAGCAGCAGCGATGACCGCCTGGCTGATCGCGTGGTTGCTGGTGAATCTCGCCGCGGTCGTGATTGTGTCGGGCTTCGGGACGGCACTGAAACGCCAGCCTTTGAGCCCGGCCCACACGCATTTGCTCCCCGTGCCCGAATCCGCTGCCGTCGTGATTCGGAGGGCAAGACCAAGGAACCGCGCCGCCTGAGTGGTCCGGCCGGCACGCTGCTCAAGGGAAGGTAGCGTGCCGGGGAATCACTCACCTCGCTGACACAGGGTACAGGGCGAGAGTGCAAGTTCTGGCTCTGTAAGATGTGTTTCCCCTGTACTCTGAGTCACGAGGTGTGCGTACCGGCGATCGCTCAGGAGCCGCCCGCCTCCAGAATACCCCGCAGAAAGCCCAGCGAGTCCGCCTGCGCCGCCGCCTGGGAGAACAGAGAGAGCGTCTGACCCCACTGACGACCCGTGAGCTCGTGAATCCCCCCGAACACGTCCAGCCCGTCGTTGTACCGCACGTTCAGCAGCAGAAACGCGTTGTTGATGCCCAGTGTCCCGTAAACGCGGAAGGTGTCCGGATCGTGCATCTGCGGCAGTACGTCCGCCAGGTATCGCTCCTGCGCCGCCCTGATGACATCCGTCCGCCGGGCGATCTTCTCCTCACTCGACGCGTCGCTCCCATAGAGCACGTTCAGTTCGTCGTACAGCTCTCGCAGGAACGCATTCAGCCGGTCGCTGTCTTCGGTATTCTCCCGCGTCTGCCGGACGATCGGCGAATCGGCCCCGAACTCGAGGGCCAGAAAATCCACCGCCGCCGTCCGGCCGACAAACGTCGCCACCGTCTCGTTAAAGTTGGTATCCGCCAGCTTGGAGATCGTGTTGTGCGTCAGTTCGTGCAGCACCGTGTCCACCAGCGAACCGATGTCCCGGTTCAGCATCGCCGACGTGATCGGGTCGGGCAGCAGTCCCAGCGTGCTGAACGCGTCCACCTCGTACAGGACCGTGTCGTACCCCTCTTTGACCAGCCGGTCCCGCTCGACCAGCCCTTCCTCCTGCTCAAAAAAGCCCAGGTAGGGAAGCGGTCCGATGAGAAGATTCCACGTGTACGGCTCAAACCGGTCTTTTCGCGACGCTGAGAGGTTCCATGCCAGCGGCCGGCCATGCAGGTTGACGAACGTCTGATAGCTCTGGCCCACGTTCAGCCCGACCACGCTCTGACCGTAATCCCTCGCCCGGATGACCAGTTCGAGCTTCGATCGCTGCTCCTCGGTCAGGTCGGGGTCGGTCAGACCCTCTTCGAGTGGAACCGCGCTCGCCAGGAACTGCAGCTCGTCCACCACCACGGACCACTGGTAGCCCAGGAGCCCGCAGCCGCTCGAGGCGGCGAGCCCGACGCTGGCGGCCATCGCCGCTTTCCACACAAGAAACCCCACCGATCGACCCGAACTCATGACCTCCCCGTTTCCGGAGCCACCGGCCCCACCTCATGCCTCCTCAAACGCCCGCGAGTACCGCCCCACCCAGGCCCGGCGACGCGGCCCGAACGATTCACCGTCTCGCCGCACGAACAGCCCTCCATCAGAACCCCGAACGTCAGTGAGGGGCCTTGTCCCCCGACGACGCGACACTGCCACTCTTGAGTCAAACCATGCCCCGACACCTGCCCATGCTGACGGACCCGTCCATCCGGGCGCGTCAGCCCCCAGGCTCATAACACCTCAACCGTGATGTTCGCATTGGTGTAAACGCAGATGTCTGCCGTGATCAGCAGCGACTCGCGCACGATCTCCGCCGCCGACAGGCTGGAATGCTTCAGCAGGGCCCGCGCCGCCGCGGTCGCAAACATGCCGCCCGAACCGATGCCCACGATGCCGTCCTTCGCCTCGATCACATCCCCCGCCCCGCCGATCAGCAGCGACGTCTGGGCATCGACGGCCACCAGCAGCGACTCGAGCCGCCGCAGCACCCGGTCCGTCCGCCACTCCTTCGCCAGCTCGATCGCCGCCCGCCGCAGATTCGCCTTGTACTGCTCCAGTTTGCCCTCAAAGCGCTCCAGCAGCGAGAACGCATCCGCCGCGGAACCGGCGAAACCGCACAGCACCCGCCCGTCCGAGAGCCGCCGGATCTTGACCGCGTCATGCTTGACCGCGGTCTGACCCAGCGTGACCTGCCCGTCGCCGCCGATGGCCGTCTGGCCGTCCCGGCGGACGGACAGAATCGTGGTGCTGCGAATCATCGGACGATGGGGCATCGAAGCGCGTCTCCCTCAGGCCGGACCCGACTCTACCAAAGCAGGATAGGCCCTGCAACGGCTGGCCACCTTTGCGTGTAGTACGTATCATCGGGCGGCCAACCCGAGGAGCTCCCCATGACATCTGTCCACCGCGAGACACCATCCGACCAGCATCACACGGCGACGAGGTTCTCCCGCCACACGGTGCCTCCCGCCCTCCGCACCGCAGGCCGTCGCCTCCCCACCACACGCCGCCTGCACGGGCCATGGCTGGCCGCCCTGTGCATCGCCGCGGCCTCCTGCTCAAAATCGGCACAGAACTCGCCTCCGAAGGAGCCGACCGTCCGCGAACGCCCGACTGCCCAGACGGCTCCCGCACATACCCGCCCTGCTCAGACCCGGCCCACCCAGCCCCAGGCCGCCCGTCCGCACGCCCCGGAGCCCGAAACACGCCCATCCGACGCCCTGCCGCCCTCGCGCTACGATTCGAAGCCGCCCTACCCGGTGGAACTGCACGTCCGCGATCCCAGGG
Source organism: uncultured Planctomycetales bacterium (assembly GCA_964591605.1). Classification (GTDB taxonomy): domain Bacteria; phylum Planctomycetota; class Phycisphaerae; order UBA1845; family PWPN01; genus CAYLLT01. The sequence continues at coordinate 4,453 of CAZQEN010000164.1, forward strand.
AAGAGCAGCCCGGATGGCTCCGCATTCTCAAGCTCGACGATCCCGATCTCCCGGCCGGCCTGCAGGGCAAGTTCCCGGAGCAGAACCTCATGATCGTCGACACGCAGAATGTGAAGCGCATCGACATCCACATCGGGCACCTGCCCCTCGCGCCCGGCAGGCGCATCATTCTGCGGATCGACGGAAACGGCATGGAACTACGAAGGGGCAAAGGCCAGTTCATCACCCTCGAACGCACCGCCACCGGGGCCTGGACCCGCATCGCCGATCACTGACGCATCCGCTCCCGAACAAGCCGCGCCGCCGCCTCGCGCAGCAGCTCGGGAGCACGACGCATCGACTCCTCTCTGGGGAGGCCTGTGGGGGCGATGGCGTGGTAGCTTTCCAGCACCGCTTCAGCCTTCTGTGCCCCCTCGCCGATGATTCCCGCCAGGGCAACCACCGGCACGCCCGCCTCGCGCCCGGCCGCCCCCACCCCCGCGATCACCTTGCCCATCATCGACTGGGCATCGAGCCGCCCCTCCCCGGTGATGATCAGGTCCGCCCCGCGGATCCGCTCGCGAAAGCGCACCGCATCCATCACGAGTTCGACCCCGCGCCGCAGCTTCGCCGCAAAGAACGCCACCATCCCCCCGCCCAGGCCCCCGGCCGCCCCCGCCCCCGGCAGATCCCGGATGGCGATGCCCCACTCGCGCTCGATCACGTCGGCCAGGTGAGCCAGGTTGCGGTCCAGAAGCTCCACCTGCTGCGGTGTCGCCCCCTTCTGTGGCCCGAACACCGCCGCCGCCCCGCTGGGGCCGCAGAGCGGGTTGGTCACGTCACAGGCCACCTCAATCGCCGTCCGCGTGATCGCATCAAACGCCGCCGGCCGTTCGATACGGGCAATGTGACCCAGTTCCCCGCCGCCCACATGGCTGTTCAGCGCGGTCCCATCCTCTCGAAGGAACCGGAAGCCCACGGCCGCCGCCGCGCCAGCGCCCCCATCCACCGTCGCACTGCCCCCGATACCGGCAATGATCCGTGCGACCCCCGCCTGCATCGCCGCGGCGATCAACTGACCCGTCCCGTACGTGGTCGTGAGGAGCGGATTCCTGCGATCGGGCGGCACGAGCGCCAGACCCGACGCGGCCGCCATTTCGATCACCGCGGTCGAGCCCTCCCCGCCCAGAATCCCCCACCGCGCCCGCACCGGCTCGCCCAGCGGTCCATCGACGAGCGTCTCGACAAACCGCCCGCCCGTCGCCCGCACCATCGCCTCGACCGTGCCCTCGCCGCCGTCGGCCATCGGAATGCTCTCGACAACCGCCGGCGGACACGCCTCACGAATCCCCTCCGCAATCGCCGCACACGCCTCCGCCGCGCTGAGCGACTCCTTGAACGAATCCGGCGCCACCACAATCGTCTTCATCTGCAGAATCCATCAGGCCCGACGCACGCATCATGGGCCCGTAAAAGGAGGCATATGAACCGCAGAGACACAGAGCCCGCAGAGAAGATTTCGCAATTCGAGGTTCCAGGCAGGGACACAGAATGATTGACACTGTCGAACCGGGTGGCATGGGCAGCGTACTCGCTGCCCGTGTTTCATGCGCACGGGCAATGAGTACATTGCCCATGCCACCCGGCTAAACCTCTCTGCACGAGTGCTCAGTCTCTGAGCTCCGGGTCCCGAGCTTCTGAGCTGTGATCCTCCTATCGCCTCTGAACCCAGAATCCGTCACCAGTAAACTCATCTTCTCTGCGTCCTCTGCGTCTCTGCGGTAGAACTTCTCAGCATGTCCGTGTCCCAAATGCGCAGATTCTTCGCGCCCGGCGCAGGTTGACGAGACAAACTCATCTCAAATCTCAGATCTCCAATCCTCTGCAGTTGATTCTCGCTGTGCGTTCCTGGCGAATCACACGCGACAAAGCCGTCTTCACTGCTGCGCCACCAGCGACACCGCATACGCCTTCATGTAATCACGACCGATGGTCCAGAGCCGGAACGCCACCTTCTCGCCGCGCTGCACCTTCTCGAGCACCAGGCCCAGTTCGGCCAGATCGCTCGGGAAGTACTGCCCCACCTGATCAACGATCATCCCGCGCCGGAAGCCCACCTCGGCCGCCGGACTCCCCGGCACGACCCCCGTGACCATCAGGCCCGCCTTGATCTGGTACTCGCGGGCCTCCTCCGGCGTGATCAGCCGCACGATCAGGCCGAACTTCTCGCGGAGCAGCGCCGCCCCGTCGGGGATCGGCACCGCCTGCGCAACCACCTCCTTGCGAAGCGTCTTGCCCTCGCGCCGGAGATCGAGCGCCATGCGCCCGCCCGGCTGCAGCCCCAGCACGTGGATGTAAAAATCCACGTCCTGGCTGATCTTTCTGCCGTCGACCGCAACCAGCTCGTCGCCCGGCTCGATGCCCGCCTCCGCGGCCGGCCCCCGTACCGCCGCCACCCGCAGGTCGTTGCGCCAGCCCAGCCGGATGCCCACCGCCACCCGCGTCGGCCCGTGCTCGGTCGAAAGCAGGTCGGGCAGCAGCTTTCGCAGTGCGTCCACCGGGATGGCAAAACCGATGTTCTGCGCGTCGCCGCGGATGGCCGTGTTGATCCCGATCAGCTCCCCCTTGATGTTGAGCAGCGGCCCGCCGGAGTTGCCGCGGTTGATGCTCGCGTCCGTCTGGATCAGGTGCTCGTACGTCACCCCTTCGCCCAGAGGCAGCTCGCGATCCAGCGCGCTCACGATCCCGCTCGTGACCGTGTGGCCGTAGCCCAGCGGGTTGCCGATGGCGATCACCGTCTCGCCGATCATCAGATCCTCGCTGCGCCCCAGCGGCAGCGCGGGAAACGTCCGCTCCGACCGGATCCGCAGGATGGCCAGGTCATGCTTCTCATCAATGGCCACGCGATCCGCCTCGTACTCGGTCTTGTCGGCAAAGATCACCTTCTGCTCGGCCGCCTGTTGAATGACGTGCGCGTTCGTCACCACGTAGCCCTTCGCGTGAAGCACAAAGCCGCTCCCCAGGCTGGTGCGGGTGAAGCGCCGCGTCTGCCCGCGCCGACGGCCGTCCTGCGGACCGAAGAAGAAATCGTCGAAAATGCTGTACTCGCGCGTCGACTCGAACACCTGCGTCGCCGCGATGTTCACCACCGCGTCGCGCGTCCGCTGCACCACGTCCGTGATCGGTGTCCGCCGCGCCTCCTGCGCCGGCGTCAGCCCGCTCTGCCCCCGCGCGGCAGGCGAGAGTGCCGTAGCAAGCACAAGCACGACCAATCGAGCCCGAAGCGCCAGCGAGGGGTTCAGGCCGCGTGCGCGCCCAACGTGCAAAACCGTTGCTCGCGCTTCGGGCTCCATAAGGAGGGCGGTCAATCTCAAATGTGCCATTGCCGTATCCCGCTCAACCTGTTGCCTCACGATGCTCTCCGTTCCTGCGGCGTCCTTCACACGGGGGGCGGGCGTCTCTCCTGGGACCTCTCGCCTGGGGCCTCTCGCCTGGGGGGTCCCGCCTGGGGGGTCCCGCCTGGGGGGCGGGCGTCCCGCCCGCCGCATCCGGGGGACCGTGCCACTGGCTCGCGCCGCTGTCTTCTCACCGTGCCACTGGCCCGGGGCTGGATTGTCAAGGCTGGCATCAGCATCCTTCCTTCCCGCCCGGGCGGGCAGGATGCCCGCCCCCTGGCGCAGCAGCCGGCGCGAGCCGCACCCGCTCCACGGTTTCCTCTAGCACCGGCGTCCACCTGGCATATAGACCATCCAGCAGCCCCGTCAGTTGGCCGTGGCCCGGCTCATATGTCTCATTCGCAATCGCCAGCTCCACGAACCACTCCACCAGGCCGTTCCAGTCGTTCAAATCGACGTATTCCGCCCCGATCCGCCCGCGCCGCCGGTCCATATTGTGATAGTTCCCCAGCGCGATGCACAGCCCGGCGGCCTGGTACCCATAACCCAGGAACGCCGACGCCTCGCACGTCCCGCCGTCCATCAGCTTGCGTTGGAACCGGAACCGCCGGCTCCTCGCGGCCAGCGTCTCGCCCACCCGCCGGCAGAACGCGGTCAGCTCCGGCGTAAAAATGCTCGTCGCGTCCCCCACGCGCAGGATCGGCCCGTCGCCCATCCGCCCGCCCGCCAGCTCCGAACTGCACTCGACCGAGATCATGCGGGCCGTTCGCGGGATCAGCCCGTCGCGGCACGCCGCCATCGCCCCGGCGAAGCCCACCTCCTCAGCCCGGCTCAGCATCGCGATCACATCCACCGGCTCCTCGCGCTCCGCCAGCACGTCCAGCGCCGCCAGCACCGCCGCCACGCCCGCCACGTCGTCGCACCCGCGGGCATGGAGCCGCGTCTCCCGAATCACCGGATCGGGGAAGTCCCACATCCCGATCGCCCCGCCCGGCACGTCCGAGCCCACCGACGCCTCCGCCCACTGCACCCGCCGGCGCCCCCGATCATCCTCGCCCGCCTTCATCCGCTCGATCCGCCCCCGCACCCACTTCCCCCCTGCATGGAACCGGACCTTCGTCCCCGGGAAATACTCCGGTGCCACCCCGCCCCGCCAGATCGCCCGCACCACCCCGTGCCGAACCATTCTCTCCGCCTCAAATCCCGGATGATCCATATGCGCCGCCAGCACCAGCGGAACCCCGCCGGTAGGGTGTGGCACCGGCGTCTCGCCGGTGCGTGGCACGGGCATCCTGCCCATGGCCTGTCGCACCGACGCCTCCCTCGCGCGCCTCAGCCGGATCTGCAGATTCCCAAAACGGTCCTGTGAGAGGAGCAACCCCGGCCGTTTCGCTGCCCACTCCGCGATGTATCGGATCACATGCTGCTCGTTGAAAGGCGACGTCGGCAGCGTCAGCAGGTCAACCAGAAGCTGGCGATGAGCGGTTTTCATCCATGAACGATAGGCCCTCATCGATCACCGTTCAACGGCTCCCCCGCCGTTGAGCCGCCATTTGGAAATCAACGCTCTTTACGGGTACCATCCCCGCGCAGCCTGGAAAACGCCGTTGGGAAAGCGGCCCTTGTCAGCGCTGCCGGGAGGACATGGTTTGCCCACAAGCCCCGAGCCGGATCTCGCCAGGACCTCCGCCCACGCGCGCTTCCTGGCCTGGGCCGACCGGCTCGCCCGGCAACGCCCCGACGTGCCCTACATGGCGCCGTTCATGGCGTTTCTCCTGCTCCTGACGCTCAACGACGTCTTCCCTTACCCCCTGCGGCCCCTGGCCATCGCCCTGCGCGGGATCATCCCGGCGTACCTGTTCTGGGTCTTCCGCCGCCATTACCCACCCCTCGGCCGGCCGCACTGGATCATCGCCATCGTCGCCGGCGTGCTCGTCGCCCTGGGCTGGGTCTACGGCCAGCACTTCTTCAACACCATCCACGTCGGCGATCGCAGCCTCGGCGGGCGCCTCTTCCTCTTCCCCGGCCAGCCCCACCCGCACGACCCGCGCCTCGGCCCTGACTGGCAGACCGCTGCCTCGATCTCCGCTCTCTCCTGGTGGTCGCAGGCATCACTGCGCATCCTCGTCGCCAGCCTGACCGTCCCCATCGTCGAGGAGATCTTCTGGCGGGCATTCCTGCTCCGCGTGTTTGTCGCAGACTGGACCCGCGTCCGGCTCGAACTCCGCCGGCGGCGCATCCGCGAGGCATTCGCCGCGCTCTTCAACTGGGACCGCTTCTACGAGCTGCCCCTGGGCAAGTTCACCGGGTTCGGCCTCATCGGCACGTCGCTGCTTTCCATCTTCCAGCACCCCGACAACTGGGCCGTGAGCATCCTCTGCTGGCTCGTCTACAACGGACTCATGTACTGGAAGAAGAGCATTCTGCTGATGATGCTCACTCACGGCATCACCAACCTGGTGCTCTACTCATGGGTCGTCTGGGGCGGCCTGACCAGTGCGAATCCCGACTGGTACTGGCTCTTCTGGTGACCGGGCAGATATGATTCCCGTGATGCACGATTTCAGATCTCAAATCTCAAATCTCAAATCCCGGATTTCAGATTCCAGATCTCCCCTCCGCACCGCCGCCGCCCGAAGAATGGCCGCCCTCTCGCTGTTCATCCTCGCTTCGATCGTCTGGGCGGGCGACTCCGCGCCATCGACGTCCACCGCCCCCGCGGCGGCATCCACGGATGACGTCCGCCGCGCCGTCCGCGACCTCAACCATCCCGCCGTCTCCCGCCGCCGCGCCGCCATCCGTCAGCTCGCCGAATGGGGACCCCAGGTCTTCCCCGAGCTGCGACGCGCCGCCAGAGAACGCAACCTCGAAGGCGCCCTCTCCGCCCTCGACCTGCTCGAAGAACTCGAGGCGGCCATCTTTCTGGGCGCCCGCGTCCGCCTCAGCCTCAGCCAGACCGACATCGCCTGGAACGAGCCGCTCACGCTCACCGTGACCGCCGCCAACCCCACCTCCGGCCCGCTCAGAGTTCCATGGTCTGCCCCGGCCACCCGGCCCGCCTCGGCCCCCGCCCTCGCCGACGCCGACCAGGTCGCCGCCATGATGGATGCCGCCGATTTCCTCACCGTGACCGGGCCTAACGGGAAACCGGTCCACTTGCGCGTCGAGCCCATCGAGCGCGACCCCGCGGTCTACGCGGCCGTGGATCAGCGCGCCCGGGCCAACCCGCCCTCGCATCAGATCGAGCCGGGTCAGGAGGCACGCCTGACCATTCCGCTCTTCAACCGCGGCTGGGCGCGATTCCCGATGCTCCGGAAGGGAACGTATCGAATCGAATTCAGCTATCAGCCCACCTGGAAGGACGAATCCTGGACCCGGGACGGCTTCGGGCAGGTGACGGCCGCCCCCCTCAGCGTGACCGTCACGCAGGCGGCGCCCGACGTTCTCCTGCGCACCGATGGCCCCCTCGAGCTGCGTCTCGAACGAAACGGCCAGTCGATGCAGGCCGTGTTGATCAGCCGTTGGGACGTACCGCTCTGGGTGAACCTCAACCTCGGCGGCTCACCCGCCTCCCATGCCCGCCTCGACTGGCATCTGGTTCCCCTGCGTCAGGACGATGCCGAGTCCATCGAGCTGCCCGCCAGCACCACCCCGCCCGAATTCACACTCGAGCAGGTCCGACGCATCGACCCGGGCGATCGGCTCGTCGCTGGCTCGATCCTCATCAGTGACATCCGCAACCGCTGGAAGGAAGTGTCAGCCGAGCGACCCGGCCCCTGCGCCCTCCAGGCCCGCTATGTGCAGCTCACCACCACCGCGCAGCTCCGCGACGAACTCGCCAGACTCGGCAAGCCCCACGACGTCCCCACCCACCTCTTCACCGGCGCCGCCATCAGCGAAGAACTCGAAACCGCCGGACTCCTCAAAGACTGAGGGCACGCATATGGCTCCCGCCGGGGGTTCTGGCGTCCGCAGCCGGAAAACCTTGTCCGCCTGACGGCCGGCAACATGGGCAACGCCTCAGCAGGCTGGCGCGCTGCCCGGTTCACGTGAGTCAGCGTTTGCCCGCTTCCTTGAGGATGGATTCGGCCCAGGCGACTTCGTCCTGCTGCAGCGGCGGGATGCACGGCCGGGCATAGTCAATGTCGTCGTAGCGGCCGTCGCGGTAGGCGGCGTCCACCAGCGGCTGGAGGTCCAGAACGATGTCCGGGTCGCCGCGTCGCAGCGGGATCCGGATAGCCGGCAGCCGCTCCGAGAGCGGTATCCGGTAGATCTCATACTGATCGAAGCCAAAGCCGCGGAAGACGCACGCGAGATACGTCGTCTGGTGATCTCTCGGCAGGTTGCTGGGAGGATAAACGGTCTGACGGTCGCCAGCCCGGGTCAGGTCAACCTCGACAAGGTTGATGTCGGCGGCCAGGACTTCCTGCTGCTTCTGGCGGTACTTGCGCTGCCCGTCACCCGGGAGTTTGTTGGACGGTGAAAGGAATTCGATGACCGTCACGAGCCGGCCGCCGGAGGAGACATCGATGATCTGCACGAACGTCTGCCGGACCTCCTCGCTCTCACGGCGGATCACCAGCGGCTCGGCCAGAGCCACACCCTCAACGGCGACGGCGACGGCCTGACCCGGCAAACCGTGTTCGAAAACGCGCACGTCCAGATAAATCGAGCGCACCGGGTCGAAGTCCTCCTCCACAACGAGCCGTTCACCAACGCGCGCGCGCAACGGCCCGGTCAACTGCAATTGAATTGCGTTGCGGGCACCCGTCACCAGACTCTGGTGCACATCTGGCCAGTGCATCTCCAAATACGGATCCATGCCAGGAAATGGACTGCTCATAGCCGACTCCTGCAGTATGCTGCCGCAGGTATTATACGCGATGCCCCCGCACGTGACCGCGATTTGTCAGGAGCTGGCGGCCGGCCCCGCCCCCGCCCCCTCACCCAGCCGCGCCAATAGGCCCAGCGGAATCGCCCTCCCGATCAGCATCGTCAGAATGAGCGCCAGCTTCGCCTCGACGTAAAGCTGTCGGGTCAGCCCCGTGCTCAGGCCCACGTTGCACGCCGCACTCACCGACTCGAACAGCGACGCCTCGAAGCTGCCCACGTCTCGATACAGCAGCACCAGCGTGCTCGCCCCGATCAGCAGAAGCATCCCGCCCGCCATCGCCCAGACCGTGGCCGACGCGCCGGCATCCCGCCCCGGCCGCACCACCCCCCGCACGCACAGAACCGCGCTCAGGATGCGCACCCCGCCCGCCGTCCCGCCGATACCGCCGCCCACCAGCATCAGGAGCATCAGCACCCACCGCCCGGCCGGCGTGAGCGACGCTTCGTCCATGCGCACCGGACTCACCCCCCCCGAGCGTGCGGACGCCGAGACGACCACCGCCGCCGCGAAGCGCCGCCCCGCCGGCAGCTCCGCCATGCGTTGCACGCCTCGCCGGACCCCCGCCTCCTGCGTCCCTGCGGCGGCCGTCTGCACCTGAAGCCGCCCCGGCGTATCCTCGCGCGGATACCGCAATTGCAGCCGACGCGAGCTCTCGATGCCCCACAACGCCAGCCCCCCGGCCGCCACCAGCACCAGCGTGCCCCACAGCGTCACCCGCGCGTGACCGCTCAGCGCGGGCGCAGGTGAGGGCCCCGTCGAACCCGCCGCCGCACGACGCGCCCCCAAACGGCCCCACACCCGGCTCGCCAGCTCATACAGCGTCGGCGCTCCGATGCCGCCGAGGATCATGAGCGGCAGAATCGCCCCGTACATCTGCCAGTGCCACGCGTACCCCGCCAGCCGGTCCCGGCTCAGCGTCAGACCGCCGTTGCAGAACGCACTCACCGCGTGAAACAGGCTGAACCACACCCGCTCCAGATCGATCGCCCCCACCGGCGGCAGATCTGCCGACCGGGCGAACACCGGATCGGTGACCTCCCACATCGAGTACAGCAGCGCCGCACCGGCCAGTTCGGCCACCACCATCAACCCGATCGCCCAGCGCATCAATCGGCCCGCCTGCCGGTTGCCCTTCCCTCCGCTCAGCTCGCCCAGCCTCAGGCCGATCGCCGTCCCGATCACCACCGCCGCGATCCCACCCACCTGCATGAGCACGAGAATCGCCGCCTGCCCGGGCAGACTGAAATCCTCGCCCGTCTCCAGCGGCGTCAACCCCGTGCACGTCACCGCCGCCGCCGCGGTGAAACAGCAGTTCAGCAGATGCATCCCGTGCTGTTCCCATTTCTGGCCCGTCACCGCCGACGCCCAGCAGGCCGGCAGCGACATCACCAGCCCGCCCGCCAGCGCCAGCACAGCCAGCATTCCCGCGATGCGCCAGGTCAACCCCGCATGCCGGCCGGCGACAATGCCCTCCACGAGAGAGCGCAGCGTCGCGTCGATCGCCGCCCCCGTCCCCAGAGCCAGGATGTAGATCGCCCCGACCCGCAGAATCACCGGCTCGTCCGCCGGATCAATCGCCCACCAGATCCCCCCGCCCACCAGCAGCACGAAATCCACCCACCAGCGCCGCAGCCGCCCCGCGATCTCCGCCGCCGGAAACAGCAGCACCACGCGGCTGAGCGCAAACACACCCAGCGCAGCGATGAGAATGACGCGAATGACGTGATCGGCAAGTGCTGGTTCGCGGAATCCGTACTCGGCGGCGATCGCCGTCCCCGCCGCCGCTGCAGCGGCACCCCACAACCATCCAAAAGCCAGAGGCGTCGTCGTTTGCGTCCGTGGAACCATCACGACTTCTTGCCGTAGACCTGCTCCGGGTCGAACAGCCGCTCGGCCACCGTCTTCCACTCGCCTCCCGGCTCATATTGACGGAAAAAGCAGCTCTTGTACCCCTCGTGGCACGCCGCCCCGTGCTGCTTCGCCTTGATCAGGACCGTATCCGCGTCGCAGTCGATGTAGATCGCCTGGATGTCCTGCGTGTGACCGCTCGACTCGCCCTTCATCCAGTATTTCCCCCGCGAGCGCGACCAGAAATGCGTCTTGCCCGTCCGGATCGAATCCGCCAGGCTCGCCCGGTTCATCCACGCCATCATGAGCACCTCGCCCGTGTCCGCATCCTGCACAATCGCGGGAATGAGACCGTTGGCGTCAAATTTGAGCTGATCGAGACCCTGCATGAATCACCCCATTGCGGATTGCGAATTGCGGCTTGAAAGCCTGTCCGAGGTCTTTCAACTCACAATCCGAAATCCGAAATCCGCAATGAACTGTATCAGGCGACATCGATGAAGGCCACTTTGTGCCGGAACCGCCGCCGCAGCTCGGCCCGCAGCGCCTGATGCGCCGGGTCGCGCAGCATCGGATCGGCCTGAGCCAGCCGGTTCGCATCGTCGCGCGCCTGCATGAGCAGATCGACGTCCTCGATGAGGTTCGCCACCGTGAACTCCGGCCAGCCGTGCTGCCGCGTGCCCAGCAGCTCTCCGGGCCCGCGCATCTTGAGGTCCTCTTCGGCGATCTTGAACCCGTCGTTCGTCTGGCACAGCACGCTGAGCCGCTGACTCGCCAGCGGCGACTGGTTATCCGACATCAGAAGGCAAACGGAAGGCTTCGTGCCGCGTCCCACCCGCCCGCGGAGCTGGTGCAGCGCCGAGAGCCCGTACCGGTCCGCGTGCTGCACGACCATCACCGTCGCATTCGGCACGTCGACCCCCACCTCGATCACCGTCGTCGACACGAGCACGTCGAGCGTGCCGCGGGAAAACTCGCGCATCACCGCGCTCTTCTGCGGACCGGGCATGCGGCCGTGCATCAGTCCCACCCGCGCCCCCGGCAGCAGGTCCCTGCGAACATGCTCCAATTCCGCCGTCGCCGCCTTCAGATCCAGCGCATCCGACTCCTCCACGAGCGGATACACCACGTAGACCTGGTCCCCCTCGGCGATCCGCCGCCGCACCTCGATCCACGCCGCCGGCTCCTGCGCCGGCCGCACCAGCCGCGTCATGATCCGTTGCCGTCCCGGCGGCAACTGGTCGATCACCGACACATCCAGGTCCCCGAACACCGTCATCGACAGCGTCCGCGGGATGGGTGTTGCGGTCATGACGAGATAATGCGGCGTGCTGAGCGTCGATGTGGCCGATTGCGGATTGCGAATTGGCGATTGAATTTGTCAAGACCACGGCGTGCTGTACCAAGT
>CAZQEN010000165.1:0-15920 GCA_964591605.1 uncultured Planctomycetales bacterium
CCCGCCGGCCGGGTTTCGCCCGGAGTGGGTGCCGAAGGTGCTCGAACCGCAGGTGATCCAGGCCGTGGTCGGCCAGGCGCTGCTGGCCGTACTTTGAGGTCAGGTTGGGCAACTCCTGCACATCCCCCCGCCCCAGAATCCACTGGAGCCGCAGGGCGGGCAGGCCCCGCCGCACGTCGATGGCGATGTCCGGGTCGGTGTACGGCCCGGATGTGTCGTAGACGGTGATCGTCGGGTTGGGTTCGTCGCGCCCGCCGGGCAGGTGGGACTTCGTGGGCGACTGCTCGATCTCGCGCATGGGCACGCGCACGTCGGGGTGAATCGTGCCGCTCACGTAGACCTTGCGCGAGCCGGGGATCGGTTCGCGGCTGATCACTTCGTCGCGGACCACCGGCGCCTCCGGATTGTCGTGGACATCTGCTGCCATGAGTGCTGTACCTCCGTCAGGCCGGCTCGTCGGGCGGCGCGTGGCCTCCGCGCAAGCGGTCAGACCCGGCATTCCAGCGCAGGGGCGGACGGTCATCCGGCGTGGCGATTGGCCCGATCGCTGCAGGTGAGTCGCCTTCCCTACGCAGTTCCCGCATTCGTCAGAGCCGGTTTCTGCGAAACCGGTCAACCGCGAGTGGCCCTCAGGCCCCGGCCCGCAGGTGAGCGATCTACCGGGCTCACAGAGCCCGGCTCTGACGGTTGCGTTCGACTGATCAGGTTCCAAGGGTGCGGCGATCGATCGGGTCCGCCGTCTCAGGTCCGCCGCGTGCGGACCGCCCCTGGCGATGCACTGTACAGTACGTAAGTGCTGCCCGAACTTCAAGCTGCGGAGTGCCGGAAGTTCCCGATTTGCGGCAACCCTCCGGGTGGATTTCGCGTATGATGGTAGGGAGCGAATCGGCAGCAATTGCCGGAGCGGCTTCGACCCTGGAGCACCCCACCGCGGGCTTTTCAAGGAGTATGGGAGATGGAACTCACCGTTCACGGCCATCACTTCGCGATCACGAATGACCTGGCGGAACATGCCCAGACACGGTTTGAGGCGGCGCTGGGCCAGCATGATGGATGGGTGACGAACGTGGTGCTTCGGCTGGAAGATGTGAACGGACCCAAGGGGGGCGTCGACAAGCGGTGTCACGCCACCATCAATCTGCGGGCCGGCGGCACGGTCGTACTCGAGGAGATGACCGAGGATGTGTACTCGGCCATCAATGTTGTGGCCGACCGGGCCAAGCAGGCAGTGGGCCGCAAGATCGCCAAAATCCGCGAACGATAGAACAGAACGCCCGGTCCCGGCGCTTGGGGCTCGGGGGACGTTCGTCGAGGGAGCCAACTCCTTCTACCGTTGGATCCAGACGGTTCACCGGCTTGCAGGGCCTCCCGTCTGCACAGCGACAGCCTCAACCGCTCGAGACTGCGGCCGTGCATGCGCCCATTGAAGGTTCCTGCCCGGACGGATTCTGCGCCGTCCTGAACAGAGGGATGCATTCAGCGGCATCGACTCGGTGAATCGCGTTGCGGCGGGGAGCCCAGCAGAACTTCCAGAAACCCAAGCTGCGGGATGCGTTTGCCGACCTCCGCCACACAAACGGTCATCGGCGTGGCCAGGACCAGGCCGAGCGGACCCCACAACCAGGCCCAGAACAGAGCGGCCACCAGCACGGCCACCGTGAACAGCCCGGTGCTCGAACTGTAGAGGCAGGGCTCCATCACGTTGTTGACCAGCAGCTCCAGAACCACGAACAGTCCCACGGTCAGCAGGGGGCGCAGCCAGTCGTCGAAAACCGCCAGCGAGACAAGCACGGGCAGCCCTGCCGAGATCCAGGCGCCGACGTACGGAATGAACCGGAGAATCCCCGCCAGGAGCGCCCACAGCAGCGCATTCGGCAGGCCGATCAGCCACAGGCTGACGCCGACGCATACCGCGTACGTCCCGTTGATGATGCACTGAGCGATCAGGTATCGGCTGATCCGCTGGCCGATGTCTTCGAGGGCCTGGGCCGTCACTTCGACCTGCCCGTCCCCCAGGAGCCGGGCGGCACGATCGCGGAGCTGCTCCTGATAGATCAGCATGAATATGACGAGCACGACCACGATCGCCGCGGTACCGAGCGAGCCGGCGATGGACTGGATCACCGCCCGGAGAATCTTCGGGAGATCGATGGAAGGCGTCACGATCTGAACGGGGATCGGTTCGCCCGGTGTGGGCGCGGCGACTGCCTGTCCTGCGGTGCCGTCGAGGCCATCCGATGACCCGTTCGCGGCTGCAGCCGGTGGAAGAAGCGTGGCGGGGGCGGATGCCTGTGCGGGCTGACTGTCCGCCGGCTGGCTGGCGGAGAGCTCCTTGGAGATCTCCTTGATCGTGACCGCCGCTTTGGCCAGCGACTGGTCCTGCTGTCTGCGGATGTATCGCGCTCTCTGCTTGAGGTTTTCCTGGTAGGCGGGCAGCTCGTTCGCGAGGGACACGAGCTGCCGGGAAACCATCCAGCCGGTGCCCGCGACGCCCACGAATGCGAGGACGACCACGCACAACACCGCGGGGATCCGGCCGACCCCGCAGGCGTCGATGCGCTTGACGGTGGGGCTGAGCACGAAGGCCAGAAGCACCGCCAGCGCCATCGGCGCCAGCAGATCCTGCGCCCAGTAGAGCCCCGCCACCACGACGGCCGCCGACGCCGCTCTGGCCAGCGGGGGCATGGCGTTGCTGGTGCGAGATCGAGCCATCCCGGCCTCCGGGCGCGGTCGATTCCTTGGAGAGCGCCGCACACGAAGGGCGTCACGCCCGCGGTGAGCCGGCGCTTTTCCGATCAGGTCCAGCGGTTCCCGAGATAGCATGAGAGACCGACTCCCATGAGAACCGTGGCGATGCCCGTCACGAGCAATGCGGCCCAGACCGGTATCAGGGAAGCCAATACCAGGTAGACGCCGCCCAGACACAGGGCGATGCCGGCCAGCGAGAGAAAGATGCCCGTTGCCAGGACGCACAGCCGGGCGACCTGCACAATGATGCTGGCGTGCCCGGACTGTTCCTGGCCTTGCGTCAGGTTCAGGACGCCGGCCGCCACGTTCATGAGGGCGTGCAGGGTCATACCCTGCTCACGAGCTTTCCCGCGAAGAGCCCCACGACGAACGCGACGATCAGGCTGGTCAGCGGTTTCTCCTCGATGGTGCTCTCCAGGCTGGATACGGTCTTGCGCCCGCGGTCGCGTGCGGACTTCAACCGGTCCAGCAGCTCCTCCAGGTTCTCGCGGGTCTTCCTGCTCACGCGGAATCGCGCATCGTCCAGGCCGGATTTTCCGGCCTCCACGATCGATTGACACAGCGCGGCCACATCGTCGCGGAGCTCCTTCAAATCGGTCTGGATCGAGCCCAGCTCGTCGGAGACCTTGTCGCGCGCCGCCTTCAGGTTGTCGTTGGTTGTTCTCATGGCTTAGACACCTCGTCCAAAGGGTCAGTCCTTGTCATGGGTCTCAATCTCGATCTCGAACTTCTTGTCGGGGCCTTCGAAGGTCGCCTTGCGTTTCTCCTTCTTGTCGCATCCGGCGCCCAGCCCCAGGGTTGTGCAGAAAACCGTCAGCAACAGTAAACGGATCCAGCGCATGGCTTTCTCCTTGTTCCAGGGTGAGTCCGAAGAGGACGATCCACACCTGACGACAGCAGGCCGGCTGTCTCAGAAGCAGAACACCTCGCAGTCGGAGTTGTCATCGACCTCACAATCGGTGGCCGTTGTGGCAGCACACAGCCCCAGCATCAAAACCATCAGAATCCATGCTCTTTTCATGGTCACGACTCCTGAAAAGGTACTGGTTTCGGTCACACCTTCGCTGTCGCGTCTCCTGCCGAGTGCGCATCCATCGGCCGTGCTAAAGCGGTGCGCGCCCCTGGATGATGCGGATGAGCACGGCGATGAGGGCGATGACCAGGAGCAGGTGGATGAACCCGTTCAGGGTGTACGCCGAGATCATGCCCACCAGCCACATGACGATCAGTATCACGGCGAGTGTCCAGAGCATCGGTCTCTCCTTTGTGCAATGAACAGGCACCCACGCCCGTGCAGGCGAAGCCCATGAAAGCTCCGCATCCAGAACGGGAACCACATCGGTGCCGCGGGTCGGCCCGAGACCCGCTGCTTCCGGCCGTCGAACTGATTATTCCTCCGTCAACACCCGATAGCGAAGCCCACCGAAAAACTCTGCCGTGGTGCGCTCCGGCGGCTCGGCGCAAACGTCTGAGTTCTCAATCACTTACCGATGCTGCTCGAAACCGCAGATCAACCTGAACAGTCGGACGAAGCGCCGTCATGCGAGGCGAAACACGAACAAAGATTGAAGTCACGAAAAAAGTGAAGCTCTGCGGCGTCAGTGGCGGCGGAATCGGCGGGGCCGGCGTCCGCGCAGAGGAAGTTCATAGTTTTTATTGGATACTTATGGTGCTGATCAAGGTGTCGTTGACGGTCGGCTCGTCGCGTATTTGTCTTTCCACAGCCGCTGCCTCAGCGACGGGAAGATCTCCAGGGCGTTGTCGCGGAGGATCTGGCGGCCGATGCGTTTGGCGTCGTCTTCGCGCAGGTCGCCGCGGTCGATGCGCTCGGCGAGCACCTCCGCGAGGCACTGGCGCGTCAGGGCGGCGGCGCCGTAGACGGCCTCGGCGCTCACCCCGTCGGCGCCCCACATGATCTTGTTGGACGGCATCGCGTCGAGCCACTCGTGATACGCCCGCTTGCCGGTCTCGTAGCTGAGCGTGGGCAGCCAGCACGAGTCGACCCAGACGTTGCGGGTGTTGCGCTGGGCGATGACGGCCGTCTCACCGACCCACGGGTAGCCGCCGTGGAACAGGATGAACTTCGTCTTGGGGTTCGCCTCGATCATGTCCACGAGGAGCATCGGGTTCGAGCCCTGAATGCGGGCCTGGCCGGTGTGGATCTGGAAGGGCAGGTCGAATTTCGCGGCCAGCTCGACGATCCGCCACATGATGAAGTCCTGGAAGTCCTTGATCTGGGCGGGCGTGAGTTCCTCGCGCTTCTTGCCGAATGCGGCCTCGGCTTTTTCGCGCGGAACGTTGTCGAACTGCAGCGTGCGCTGGTAAGCGAGTGTCGATTTCAGGCAGACGGCTCCCGCCGATTGGCGCTCCTGGAACAGGGCATCCAGTACGCGGAGATAGTCGTCGAGCGAGCGGATCTCCATCTTCTGCTTGTCGGCGAAGCCGTAGATGTTGTCGCCCGGCCGCTGGCCCTCGGGCCGCTGATAGCCGTTGACGAGCGAGCTGACGTTGAACACCAGGGCGCAAAAACCGTAGTCGGGCACCTCGTTGATGGCTGCCCAGTACGGGTCGTTCACGACGAGCTCGATATTGGCCCGCTGCGTGATGACGTCGTAGACCCACTGCGGCGATCTGTAATTCCGGAAGATCGCGTCATTGAGCGCTTTGGCCTGCTCATCCGTGATCGTGTCGAAGTCGACGCCGTAGAGATCCTGAAAGGCGGGCAGCATGTAGCGGTAAAAGGACGTGGCCCGCGCGTTGTCGAAGCTGTCTTTGGCTGCGTCCCACCACTGCTCGAACGGCATGCCGGTCCGCCACACCGGGAGCTTGTGGATCCAGGTGTAGTAGCCGTGCTGCCAGAGCGAGGCGAGATTGACGCCGGGCCCCTCGGCCGTCGCGACCATGTTCGAGAGCTTCTTGTAAGGCCACAGGTGATCGTGCGTGTCGATGGCGGGGATGGAGTCGAGATAGGCCCGCATCCGCTGGTACGTCTCGGTGCTGCGTGTCCCGCCGGCCATAGCGGTCGCGGCGGCGGACGCGGCCAGCAGCGCGGCGACGACCCACGTGGCACCGGCGTCTCGCCGGCGTGATCGGTTCATCGCGACAACGCGGGAGTGCGAAAATGCGAAAGGGATTCTTGTGGCGGGTGATTTCGTGCGTGGTTCAAGCATCGGCGACTCCTGGGATTCAACGAAGATCGCGAACGCCGTCCGATACTGCAGGCCGTGCCGGCCCCGTCGGTAGCGGCCGCCCCCCTGTGGCGGCCGGGTCCGTGAGATGGCCGGGCACGCAGGGCGTATCGGTGCACTGCGGGGCCAAGTCTATCCCGGCGCCGCCGGGAACGCGACAGGCCCCGAGGAAAGACTCCGTTCACGAGAACACGAAGGCGCGAGAAGGCAGTTCTTCAACACGAAGGCACGAAGGCTCGAAGAAATGCAGGCTCCACCAGATCCTCTCGCGTCTTCATGTCTT
The DNA here is from genome assembly GCA_964591605.1 of uncultured Planctomycetales bacterium. Taxonomy (GTDB): domain Bacteria; phylum Planctomycetota; class Phycisphaerae; order UBA1845; family PWPN01; genus CAYLLT01. The sequence goes on from CAZQEN010000165.1 coordinate 6,220, forward strand.
CGTGTTAAGAAACATTGTTGTTTTCGTACTTTCGCGCTTTCGTGATCTTCTGTTTCTGCCGCGGTCCGGTCGGCCTGCAGGACTGACGGGTCTTCACGGCACTTGCATTGGAGCGGCGCCGCTCATGGCGCCGGCCGCGAGGTCAGGATCTCCACCCCGGGCGTGGGGACCGCGTCGATGGGGTAGACGAGTGCGTAGGGCGCGCGCTCGACAATGGCCTCGGCCACCTGTGCGGCGGTCAGCCCCGTGACATCGAAGTGTCCCAGTTGCGGCAGGTCGATCCGGCCCTTCGAATCGACGGTGGGCGTGAACTCCGCGACGCTGCCCTCGGCGACGAAGTCGGGCAGCCGGATGCGCAGGCGGTCGCCGGGGTGAAGCGTGCGCTCCGTCGGCTGCGTTGCTGGCCGCGAAGCAGCGGCTCGATCGGGAATGATGGTTACGACGCGGCCGATCGGTGCATCGTAGCCCATCGCGGTCATTTTGGACTTGAAGGATTCGTCAAGCGCTCTGGCGACATCTTCCACCCGGGCATATGGGGCGTCATTTGTTGACTTCGATGGTTGCGAGGCCGTGAGCGGCTGCAGGAGCTGGGTCTTGGGCTCGGCGTCGATTCGCTTCCACATCTTCGCGAGGCCGCGAGCTTCGTCGCTTGTCTGGAGAATTGAACCGTCTTCCAGAACGCGCAGCGTGGTTTTCAGCCCGCCGTACTCCGCAAGTTCGATCGTGTCATTCACGAGCTTTGTTTCATCGCGGTGGCCGTTGCTGTAGAGGACAACCACGCGGCCATCCTCGAAAGTGGCCATCTGCTCGGCGTCGCCCTGGGGGTTGTCGAAGAACCAGGTGCCGGTCATTTCGGCGATACGCGGCAGTGGCAGCCGTGCGATCGCACTCCACGGAGATTCTCCAAGCTCCGCGAGCTGCCGTTCCAGCTCGCTCATCTCCTCCCGGAGCTTGCGCTGCCGGAAATCATTGGGATCATGCTCCCTGGACTCAAGCCGCAGAAGCATCGATGCCTGCTGCCAGCGTTCCCTGAGCTGGTCCGGCGTCAGGCGCGAGCTGGGTTCATCCTTCTCCATGGCCGGAATCTGATTGAGGCTTTGCGCCGCGCGCTGGAACCGCTCCTCGAACGATCCCTGCCTGTCCTTGCCGCGGAGCCGTCCGAACACTTCAACGAGCTGGCGGTGGACGGATTCCGTGTGCCGAACGATCAGCCGGTCGTTCCAGTGCTGAATCGTGCCGTCCTTGTCCCATGTGCCGGGCGCAATAAACCGCCGGATCAACTGCTCGAGCTTCAGACCCTCTGCGGCCAGCAACTCCTCCACGGATTTGTCAGCCGGAGAGTCCTTGTTTTCACCGTGCATCAGGATGATCAGGTCCTGAACGTCGTAGACGCGGGCGATTGACGCGGGCTGATCGCGTGACGGCTGCGTTGCCGACTCCAGTTGCCTGCGCTGTTCTTGAATGTGATCGAGTTCCGCGGTCAGACGTCGCTGCCGATCCTGCAGCTCTCCAAAACGCACGTACGCTTTGTCCAGATCGCGCTGCTTGGCATCCTGCTCGGCCATCCGCTCGCGGAGTTGAACTTCGGCCCGGAGGGCGTTGAGATACTTCATGTAGGCCGCGTTGATTTGATAGTCGCGAGCCTCTCTTTCTATCCTGCTGATCTCCGCGGCCAGCATCTTCTCATAGATGTCGATCCGGTCCTGGAGGTCCCTGACCGCTCGGTGTCTGGCTCCCATACTCTGGAGCCGAGTCTCCAGCTCACTTTTCAGCGCCGTGAGCTGCTGTTTGAGCCCGCCAATGCGCGGATCCGCCTCGATCATCATCTGCAGCTCAGGAGTCATCAGCACTTGAGAACTGTCGAGAGCCAGCAGGTTGTCGTGCTGCGTCTTCGCCCGAAGTTTTTCGGCCTCCAGCTTCGTGATCTCCAATGCCAGGGAGCGAAGGGCCGGTGGGATTGATTGATCTGGCGAGCCCTTCGAGCCGAGCGGGTGCTGGCCGATGTAGCTCCCGTACTCGAAGCCATGCTCGCGGGCGAGCTGCCAGCCGCGGCTTTTGATCTCGGCCTCCTGCCTCACGGTCATGTCGCTGGTCGCGATGGCGATTTCGAGCACGGTCTGCGCCCGGTCCGGCACGGCCGCAAGCCGCGCCGGCAGTTCGTCCCAGGTCACCGGCTCACCCTCGAACGTCAGGCGATCTCGGCCGGCGACCAGACGCACGAAATGACGTACGCGAAAAGCATCCTTATCTGATTCGCCTGCCGGCGAGGTGGCTGTTGGTGCGGCCTCGCGAAGTGCCCTGATCAACTGCTCCTTCGTCAACGCTTCAGGCAGGACAATCGGTTCATGTGAACGGCCGGCGGGGATAAGCACCGTGAGCGGAACGCCCTGTCGAGAGAAGCGCTTGAGCAAGCTCTCGACTTCTTTGTCATATGTGGTCCAGTCGGCCTTCACGGGCACAAAACCGGCTTCGTTGACGGCGGTCACGATTTCGGGCGTGTCGAATATCAAAAACGACATCGCCTTCGCATTGGCGCACCATGCGGCGGTGACGTGGAGCAGCACCGGCTTGCCCGCTTGCGTGAGCTCATCGAGCCGGGTTGCGGAGAACGGAATCCACGGCATGGGCGTGCGAATGTTCTGATGGATCTCACCGGCCGGCGATGTCGCGGCGCTGGCCGGCGTCATGACGCGAAGCGCGGCGACGGCGATCATCACAATGCCGATGAAGGCCACAATTCCACCCACCGGCGTCGTGAAACGGGCGGACGCTGATGGCTGGCCCAGCACGCGCCGGATCCGGTCGATCAGCCGCCCGCCCGTCGCGGCCGCGGCGAGCGAGGGCGCACTGCTCGCGGCCCGGAGCTCCTCCATGGTCACGAGCGTGCGGGCGTAGAGGAGGCGGTCGCCGCAGCAGGCGACGGCCAGGTCGTCGCAGCAGTGTTCGCGCTCGATGCGGATGCGGCGCGAGAGGTACCAGACGGCCGGGTGATAGAAGAGCAGCGTCTCGACGACGCTCTGCAGGATGTTGACCAGGTAGTCGTGGCGGCGGATGTGGGCGAGCTCGTGGGCGAGGACGGCGCGGAGCTGGTCTTCGCTCAGGCCGGTGAGCGCCGAGACGGGCAGCAGGATCACCGGACGCAGGGAGCCGATGGTCACGGGCACCTGTACGAGGGCGGAGGTGAGCAGGCGCACGGGGCGGCCGACGCGCAGGCGGAGGGCCGCGTCGGCGAGCACGCGCTGGCAGTGGTTGGCGGCCGGGGCGACGAAGCGGCGGCGGATGCGCTGCACGGCCACCCAGCCGTAGAGCAGTCGCGTGGAGAGCAGCAGAATCCCCGCCAGCCACGCCGTGACGATCCATGTCAGATGGGGCTCAATCCACCCGGCCAGGCTTCTGAGCCGATCGATCCTGCCCGCGGGCCGTGCGGCGGGCTCGGCCGGCGTTGGGGCGATCGGCAGGAGCGGGTGTGTGGGCATCTCGAGCGCACTTGGCACGATGGGAAGAGCGGGCGCCGGATCCGGTCGGGCCTCCGACGGATCTTCGACGGCCCGGCCGAACTCGCTCAGCTCCGGCAAGGGGGGCATGTTCAGCGCCCGCATCACTTCGGGCACGCGTCGAGGCGCCGGCACGAGTGCAAAGGTGGCCATGACGGCGGCCACGCACGCCAGCAGCGCCGTACAGCTCACGACATAGCGGCTGGAGACGGCGTGCCTCCGCAGGAACCACAGAGCCACCGCCGTCAGCACGGCGATCAACGCCCCCTGCCAGACGAAATGCACGAGCGTCCAGCCCAGCCGCCAGATCAGCCCGTCCGCGAAGAGCTGTTCGATCGCATTCATGGCAGGCTCCTTCTCCGGGCCCGTGACGTCAGCATGGCGAGCTCACCGGCGGGACGCCGGTGCCACACCCGTCCACCGGCGGAACGCGGCTCGACTGAGCTCGCCGAAGTCCGGTGCCACACCCGCACACCGGCAAGATGCCGGTGCCACACTATTGCGCATTGGGCAATCGTGCTCATGGTTGTCGCTCCAGTCGGTCGAGCAGATCACGGATCTGGGCCAGCTCGGCCGGCGTGGCCTTTTTGACCGACAGCGCCTGCATCACGAGCTTCTGCGCGGAGCCCGCGAAGGCCCGCTCGAGCAGATCGCGCACGAGCTGGCGCTGCGTCTTGTCCTCGGCCAGGCGCGGCCGGTAGACGTGCGTGCGCTGCGACTCGTCCCGATCGACCAGGCCCTTGTGGCTCATGATCTGCAGCAGTTTGAGGACCGTCGTGTAGCCCGTCGGGGCCGACGCGCTGAGCGTCTCTTGCACCTGCCGGACGGTCGACGGCCCGGTTCGCCAGAGCACGCGGAGAATCGCAAGTTCAGCATCGGTCGGACGGGGGGGACGAGATCGGGCCATGCCATGCTCCTGTGCGGGCGGACGGCACCCCGAACCGTGCCCGCCCTTCCTGTATACAGCCTACTCTACGAATAGTTTCGTAAAAGTCAACGAAGGGTTTCGTAGATGGGATTCACCCGGGCGGGCGACGCCATCCGCGGGTCCAGGCGGCGGGTTCGGACGGTGAAACGCGGGCCGGGTCACTGGTCCGAACCGGGAGCGTGAGCGATCTTTGACACGCCAGGCGGCCTGGCCGCTCTTGAAGGCGAATGCGTTCCTGGCGTGTCAAGGGCGACCGGCCTGTTGCACGACGGGGCAGCTCGTCCGGTTGTCGGCGAGGCCTGTGGCTGACGCAGGCAAGGCTCCTCACTCACGTTGGGGGTTACGATCATGGACCCCTGACCCGTCGTGCGCCCTTCCGAAACGGGCGTCACGGATCTGGCAATTATTTCGGGAGCGGGTTTGCAGGTCTCCCGGCGCGCCGGGACCAGGCCGGGCCTGCGATGGGGGAAGGTCTCGCCCGGCCGAGGTCCCGTCCGGCAGACGGGACCTACTCAGGCACGCCCGAAAGAATTGCCGGACCCGGCGTCGGTCCCGGCCGATCCGGTCGATGACGGAGCTGCGGCCGGCTTCTATAATGCGCGTCATGCCGAGGGTTCCGAGAGCTCTGCCGCACGGCCCGCCCCGGCCGGGCGTGGGCCGGTGGGCCGCCGTGATGGGGCTGCTGGCCGCCAGCGCGATCCTGCCGTCGCGGACTTCGCGCGCCGATGTGCTCATCCTCGCGAACGGCGACCGCATCGAGGGGCAGATCGTCGAAGAAACCGACAAGCAGGTCTCCGTCCGCCGGCGCTTTCGCGATACCGACATCCGCTACGTCCAGAACTTTCCGCGGGCGGCGGTGAAATCCATCGAACGCGAGCCCCTGGAGGCCCTGCCGCCCGACTTCCCGGCCCACGCCCTGGCCGAACCCGCGCTCAGCGAGCGTCCGGCCGGCTCAAATCTCTTCTCGCAGGAAGCCGTCGAGGCGTGGGAGCAGGGCCGCCGCATCCCGCCAGAGATCAAGGACCCCAGGCTCTTCCTCGCCCGGGCGATGGACAAATGGGACGAGGGCCTCATCCAGCCGGCCGCCGCGGACCTGTCCCGTCTGCTCAGCACGGTCAAGCCCGACGTGCTCGATTCGATCTCGCCGGCGTGCGAGAAGCGCCTGCAGGTGAGCCTGGCCGAGTGGGCGGCGCAGGCGCACTGGGAAGTCGCCAAGATGCGGACCAAATCGGGCCCGCTGCGTCTCACGGGGATCACGCGCTACGAACTGCCGGCCCTGGTGCCGATCATCAGCGAGGAATACGAGATCGCGATGCGCGAAGAGATCCGGCCGGCCGAGCCGCCGCCCCCGCCGGCCGCCGGGCGCCGGCCGCGCCCCGCTCCGGCCGCCACGCAGCCGGTCGCTGAATCCGCCCCCGCGGCCGAATCGGCCCCGGCCACCGCCACCGCGCCGAGCCTCACCATCCTCAACTGGCTGGACCGGCCGAACGAGCTGAACGTCACCCGCAGCGAGGCCACCGCCCTGGCGGAGAAAATCGTCTACGCGAGCAGCCTGCTGAACGAACGCATCCGACTCGACCCGGCGGTGCGCCGCGACCGCACGCTGCAGAACGCGCTGATCGGCCAGCGCATCCGTCTGATCGCCCTGCTGCGGGCGGCCAACGCGCGGGCCTCGGCTGACAAGCAGTCGGACGACCGACTCACCGACCGGCAGCGCCGCCGCGAGCTGGCCCGCCAGCAGCGCCGGGAGATACTCGAACGGCAGCGGCGCGAAGAGCACGAACAACAACAGCAGCAGCAACGCACGCTGCTGAATCAGGCGTTGCGCATGGCGGAGGAACAGGCACGCCGCGACGCGGCCGCCGCACGGGCGGCCGGCGCTCCGGTGGCTCCGCCGGCGCCGGGTTTCAACGTGCCTCCGCCGGCGCCGGAGCTGAACGTGCCTCCTCCGCCGCCGCAGGTACCACCAGCACCATCCAATTAAATGGGGAACAAGGATGACCTCACCCGTCGTATTACAGACGAGCATTCCGGACTATCCTCGCCGTCAGGGCAAAGTGCGCGACGTGTATGACCTGGGCGACCGCCTGCTGCTCGTGGCCAGCGACCGCCTGAGCGCCTTCGACGTCGTGCTGCCCACGGGCATTCCGTGCAAGGGCGAGGTGCTCACGCGGATCAGCGTGTTCTGGTTCGGGCAGTTCCGCCATGTTCCGCACCATCTGATCGAGCTGGTGGAAGACCGGGCCCCGGCCGGACTGGAGCCCTACCTCGACCAGCTCCGCGGGCGCAGCATCGTCGTCCGCAAGACGAAGGTGCTGCCCATCGAGTGCGTCGTGCGGGGGTACCTGGCGGGCAGCGGGTGGAAGGAGTATCAGAAGACGCAGTCGGTCTGCGGCGTGAAGCTCCCGGCCGGGCTGCGGCAGTGTGATCAGCTCCCCGAGCCGATCTTCACGCCGGCCACCAAGGCGGAGACCGGCCACGACGAGAACATCTCGTTCGAGGAGGCGTGCCGGCTCACTGATGAGGCGGCGATGCGTACGGTGCGCGACCGCAGCCTGACCATCTATTCAGAGGCATCGGAGCTGGCCCGCCGGCGCGGCGTCATCATCGCCGATACGAAGTTCGAGTGGGGCTGGGACGGAAAGCAGTGGATCCTGATTGACGAGGTGCTCACGCCCGACTCCTCGCGCTTCTGGCCCGCCGACCAGTATCAGCCCGGGCGCGATCAGCCCAGCTTCGACAAGCAGTACGTGCGCAACTATCTCGAAACGCTCGACTGGAACAAGCAGCCGCCCGGCCCGCAGCTCCCGCCGGAGGTGGTCGAGAACACCAGCCGCAAGTACATCGAGGCCTACGAGCTGCTGACCGGCCAGAGGTTTCCGCGGCGCTGACCGCTGGGCTCGTGCCGGTTTCGGGAATCCAAATCGATCCCCACCCCGCGCTTCGCGACGGGGTGGGGCACCCGCGGGACAGGGTGAGGCACCCGAAACACGAAACCCGGAAGCCGAAAGCGCAACCACTCAGGCCCTGGCCCACTCCGCCCATGGCACGTCGAGAACGACGCGCGGGGCCGACCCGCGGCCGGGCAGGCGGCGGAGCGTGAGCGTCCGGTGCATGGGCAGCGGGGCGATGCCGTCCACATGCCCGAATGTGTCGAGGGCGATCACCGGGATCCGCCGCTTCGGTGGAAGATGATGCTGGAGAATGTTGAACGCCTGCTCGGAGAGTTCCTGGTCGCCCTTGTGGAAGTTGCCCAGGATGATGCCGGCGGGGCGGTCCAACAGGCCGGCGAGCTGCAGGGCGGCCATCATGCGGTCGATCGGGTCAACGTCCTCGTTCACGTCTTCGAGGGCGAGCCATTTGCCCCGGGTGTCCACCGCCCGGGCGTATTTCGAGGCCAGCAGCGGAAGGATCACGCTGAGCGTGCCGCCGACCACGCGGATACGGCTGCCGGCGGGGATGCTCCCCTGCAGCAGCCGACCGCGCGGCACCCGCGACGAGCCCTTGCCGTCGAGAATGTCGGCCACATCGCGGAAGAAGTCGGCGAAGGCGACCGGATAGCGGGCGAGAGCCCAGCCCACGGCGAACGCCCGGCGCTTCTTGGGCCCGATGCTCACCGCCCGCGTCAACTCCTCGAAGTGCCGGTAGGCGTAGCGTTCCCCCGCGGCGAACAGGAAGGTCGGGCCCATGTCGTAGAGCGCCACCGCCTTGTCGTACTGGGCGGTGATGTTGACCAGCGTCGTCATCTCGCTGAAGCCGAAGACGTAAATGGTGGTCCGGCGCCGGCGCAGCACGTCGAAGTTGACGCGATTCAGGATCCGGGTGAACCACGCGCCGCCGCGGATCGTGACCAGGGCGGCCACGGAGTCGTCGGCCAGGACGCGCGTGAGCTCGCGGGCCCGCGCCTCGTCGTCGGCCCGCCCACCGGTCTTATCCGCATGGCGGGCATAGATGAGCTGCTGGTTGGCGGTGACCTCGTATCGACCGGCGACGCCCTGGCGGGCGAGGGCCAGCATGCCCTCGAAACCGTCAGGACCCAGGCGGTCGACGTCGCGGGCAGCCGAGCTGCCCAGCCCGGTGATGTGAATGCGTCTGCGTGGTTTCGTCATGTGTCTGACTTCCGCCTTTACGCTCAATCCGACCATCCTGCATGGAAGTGCCCACGTCGGGCCATTCGAGCCTCCCATCGCCAGGCAGGAGCGCAGAAAGGTATACCCGGGGTGGCGTGGGTCCCGATGCCACCCTGTTCGACAGTGTCAATCATTCTGCGTTCCTGGCGTTGAATCTCAAATCCCGGATTTCAAATCCGTCATGCTCATCTGTTCCTTGACGGTCCAACCTGTACCCCATCCGCTCAGCCCGTGACCTCCACAAACCGGCGCGCCCGATCGGCGTCCACCGGGGCGGTGGTCTTCCCATCCTGCTTGATCGCGGTGCCGACAATGAGCCCGTCGGCGATGTCGAGCAGCGCGCGGGCGGTTTCCAGCGTCGCCCCGCTGCCGACCAGCAGCGGCCGATCGGGAACGGCGGCCTTCACCCGGCGCAGGTCCTCCAGGCTCGTCGGCTTGCCGGTGCCCGTGCCGCTGACGATGAGGCCATCGGCCCGTCCGCGGTACGCGGTTTCCTCCGCGGCCTCGGCGATGTCGTCGCCGGAGAGCGGCCGGGCGTGCTTCACGTGCACGTCGGCAAAAACCGCCGCCTCGCTGCCGATGCGCCGGCGATAGCGCAGCGTCTCGTCGGCGCGGCCTTCGACGATGCCCTGGTCGGTGGCGTACACACCCGCATGGACGTTGACGCGGATGAACCGCGCACCCGTGACAGTCGCGATGGCCAGCGCGGCCAGCGGATCGTTCCGCAGGACGTTGATGCCGAGCGGAAGATCGACGGTGCTGCGGATGGCACGGGCGACCACGGTCATGCAGGCGACGGTATGCGGGTCGACGCACGTTGCACGGAACGGGGCATCGCCGAAGTTCTCGAGCATGAGGGCATGAAAACCGGCGGCGGCCAGCCGGCGGGCATCCTCGCACGCAGAATCGATGATGCGGGCCAGCGGCCACTCGCCGGCCGGACTGCCGGGCAGCGGCGGCAGGTGCAGCATGCCCACCAGCGCGCGCGGGGGGAGAAATCGCATGGGCGTCTCCTGCGTGTTCGTTGTCTTCTGTTCGTTGTTGCGGAGCTCGCCACCTGGACCACATGAACCGGGTCCGTGGGGAGGCTCGCACGGGCAGCGTGGGGGGGGGGGGGGGGGGGCACCCCGCCGCAACAGCACCCACCCC
>CAZQEN010000166.1:0-15910 GCA_964591605.1 uncultured Planctomycetales bacterium
CGCCGAGGCGCCCGCGGTCGACGCTCCCCTCGTCGAGCCCAGCCACACACCCTATGTCGAGGGCTCGCCCGCGCCGGTCGGACTCTCCGCCCCGCGCCTCAACGGCCCGCAGCTCGTGACCGGCACGGCCCTCTACGGCGCGGACCTCTTCCCCCGCGAAGCGGACCTGTTCGCCAAGATTCTCCGCAGCCCCCATGCCCACGCCGAGCTGGTACGCATCGACACCGCGCCGGCCATGGAGATCCGCGGCGTCGTCGGTGTCTACACGTACGTCGATGTCCCCGGCACCAACCGCCAGGGCCTCATCAAGCGCGACCACCCCGTGCTGGTCGAAGACCGCATCCGTTATCGCGGCGATGCCCTGGCCGTCGTCGTCGCCACGTCCGAAGCCGCGGCCATCGCCGGGCGCGACGCGATCGAGGTGGAGTGCAAGCGCCTGCCCGTCATCGGCACGATCGACGATGCTCTCGCCCCCGGTGCCTTCAAACTCTTCCCCGAAGGCAACATCATGGGCGGCAAGCGCATCCGCAAGGGTGACGCCGACGCGGCTCTGGCCGCCGCCGACATCGTCGTGAGCGAGACGTTCCAGACGCAGACAGTCGACCATGCGTTTCTCGACTGCGAGGCCGGCGTCGCCCGCTGGGACGGCTCGGTACTGAACATCAAGGTCCCCGGCCAGTGGGCCCACGAAGAGCGGCGGCTGATTGCCCTGGCACTGGGTCTGCCCATAGAAAGCGTCCGGATCATCTGCCCGGCCGTCGGCGGCGCGTTCGGCGGCCGCGAGGACCTGGGCATGCAGGTGCACGTCGGTCTGGCCGCCCTCAAGCATCCGGGCAAGACCGTCGCCCTGCGCTACGACCGCAGCGAATCAATGCTCGCCCGGCACAAGCGCCACGCGATCCGGATCCACTACACGATAGGCGCCCGCATCGACGGCACGCTCACGGCCGCCAAAGTCACCGTGTACGCCGACGAGGGCGCGTACGCCTCGACCGGTCCGGCCGTCCTGCGCAAGGCCTCCAGCCACGCCACTGGCCCGTATCGCGTGCCCAACGTCTCCGTCGATGTTTACGGCGTCTACACCAACAACAACCCCACCGGCGCGATGCGAGGCTTCGGCGCCTGCCAGATGGCCATCGCCTACGAGGGCATGCTCGACCGCCTCGCCGACAAACTCGGCCTCGACCGTATTTACGTCCGCCGGATGAACCTGATCCGCCCCGGCGATTCCGTCACCACCGGCCAGGTGCTCCCCGTCGTCACTGTGCATGAGTGCCTGGACGCGGTGCTGGCCCGCTACAACGAGTCACCACCACCGCGATTATTCGCGGATCGAGACGGCGAGAGCGAAGATTGCCGATTGCCGATTGCCGATTTCCGATTGGGGCCCGGGAACCCGCGCAGTCCGAAATCGGAAATCGGAAATCGCCAATCGGCAATCAATCCGCAATCCGCAATCCGCAATCCGCAATGCCCCTACCTTCGCCGCGGCGTCGGCATCAGCACGATCTGCTTTGGCCTCGGCTACGGCGACGGCTTCCCCGACGCGAGCCGGGCGGAAGTGCGCTTCACCGGCGACGGGCAGCTTGAGGTGCTCACCGGCGGCGTCGAATACGGCCAGGGGCTCATCAACATGGCCGCCCAGATCGCGGCGGGCGAACTCGGCATGCCGCTCGAACGCACGCGCGTGATCTGGGCCGATACCGGTCAGACACTCGAATCCGGCTCGTCCTCCGCGTCGCGCCAGACGTATTTCACCGGCAACGCCGTCAAGCGTGCGGCCAGCGAGCTCAAGGAGGAGCTGCTCGACATCGCCGGCACGCATCTGAGCGTGCATCCGCACGAAATCGAGCTGCGCGAGGGCTTCGCCCACACGCGCTACGGCGAGCCGCGCCGGGTTGCCATCGCCGATCTGGTCGCCGACGGCTTCCGCCGCGGTTATGAGCTGTGCAAACGCGAAATCTTCAAGCCACGGACGGTTTGCGAGGATTTTGACACCGGCCAGTCGCCGCGGGCGTTCATCACCTACCTGTTTGGGGCACATCTGGCCGAGGTTCTGGTCGATATAGAAACCGGGCAGGTGCGCGTCGAGCGCTACATCGCCTGCCACGACGTGGGCCGGGCCATCAATCCGCAGTCGGTCGAGGGCCAGATCACCGGCGGTGTGACGCAGGGGATCGGCATGGCGCTGATGGAAGAGGTCGTGATGCACGAGGGCCGGATGCTCAACCCCAACTTCACCGATTACATCCTGCCGACGCTGCGCGACATCCCGCCCATCGAATGCATCATCCTCGAAAACGACGACCCCGGCGGGCCGTTCGGGGCGCGGGGCATCGGCGAGCCGCCGCTGGTCGGCGCGACGCCCGCGGTGCTGGGCGCCATCGCCGACGCCATCGGCGTGCACCCGCACACCACGCCCTGCACGCCGCAGCGCGTCTGGGAGCTCCTGAACCCCGACCTGGCCGTGCCGCCGGCGTCGAAGCGATTGGCCACCGCGCCGTAGAGCCGATTTCGGCAAGTCAGTCATGTGGCGTTGGCTCGACGTGGTAGACGCCGCCGGGCACGGAGGCCCGGAACCTGCAAAGTCTCAGGCCGAAAACGCTAGCCCCGACATTCATGCCGGGGTAACGTGGCGACAATGTTCCTTCGAGCCCGCTTCAGCGGGCTTCTCGACCAGCGGCTTGAGCCCAAAGGACCAGAGGCTCAATCCGGGACGAGAATCCCGGTAAACCGGGATTGCGGTGCGATGGATCGATCTGTCACCCGGCATGAATGCCGGGCCTGGCGCAGCGGAAGCGAACCGCCGCGCAAAGCGCACGAGAAGAAAGGACGCTTCATGAGCTACGACCTGTTCTTCATGAAGAAGTGCGGCGAATCCTCCAACGCCGAATTCGATGCCTGGTTCGCATCGCGTCCGGGCTACACCGTCCGCCACGGCCAGGCCTCGTACGCCAACGAGGACACCGGCGTCTACTTCTCATTCCAGCTCGAACACGAGCAGGAGCCCGACCCCGACGATGCCGCCGCCGGCCTCGGCCCCCGCTGGGCGTCGTTCAACCTGAACTACGTGCGCCCCTCGGTCTTCGCCCTCGAGGCCCTGCCCGAGCTGCAAGCGTTCGTCGACACGTTCAAGCTGACCGTCCGCGACCCCCAGATCGACGGCATGGGCACCGGCGACTTCTCCGCCGACGGCTTCCTGCGCGGCTGGACGTGCGGGAACGAACTGGGCATCCGGGCCATCCTGCAGTCGCACGGTCCCAACGCGATCGCCGCGACGCTGCCGACGGCCAGACTGCACCCCATCTGGCGATGGAACTACGGACGCCGCCAGCTCCAGGAAACGCTCGGCGAATCCGTCTTCGTGCCCCAGATCATGTACGCCCGCGGCGAGACGGGCGTCACAACGATGTGCGCCTGGCCCGACGCCATCCCCGTGGCCCTGCCCGCGTGCGAGGCGATCATCATCGGCCGGGAACAGCCCGCCCGCGGCCTGTTCAAACGCTTTCGCCAGCCTGAGACGCAGATGATTCTCGTCGACATGCGGCAGGTCCTCCCGCTGCTGGCGAAGTTCCCGCTCAAGTCCGACCCCATCGAATACCGCCTGCTCGACTACCCCTCACCCCCGGCCGAGCTGACCGCCTTCATCGCCTCGCTCCCCGCAGGCGCTGCCCTGCCCGACGTTCTGGCCACCGACGCCATCATGGACGAAGAACTGGTCCAGCAGACCCGGGCGAAGCTTCCCGCTGCCTCCACCGCCACGGACAGCGCGGGATGATCCCAGTGTCGGCCTGTCAGTCACGATGTCGCCGCTGAGCGTGATCGAACGGAGTCCAACGCCTGTGCCATCACGCATCCTCTGTCGAGGTTCGAGAATCCAAGCATATGTCGCTTCGGCGCTGGATCTCCAGCACACTGCTTACTTCCTGGCGGGTATTAACGGTCTGCGAGCGGAGAGAACGTAAGCGTGGTCAATATGGACGCCGTTGAATATGCAATTCACGATCTCGCTCACACCGCTTTCGACTCGCATGGCGCGTGTAATCGCAAGGACCAGGGGATCCAGCGGATCCAGCAGTACAATCTTAGCGATCTGCACAAGCTCTGATTTGGAAAGCGTCTTCTTGAGCTTGTGAACCACGTAGTCGAGAGAATCCTTCCTGTTCACGTCGAACCAGGAGGCGCTCAGTACCAGATCCCAGCGGTCTGCCGAGCCTTCGCGCAGCAGGAGAACGCACAGAAGCAGAGGTTGCTCCTTTTCCTGTTCGATTTCATCACGAACGCGTGAGATTTTTTCAGCCAACTGTCTCATAAAACCGCCAACAATCTTCGGGTGCTCTCAATCATATTCCTGCCATCTGTCCGACTCGCCGTCCCAATCCGCTTATATCGACTCTCTGGATCCCATGTCGAGACGATGGACCAGTCGGCCATGTGATGCAGCTTGATTTTCTGCTCAATTCCCGACAATCTGAGGAGCAGGTCCAGCTTGTGAATCTTGAACGAGCCGAGGAACTCGAATTCTCTTCCCGTTTCCGGGTATCCCGCCCATCGGAGCGTTCTGCAGATCCGTGCCTTCAATGCAATCTCGACTGCATAGCCGCAGAGATACACAGCGCCATCATAGCGTCGCCTCTGAAAGAGAACTTCCGAGTCGCTCAGTCGGGCACGAGCCATTCGTCTCAGCTCAGATACCGGGATCATGGAAACTCATCTTCTGCAAAACTCATTCAGTCCAACGGTCTCCTGCCTGCCGTCCATTCTTCACTTCGGGCGGACCACGCTGATACCCAGCTCCCGGAGCTGCCTGGCGTCCACCTCACTCGGGCACTCGGTGAGTGGGTCGAAGGCCTTCTGCGTCTTGGGGAAGGCGGTCACGTCGCGGATGCTGCTCGCCCCGCTCAGCAGCATCGCCATACGGTCCAGGCCCAGGGCCAGGCCGCCGTGCGGCGGGGCGCCGTACTGCAGCGCGTTGAGCAGGTGCGTGAACTTGCGCTGTGCCTCCTCGTCGGTGATCCCCAGCATCCGGAAGATGCGGTACTGCAGGTCGAGCCGGTGGATACGGATCGAGCCGCTGCCCAGCTCGTTGCCGTTGAGCACGATGTCGTAGCACTTGGCCCGCACGCTGCCCGGATCGGACTCGAGCCGGTCGAGGTCCTCGTCGTGCGGCATCGTGAACGGGTGGTGCATGAACACCCACCGCTTGGCCTCCTCATCCCAGTCGAACGCGGGCATATCGACGATCCACAGGAATTCCCATTTGCCCGCCGGAATGAGCTTGCGCCGATCGGCCAGCGTCGTCCGCAGCCAGTTCAGGTGCTTGCTCACCGCGCTCATCGTGCCGACGCCAAAGAAGAGGATGTCGCCGACCTTGGCCTCCATCTTCTCGATCAATTGCTTCGCGACGACCGCCGGCCAGAACTTGGCGATCCCCGTCTGCAGTTCGGGCGAACCGTCGCCCCCCGCGACGACCTTGCAGAGCGGCAGGCCGCCCGCCCCGACGCCCTGGATCTCGGCCGTCAGCGCGTCGGTCTCCTTGCGTGTCATCTCGCCGCCGCCGGGCAGACAGATCGCCTTGACGATCCCGCCCTTCTCGATGTTCTCGAGGAACACCTTCAGCTCGCTCTGTTTCGCGAGTTGAGTGATATCGATCAGCTTCATCTCGTAGCGCAGGTCGGGCTTGTCGCTGCCGTAGTCGCGCATCGCGTCGTCGTAACGCATCCGCCGGAACGGCGTGGCCACCTCGACGCCGATGACCTCCTTCCAGACGTACGCCAGCGACCGCTCCACCACGTCGAGCACGTTGTCGACGTCCACGAACGCCATCTCGAGGTCCACCTGCGTGAACTCCGGCTGGCGATCGGCCCGCAGGTCCTCATCCCGGAAGCACCGCGCGATCTGCATGTAGCGGTCCAGGCCGCTGATCATCAGGAGCTGCTTGAAGAGCTGCGGCGACTGCGGCAGGGCGTAGAACTGCCCCGGAAACACGCGCGACGGAACCAGGTAGTCGCGCGCGCCCTCCGGTGTCGACTTCGTGAGGATCGGCGTCTCGATGTCGAGGAAACCCTCGCGGTAGTAGAACTCGCGGAACGCCTGCAGCGTCTTGTGCCGCGTGATGATCGCCTTCTGCATGGGCGGGCGGCGCAGGTCCAGGAACCGGTACTTGAGGCGCAGGTCCTCGTTGGCCTCCGTGTATTCGCTCACCTCGAACGGCGGCGTAGCCGACTTGGCGAGCAGGTTCACCTCGTGGACGCTGACCTCAATCTCGCCCGTCGGCAGCTTCGGATTGACGTTCGTGCCGCGGCTGATCACCTCGCCCCGGATCGCAATCACGTCTTCTTTGCGCAGCGTCCGCGCGATTTTTGTCGCTTCCGGATCGGTGTCGATGTTGAAGCGGCACTGCGTGAGCCCGCCGCGGTCGCGCAGGTCGATGAACACCAGGTTCTCGCCATGATCACGGTAGGTGTTGACCCACCCGGCGAGGATCACTTCTTTCCCGATGTCTGCGGCGCGAAGCGTACCGCAGTCACACGTCCGTTTGTTGTAGGCAATGGCCACAAAAGTCTCCCAGATACAGTCGCTGATTCTCCGGCTGTCGCTGCTGCGATCCGCCCGTCCCGCGGAGGCGATCCGCCTGCGGCGAGAATCTTCCACCCACCCCATCGGGATTCCCATCCCGCGCGAATCCGTCCCCGGCGCACCGGTCAGGGGGGTGCGGAAATCCCATGGCACACGCACCAGCCGCCAAAACGCTCAAAATCGAGCCCGGTAGTGTAAGGATTCTGTAGAAAACGAGCCAGTGAGCGGCAAAATCGCTCAGGCAGGGCGGTCGTTCGACCGGCAACCGAACCATCCGCCCTGGGGCGAACGATCCCGGTTGCCGATGGTCCTCCCGCAGATGGGAATCCTGCAGTTCATGATCTCATTGTACGCTGTTTTCCGCCTTCTGCCAACCCCTCGTGTTCTCGGACTTTCCCCCCCGTCCCTGAAAGGTCTCCCACCTGGCACCGAACAGTCCCTGCGTGGGGTGCGATCGTCGCATCCGCCGCAGACAGACGCTTTGAAACGACGGGAGACAACACCATGATTCACAGGCATGTCCTGCTTCGCCGCATCACGATGGGCCTGGCGATGGCCACTGCCACCGTTTTCCAGGCCAACGGCTGCACGATGGGCGTCGACAATCTCGACAGCATGAGCAGCCTGCTCGGTACGGTGCTCGAGAATTCCGACGTGTCGATCAGCATCAACAGCTCGCCCCGGCCCACCTTCGAGACCGTGGACACGGGCGACTTCGAGGACTTCGGCTTCTGCGACTGCTATTACGGCTTCTGACACGCTGGCATTCTCCTCGCACGGGCTGGGCCCGGGGCAGTCGCGCTGCCCCGGGCTCATGCCTCATTCGCCTCGCGGCCTCAGATGCCTGTCCAGGAAGGCGAACGAGCCTGCGCCGTGGATCTGGTGGGGGCCCTGAAAGAACTCGATCTCCGTGAGCGCGGGGATGCCCAGGTCGGCGTAAAGACGCCGGACGCGGGCGTATTCATAGGCGACCCACTCGTCGATCCCGACCGGATCGCGGCTCCCGCGCTCGACCATGAACGGGCGCGGGGCAATCAGTCCGGCCAGCTCGGCGTAGTTGAACGTGTTGCCCATGTCGAAGTCGTACATCTCCCACTCGCCGACGAACATGTAGCTGGATTTGAAATCAAGGGAGGTCATCTTCCAGATCCACTCGTTGAAGTCGGCCGAGCAGATCGACAGCGCATACTGCGGCAGCAGGGCGGGGATGCGCATGGCTGTCTTGCCGCCATAGGACAGGCCGTAGAAACCGATCCGCCCGCCGTCCACGAATGGCAGCGACGCGAGCCACTCCAGCGTGCGCTCGTGCTGCCTCACGATGAACGAGAAGATCGAGAGTCCCAGCGGGTTGGCCTGGCGCTGGAGCATGCGGAACGTGTCGCCGCCGATGTAGGGATTCTGCGGCGCATAGACGATGTAGCCGCGCTCCGCCAGCCGCGGCGAGACGCGCTGGTAATAGCCGAAGCCCTTCTTCTCATCGCTGGTGATCGTGCTCTCGGACGTGCCCTCCAGGCCGTGCTGGCAGACGACCACGGGCCGCCGCTCACCCGGCTTGAGGTCGCGCGGGACGAACAGGATCCCGGAGGCGAAAACGTCCGGATAGACGTCCAGCTTCACCTCCCACGCCTGCCACTTCGGATCTTCGAGAATTCGCCGCGAACGCGGATGAACCGGAATGGTCGCCTTCGGCAGTCGGCCGATCACCTCATCCCAGTAGTAGTCGCGGTAACGCTTCGTCGTCTCCTGCCAGCGGGCCAGCGACGAGGCGTCCGCCTTGCTCCAGAACGCGAGGCGCCGCTCGGGGCTGCTGCGGACGAGGCGCTGCGTGAACTCGTTGAGCTCGTCGAACTGGCGCTTCGTCCGCGCGGCCGCATCGGGGAGCAGTCGAGCGGTCCTGGGCACCGCACCCTCACGGATCGGTTCATGAATCCCCAGCGCGTGCAGGAAGCCAAAGAGCGTCTGCTGCGAGCCAATCGGCGAGTATCCGCCAGTCTCCGCTTCGACGAGCTCGAAACGGCCGATCAGATCCGCAACCGGCAGCAGACGCTGCGCCCGCTCGAATTCGTCACGAATGGCTTGGATCGGCGGTGTATCGATGCGGCCAGCCGCCGCTCCCGCCCGCCCGTCGTGCGGGGCCGGCGGACCGGTCACCTTCGGAGCTCGCGAAGCTTCAATCAGCGCCGTTCTCGGCGCGATCATCGTGAGCAGCTCCGCGTCGCCGAAGTCGCGCAAAAGCGTCCAGACGTTGCGGTAAATCGGTTCCTGCGGCAAACCTTCGCGGGGACCGAAGTATCCGCTCACCCCCACCGCGTCAATCCGCGGATCGATCGCCGCCGCATAAAATGCGAGCAGGCCGCCTTCGCCGTAGCCGATGATGCCGGTAGGCAGGTTGTCTTCGCCGGGCGACGGCATGGTGGATGGTGGGGCGGCCGGCGATGAGGTCCCGCCCGGCAGGCGGGACCTGCCAGTCCCACTGTGCTCAAACCAGTCCACCGCCGCGAGCACCTTCTGCACCTCGTACCCGATGATGTGTCGGCCCATCTGGAACGCGGCGCGGTAGACAAACTCGCGATGCGGCTGGTTCGTCATCCGGATGGCCGGGTTGCCGGAGTACGTATCCGCCCGGTCCATCAGAACCGGCACAAGCACCCGGCAGCGGTTTTCCGCCAGTCGACGGGCAAACTGCGACGCCTCGGACACGCCGGGAGCCAGTCCGGCGAGCTGCTCGGGCGTCCAGTCGGCATCGCCCAGCGCCACCACGCTTGCCAGCGGGGCATCCGGCTCCAGCAGCAACCCCTCCGCGTGCACCCCCGGCAGCACCGGCCAGCGCACCTGGTGGACCTTGTATCCCTCGCCCTCGCCGACCAGCGAGCTTGTCGTCGTGGTGGCGACCAGTTCAATGGCTGTCACCGGCTCGCGCGCATCCACCACCCCCAGAATGCGCCGCAACCGCTCGCGCCGCGCATCCATCCAGCGATCGAACGCATCAAGCGAGCTGACATCCGGTTTCCACTTCTGCTCGCGGGCCTCGCGGGCCGCTGATATATCACGCGACAGGAACTGGCCGATCCCCGCCACCATGTCGGCCGGATCCACACTCTCCGGAGCGAGCGGCTCGGTCCCGGGCAGTTCACTCTGCGCCACCAGCGGCGCAGCCGGAATGACCATCGCGAGGACGTGTAGAAGCCGAATCGCAGGGAAATGTCTCATATACCTGGCCCACCCTCGACTTGTGGTGCAGGCGTCTCGCCTGCATCGTTCAGTCGCAACGCGCCACCTGACTTGTGATGCGGGCATCTCGTCTGCATCACGCAACCGCGACCCTCCGCCCGGATTGTGGTGCAGGCGTCTCGCCTGCATCGTTCAGTCGCAACGCGCCACCCGATACAACGAGGAGATCGGCACCCGGACGAGCTTCGTCAATGCCAGCCCGTTGTTCTCGCGCCGATCCCCCGCGCAGTACGCCAGCAGCACATCCTGGCCCGTGAACTCGATCGCCGTATAGCAGTACCACCGGTGTGGATCGTCTTCAATGATCTGCTCGCGTTCCCACGTCTGGCCTTCGTCACGCGAAAGGGCAAGGCACAGCGGCGTACGGCGACCGGCCCCCGGCCGCCCCGGCTCGAAGTTGCGGTTCCACACGCACAGCAGATCGCCGGTACTCGGGATCCGCTCGATGGACGCGGGCGACTGCGGCGAGACGAGACTCGAGGGCCGCGGCTCCGTCCACATGTCCCCGCCGTCCTTCGACTCGCTCAGATACTGGCTGCCCAGTTCGCTGCGGCAGAACATCGCAAGCCGCCCGCCGCTCAGTTCGACCACGCCCGGCTCCTGCAGCGTGCCCGGGCCGCGAAACTGCGTGCGGCTGCGACGCCACGTCGCCCCGGCGTCGTCCGACAGATAGCACGCGATCAGCCCGTTCGGGTCGAACCTTCCCCCGCTGCGACGATGCAGGGCGGCCGGCACGACCAGCCGCCCACTCCGCAGTTGAACGACGCGGTCATTGTTCACCACGTAGTATCCCACATCGGAGTCGGCAATGATCATCCGCGGAGGGCCCCAGGTCTTCGCTTCGTCTGTGGAAATCCTCAGTACCGGCCGGCAGTCAGCCGGGGACTGCTTGAGCAGATAGAACAGCCCGATCCGCCCGTCCGCCAGACGCAGCAGCGAAACAGACATCGCGTTGAGGCCCGCGTCGTCGCGGACCACCGCCCCGTCCTCCCGGCTCCACGTCCGCCCGCCGTCATGAGAGACGCGGCTCGCCAGATGCGCCCGGTCATCGTCGCCCGCTCCCCCGGTGAAATGCGTGTAGATGTACAGGATGCGCCCGTCGGCGAGCCGGATGAAACCACCTTCGCTGTTGCGCGGGTTCTTCCCCGACGGCTCCAGCCGCAGCACGGTCTCCGCCCGGAGCCGACCGGGCGGGCCGGCCGCCACCCGGCGGTATACCTCCAGTGCCTGGCTGAATTCAGCAAGTGCTGGTTCGCCCAGATGCTGCCGGTTTCGCTCGATCTGCTCGGCCGTGGCATCGACCAGATATTGAATTTGCCGCGGCTCGGGATGCAGCGGCCGGTCGCGATCGTCGAAAAACACGACGCCGGTGTGGGCAAACCGCGGGTTGTCGGCCGGGGCTTCCTCGAAACACCGCGCCGCGACCCAGCTCGATCCGCTCAGCGTGACCGGCACACGATATCGCGCGTGGTGCGGTCGGGCCGGAGCCGCAGTGTGCTCGCTCGTCAGCCGTATCGGCCGCCCATTGACCACCAGCTCGACCGATGCCAGCGGCGAGGCGCTGTAGGCCTCCACCACCGCCTCCACCGCGGTGGAGGCGCCTCCACGCAGCTCGCGCCGAGCCCCGGGCAGCAGGCCGTCCACCGTCAGCAGCAGCAGGGGGCCGTTCGTGCTGAAGCTCCGCCCCTCCCGCAGGCCCTCGACCCACTTCTCATAGCTGAAGCCGCCCTCTACGTACACGTACACGCGGCTGTGCCCGACCGGCACCGGATGCACCCCGTTGGCCGTCCCGGCACTCGGCCGCAGCACGAATCCGCTGTTCAGCAGCGCGTAATACGTCTCGAATCCGTAGTCGATGAAGCCGCGGGCATCGAGCGGCGTGGGAATCCACGGCGGCGGCTGGCGGCCCCACAGATACGTCGTCACCAGCCGCTGCCGCCACATGCTGTTATTCGACAGCTCGATGGTGTCGATCCCCGCCGCCGGCACGAGCATCGTTGACCACGGCCAGGTGTGCTTTTCCCAGTCGAGGATGGCATTCTGCCGGCGGGCCTCCCGCTCCAGTGCCGCCAGCGGCGGCGCCGTCTGCGTCAATGGCTGGCGATGCCCCAGGATCAGCATCGAGCCCAGCGTGCAGTCCCGCCCGCCCGCCTGCGTGATCTCGTATTCGCTGTTGAGCGTCCAGTAGACGTGCGTCGCATCGATGTCCACCCGGCGGCCGGGCACCACGTCCTTCTCTTCCGCCGTCAGCGCGGGCGCCCGCTCGAGCTGGGTCGTCCACGCCGTGATGGGAAACGCAACGTTGACATCATCGGCCAACTGCGCCGCCGGCAGATCGCGCAGCGGTGTATGGACGTGGCAATCGCCCGAATACCAGCCCAGCCCGGCCATGTCGCAGAAACGCCGGAGCCGAAACTCCCGCTCCAGCGTCTCACCATCCGCCAGCGTCAGCTTCTCGCGCAGCGGCAGATACTCCTTGCCCCGTTCGATCACCACCTCGTACGTTCCCGCCGGCAGCTCGACGCGCACCGGCTCCGCCGGCGGCAGTGAATAGGCCTCGCGGATACCCGTGGGGCCGTCGGTTTTGTCGTAGGAAGCCGTCGGGCGCTCACCCCGAGAGGGGATCAGATGGGGCTGTCCGCGCTTGTCCGTGAGGTACACCCGCGCCGCCACGGGCATGCCCGTTGCATCATCCACCACGCGTCCGGCCAGCCATCCTCCCGCCTCCGCCCACGCCGCCAGACTCAGTGTCGCCGCCAGCCCGGCGACACACGCTCGCAGGGAGAAGATGGGGAGATCAATCTTCATGCGTCAATCCCGCCGCCCGTCGGCACACCGGGGGGGCGGCAGGGCATAGCATAGGCGAAACGCCCACCCCATGCCGACCCCATGAATCTGTGGGTGACAGGGCTCCTGTCCCTCTGAGTGGGTGGCATGGGTCCCGGCGCGCCGGGATACTCGCTGCCCGTGCGATTGGGTCATGGGCAATCTGCATCCTCGATTGCGGATGTCCCGGCGCGCCGGGACCCACCCCTCCTGCCCGCCAGCGAACTCCGGTATGCATCTCCGGGTGACCGTCTGCCCCCGATCCCGGTTGACACGCATCCGCATTTCTGGTAATCAGAAGACCTGGACGGGAAAGGAGGCTCTTCCGACGTCCCTGTGATCGTCGAAAGAGTTCCCTTCTTCAGCAGTACCCCCCGGGGAGAGATCAGGAAGTGCGTTGGCCGTGAGGCGGTCCTCCCGGCCGCGCCCGGAGTGTATCAGGGGTGACCCTCCCCCTGCGAATAGAGCCCGAAGCGCAAGCGAGGGGTTCACGGGAGGATTCTGTGCCTGCGTAAACCCTGTGGTCGCCCGAAGACTCCAGAAGGACGGCGCTCAACGCGGATGCGCCGAACCGCGGGGAACGCCCGCGAGCCGCACCGGAGTTGCCTGTATTCGAGATCGATGAGAGGTGAATGCCGGCCGCGTGTCCCGGGTCTCCCTCATGCCTGCAGACGGATCTCTTCGTTCGTTCCATCATCGCAGAGGAAAGGAAAAGCCATGCGCACCAGGATGTTGATGTGGGTGGTCGTGTTCGGGATCGTGTCGCCGGCCGGAGCGGCCACCGTCGGGTGGTGGCGGTTCGAGGAAGGGGCGGCCAATGCCGCGGCCACCGGCAGCAACACCGTTCTCGACAGTTCTCCCGGCAATCTGCACGGCACGCCCGTCGCGGGACCGGTCTATCGCACGGATGTCCCTGTCTCCGGCCTCCCGTCCAATGCCCGTTCCATGGAATTTGACGGCATCAGCGGACAACGCGTCGGCATCCCGGACGGTCCACTGGTGACATTGACCCAGAGCCTCACCCTCGAAGCCTTCGTCAAGGCCCGGCCTCTGAAGCCCGGCACAGGCGGCATCGGCACCATCGTCATGCGCGCCGACAACCGCCCCGGCCTGGACCCCTATCAACTCGGACTCGGCGGAGGAGGCAACGTCCTCCAGTTCAGTATCCAGAATGCGAGCAACCAGACGGCCGTGATCACCGCCCCCGTTCCCTACGACCAGTGGCTGCACGTGGCCGGAACGCTCGATGACGCGACCGGCGCGATGAAGCTCTACGTGAACGGCGTCCAGGTCAACTCGACAACGACCGCCGTCCGGCCGCTGGCCGCCCTGGACCCCGCCTTCAGCCCGGGCTTGTCCATCGGGAACGACTATACCGGCCAGTACGGCCTGGTCTTCAATGGCTGGATCGACGAAGTCCGGATCTCCAACGTGGCCCTCTCGCCCGGCCAGTTCGTGCCCGAACCGGCGGCCGGCCTGCTGACCCTGCTCGCCGGATGCCTCCCGCGGCCCCGGCGACCCCGGCATGCCCGTCGCTGACGATCAGTCAACTTCGCCCAGGCGGAGGCAACGTCCAGGTCCCTCCACTCGGCAAACCACAGAGCTCCTGCCCTCAGGACAGGACTTCTGAAGCAGGGGTCTCAATCAGAGTGTGTGTGAGCAGCTCGCTCAGAGCCGCGCCCATGAGGAAGCGGTCTGCGATCCCGCGGAAGAACCCGCTCCCCGACGGTCGGGGCTCTGCCGGTTTGACCGCCTCCCGCTCTTCCGCCTTCATTGGCGGTTTGGCTACTCCTCCGCCTTGTCCAGTCCGAACGCGGCGTGGAGCACCTGGACGGCCCGCTCGCCGTCCTTCTCGTCGACGATGCACGAAATGACGATCTCGCTTGTGGTGATGTTCTGAATGTTGATCTGGGCCTCGGCCAGCGCGTTGAACATGCGGGCCGCCACGCCGGTGTGCGTCTTCATGCCCACCCCGACGATGCTGACCTTCGCCAGCCGCGTCTCCACCTCGAACTTCCGGATCCCCAGCTCCTTGCAGAGCTGCTGGGCGATGACCTCGGCCTCCTTGGCGTCGGTGCCGCTGGTGGTAAAGCCGATGTTCGCCTCGCTCGCCTGCTCGACGATGTTCTGGATGATGTCGTCCACCACCACCTGGTGCTGGGCGACCCGGGCGAAAACCTGCGAGGCGATGCCCGGTTTGTTCGGCACGCCCACCAGCACCACCCGGGCCAGGTCCTTCTTGAGCGTCACGCCGCGGACGACGATGTCTTCCATTCCTCTGGTTTGAGCCACGATCATGGTTCCTTCGGTATCGGTCAGTGAACTGCGTACATGAATCGGCACGTTGTATTTCTTGCCGAACTCGATCGAGCGCGAGTGCATGACCTTCGCACCCAGCGAGGCCAGTTCCAGCATCTCGTCGTAGGCGATCTCCTTCATCTTGCGGGCCTGCGGCACGATCCGCGGATCGGTGGTGTAGATGCCGTCCACGTCGGTGTAGATCTCGCAGATCGAGTCCTTGAGCACGGCCGCCAGCGCCACCGCCGTCGTGTCCGACCCGCCCCGGCCCAGCGTCGTCAGGTGCCCCTCCTCCGTCACGCCCTGGAACCCGGCCACGATCACGATCCTGCCCGCGCTGAGCTCGCGATAGATGCAGTCGGCGTCGATCGAGCGGATCCGGGCCTTCGTGTGCGACGAATCCGTCAGCATCCCGATCTGCCCGCCCGTAAAGCTGATCGCCTGGTGCCCGCCCGCCTCGATGGCCATCGCCATCAGCGAGATCGACACCTGCTCGCCGGTCGTCAGCAGCATGTCCATCTCGCGCTTGGGCGGATTCGGGTTGACCTCCTGGGCCAGCGCGATGAGTTTGTCCGTCGTCTTGCCCATAGCGGACACGACCATGACCACCTGATGCCCGTCGAGTTTCGCTTTGATCGCCCGGCGGGCCGCCCGGTGAATCTTCTCCGCGTCGGCCACGCTGGAACCGCCGAATTTCTGTACCACGATGCTCATGGCCGCGGATTGTAACACCCGCCCCGCGTCGGGACTAGATCGTCAGATCTCGAAGCGCAAATCTCAGATCTCAGATTCGGGGTCTGACATCTCCGCGCCTCCGCGTAGACTTCTCCTCCCGGCTTGCGGCGGCCGCCGTCGGTCGCCGTGCGGGCAATAGAGCCCGAAGCGCCAGCGAGGGGTTCTCCGCGCCGACCCTTGAATGTTCCGGACGTCCCCCGCGCACGGGATGCGAGACATCGTCCCCCCGCGTCGGTACAAT
>CAZQEN010000167.1:0-15745 GCA_964591605.1 uncultured Planctomycetales bacterium
CCTGGGGTCGGCTCGCCGGGGCCGCGTCGGCTTGGCGGGGCCACCCCGACGCTGCCCATGCCACCCGCCGAAAGCGTCACGCACCCGCGCAAGCTGGAGGACTGACCTCTGACCACCCTGGACCCGAACACAACTTCCCTGACGCATGTCGCGCCGCTCCTGCCGGCGACGGCCGAGCCGCCGCTCTCGCTGCGGCGCGTCGGCTTCATCAAGGGGTTTCTGCTCTTCTGGCTGTTGCCCCGGCGCTACGGGCCTCATCTGGCCGTCGGCTCGCTTGGGCGCGCCGTCGCCGCGCATGTGCTGGCTCTGTTGCTAAGCGGTGTGGTGATCGGCGCGGGCATCGTCGGCAGTGAAGGGCTGCCGTACGAGTTCGACTGGCAGGACTGGCGTGAAGAACTCGCAAAGTGGGTGCTGGAGTTAGCATCCGCGTCGTCATCGGCCAGCTCTCCAGTGGAGGCGCTGATGATCGCGGCCGTCATCGGGTCGGTCCCGCTCGCCGAGTTATGCCTGGTCGCACTTGGGATCTTCCTCATGCCCTGGTGCGCCGGCGGCGACAGCGCCCGCTCGGTGTTCAGGCGAAGCGTGAGGAACGTCTATTGGACGACGACCGCGCTGCTGCCGCTGACGATCGTGTGGACCGCCGTCCTGCTGCTCGTCGAGAACCAGCCGGAATGGCTCAAATCGCGCTTCGACATCCTGCCGCTGGCCATGCTTGCGGCGGTGACGGGGGGCACCATCTTCCTGTTGCTTCGTGCCCTGCTGGCGGGGGCAAGCCGCTACGCGGGGCCGCCCGACGGCCCGGCCTTCCACCCGCGCGAGCCGCACTGCGACGATTGCGGCTATCTCATCGTGGGCCTGCCGCTGACCTCGCCCTGTCCCGAATGCGGACTCGCGGTGGGCGAGTCGCTGCCCGGCGGACGGCGCCGCCCGACCGACTGGCAGCACAGCGAGCTGAGCTCCGCGGGCTTTCGCGACCTGCTGGCGACCCAGTGGCGGGTGCTCTGGGAGCCGGCGTTCTTCAAGCGCCTCCCGGTGCAGAACGGCCTGCGCGCGGCACGCCATTTCTGGTGGGGCACGTTCATGCTCGTGACGCTGGCGGGCCTGGTGGTCGTGCAACTGCTGGTCTGGACGACCGCCGACTCCGAACGGCAGGCCGAGGCGTTTCCCCTCCTCGCGACGTGGTTCATCCTGCTGCCGATCGCCGCCCAGATGCTGGTGATGTTCGCCGCGTGCCTCTGGTCGCAGTTCGCGTACGAACTCCGCGACTACCGCGTGTGCGCCACGGTCTGCTGCTACGCCTCGCCGCTCATGTGGCCAGCCATTGTGACGCTCTATCTCGGCGTGATCGTGCTCTGGCACGCGGCCGCCACCCGCTGGGGCGAAACGATCGTCCAGTTCCTCGACTTCGAACTCCCGCGGGGCGCGGTGCTGCTCCTGGGACTCGCAGGAGTCCTCCTGCTGTGCGGCTGGTTCTGGTGGAGCCGCCTCCTGCGCGCCCTGCAGGACGTGCGCTATGCGAACGCCTGACCTGAGCGGCCGCGGCAACGCCGCGGCCGGCGGGCACGTTCCACCCGACTCACATCGCGCGTGGCACCGTTTCCGTGTCGCTGGCCCACGTCATTCGTGCCTTTCGGGCCGCTTCGCCAAACGCTTTGCGATACCGATCGATCAAGAGCAATGACCACAGGCCAAAAATGAGAATCCCCACGCCGCCTGCACAGCCGAACACACTCAGCCCCATGCCCGCGGCACCCCCAGCGCCACCCGCCGCGGACACCGACAGAAGCTCAATCGCGCTCATGATCGCGATCAAACCGTAGCTGATGACCACGCCCCACATGACCAGCCGTGTTCGATCGGCGAGCTGCAGATCCGGAATCCGCATGGCCAACTGCCGGGCGTAGACGAATGTTGCGGATGACTGCGCAATATCGATGAGACCGCTTCCCTCCGACAGGAACAACGCCAGTCTGTGGTCGAGGTGCTGGGCTCCCTGCGCTGCCAGGCCCAGCACGAACTGCGCCGCGGTCAGCGCCCTGACGAGTTGACGGGCGGTCAGAGTGCTTTCGGTCTGTGACGGATCGGGTGCTGTCACCTTCCAGTATGCGATCAGGCTCACGAGGGAAGCGCCGATCTGGACGACGCCCGTCGCGACCGTCGCACCTGCGGCGCCCCCCAGGAATCCCCCAAGCACAGCGGCGACGATTCCTGCGAGGATCCCGAACACGATCGACGCCACCAGCCAATTCATTCCGCTGGCGAGCTGATCGACCCAATCCGGGTTCGAGTAGCGAAGCAGATTCCCGTATTGCGATCGCCCGACCGGCGTGGCACACTCCGGACACACGCCATCGGGATTCAAGCCCCGCAGGTTGTAGCCGCACCCCAGGCAGGGAAGATCCGCATCGATTCGCCCGCTCGTATCAAGCGGAACAGGTGTTGTGGGGTACGGGATATCCACCATCTGATGCCTCCCAATGGCTGTACACCACATCTCGAATCAGGGAACCGGGCTGCAGCATCTTAATACCCGCGGTCGCCGATTGGAAGAAGGAATTCCGCCACGCACCAACAAAAACGGCCGCCCTCGAGGGCGGCCGCTCTGTTTCGACTTTCGACTTTCCATTTTCGACTTTCTACTGCGCCGCGAGCTGATCCTCCGGCGTCTTCGACGGAACCTGCAGGCCGATGAAATGCAGGAACTGCGTGCGTGTCAGCACCGGGATCGAGAGGGCCTTGGCCTCCGCCCGGATCGAATCGAACGCCTGGCGCACGCTGGCCTGTGCCGCCGCCCGTTCCTTGGTCTCCTCGCTGGCCGTCGCCGACGGCTGGGGCGGCAGGAACGGCGGAGCACCCAGCACGACGAAATCCACGCTCGAATCCACGCTGGGGGCCACCATGCCGCCCCACCGCTCGATCATCCGGATCACGTCCTGACCCGCTTCGCCCCCGGGCTTGTCGATCTGCCCGTCGAAGTCCAGGTCAAAATCGCCCGCCACCACGAACCGATACCGGCGGTTCTTGTCGTAGACGAGGTTGGCCACCAGGTCGCCTTCCAGGATCGGCTCGCCGGGCTTGCTCGATTTGACCCGCGCCTCCGACGTCGTGTCGAACACGTTCACCACCTCGACCGTCGCCTTCTCGTGCCCCTCATCGCCGCGCGGCGAGCGGGCATACACCGAGAACGGCATCCCCGGCGCGATCCGGTCGCGCTTGCCGAGGCTGATGTAGACGATGTCTTCCGTCGGAATCGACCGGACGATCGTCCCGTCCGCGATGTCCTGCGGCGTCACCTTGTCCATCCCCGGCTGGAACCGCGCGAGCTTCTCGGCCAGCTCCTGGAGACGCTGATTCTTCTCTTCGAGCTGCTTTTCGAGCTTCTGGTACTGGGCCCGGGTTTCGCTCAGCGAGGTTGTCGCCGAAGCGAGTGTCTTGCCGGTCGAGGCCTTCAGGTCTTCGAGCTGCTGGCTCCACGCCCGCTGATTCGCGGCGTTCTGCTCTTCCGCCTGCTTGAGGCGGTTCTCGAATTCCGTTGTCTTGGCGGCAAACTGGTCCGCCTGTTCCTTGGCCGCCTGGTTCAACTGCTCCATCTGCTTGACCAATTCGTCGCGCTGGGCCGTCGTTTTGGCCAGCTCCTCCGCGTTGCGCCGGTATAGGCGGAACAGGCCGTCCAGCACGGTGATGATGGCCGAATCCGGGGCAATCCGCTCCTGCTGCACTCCGGCGTCCGCCAAGACCGGGTTCACGTGCGTTTTGATCGTCTCCTGGATCTTGGTCGGCTCGCTGGTGCTCTCGCCGGTGACGATCCGGGCGATTTCGCTCACCCCCTGCTCCATCCGCGACTTTTCCTCGTTGGCCTTCTGGGCCTGGTCGCGCATCGAGGTCGACGTGCTGTCAAGGTCAGCCTGGTGCGTGTACAGGATGATCGTGAATGCAAGCGACGCCACCGTCAGGCACACGAATGCGATCAGCGCCACCTTGATACCGGTCATGCCGCCCCCACCCGGGGCTCGAGCCACTGCCATGCCAAGACTCCTTGAGCGGGTTGTGTGATCTCACGTCAATCGAAGGCGAGCCATTGGCCCGCTACGCCGGGGCGTTCGCCGGCCCGATCGCGGGCGGTAAGTGCCCGGAGGACGCACCTCCTCCGCGGCCACAGGACCTCAGCATTGTTGTACCCGGCGGCACAACTGTCAAATCCCGTCCCCACAGCCCTTTGCGAGGGTGCATGGCAGGTTTCCGGGGATCCGCATCGGGTAGGTCCCGTCTGCCGGACGGGACCTTGGCTGGGTGAGACGCTCTCGCATCGCAGGTCCGGCCCGGTCCCGGACTTCGGCGGGCTCAGTCGAGCCGCGCGCCGGGAAACCTACACGCCCGCTCCCGCAAGAATCGCCACACCCCGTTGCGGGGGGTGCTGGCCACGGCGCGGTCCTGCCGGAATCATCGTCCGCCGGCCGGCCGGGTCGCCGGACTGAGGCTCTCCGCCACCGCCCGAACCGCCGCCAGGGCGTTCGCATCGCGCCTCAGCCCATCCCAGTTGAACACGCACACCATCCGGCATCTGCGGAACCGCAGTGTGGCCAGAAATCGCTCGCGCCACCCCGCCTCGCTGCCCGCCCCGCGCCACCATTCCGCGGCCGCCCACTGCTCGCGCCCGGCCGCCGTCAAATCGTCACCCAGAGAGCCGGACTCGGCCGGGTCATGCGAATAAAAGCTCCAGCCCGGTATCGAATACGCATTGATCGCCGGCCGGAACGACAGGTGGCGCTCCCACGGCTCGTATGTCCCCCCCTGATGCGTGAACAGCAGATGCCGGGGCACGCCGCGCTCGTGGGCCGCGCGGGCCAGCCGCTCCAGATACCGCTGCACCACCCGCTCGATGTCCTGTGCGGTCAGCGAGCCGCTCCGCTTGAGCCCCGCCGTCCACACCGCCGCATAACCCAGCGGAGCCTGCCCGAAGGTCCACCCCTGCGACGGGTCGCGCACGGTGGGATCCTGCGACGCATCCGTCGGCGACCGCTCGAAGATCGCGTTCCCGTCTGTGTAGTAGAATGCGTTGACGTTGATCGAAGCCTCCCAGCCGAGCTTCACCCCGCCCAGCAGATATCGCCGCCCGGCCGGCAGACGACGGTACCATTCCATCACGATGGGGATCAGCACGTCATACGCTCGCCAATGCTCCGCCAGAAACCCCGGCGACTCCAGGTTGGGGGCGGGGCGCACCCGCACCTGGTGCCCCCAGTTCCGCCAGCCGATCTTCACCGCATGCTCGGGCCCCCAGCCGCTCCATTCCACGTTCATGCGGTTCGCGGGGTCATACCCGGGCAGCGATCGATCCCACCAGTTCCACAGATCCGGGCGCGATTCCCACCAGTTTTCACCATCCAGCCCCACCACGACGGGGACGTCCGCCTCCAGGCTGGCCGCGAGCATCCGCCGGAGCGACTCGGCCGTCGTCGCCAGATCGCGCTCCAGGATCGAGAACATGAAGCCCGCACCCAGCCGCAACGACGCATTGCCGCGCGTGCCCAGCACTTGAA
This sequence comes from uncultured Planctomycetales bacterium, assembly GCA_964591605.1. Lineage (GTDB taxonomy): Bacteria > Planctomycetota > Phycisphaerae > UBA1845 > PWPN01 > CAYLLT01. The sequence goes on from CAZQEN010000167.1 coordinate 5,541, forward strand.
CCATCTCGCGCAGCGACTCGGCGGTGAATCCTTCCGGCCGGGCCTGGTGCCAGCGATCCGGGCCGGAGCCGGGCGCCCGGTTGAAGAAGATGTACTGCGGGACGCCCGCGGGCGGCCGGGGGTCCGCGCCGGCCGTCCGCGCGGACGGACCCGCTTCACCCCGGCAGGGCAGTCCTCCTGTCAGCAGGACCCCGACGGCCACAACCCGGCACAGCCAGGACAGACACGGGCCGCAAGCTGGCTTTCCGCACGGTTTCATGCCGCCGAGTGTAGACGACCGACCCGAACCCCGCACGGGCACCCGCCCCACCCACGCAGACGAAGCCGGAGCGGTCGGCTCCCGTGGCGACCGGGTCGTCTGAGGGCAGGCTCTGCTGTGACCGCAAGACCGCTCCGACGACCACCGATTATCACGGCATCTTGGTATGTCACCTGGGCCTGGACTATACTATGACGACGTCGACGGGACGCTTCACCCTGAGCGTGCCGCCGATTTTTTTATAGGAGTGCTTTGAGGTATGGCGTTCAATCTGAACAAATCCCTGTCCGCCGGCACCAAGGTCCGCGTGGCGGAACCCATGGACGTTCCCGACTGGTCCACCTGGGATGACGACAAGGGCAAGATCTCCTCGCCGGTCAAGAAGCGGCTCCAGCAGCTCTTCTTCCGCGGCGACAAGAAGGTGAGCGGGGAGGTCATCTACATCGGCACCGAAGACGAACGCGAGCAACTGCGCCGCAAGGGCCAGACCAAGGTCCGCGTCCGCGATCAAACCGGCTCTGCGATTGTGATCACGGCCGACCCCAACAAGCTGGTCCGCTCGCACTGACCCGCTGTCGCATCGCGTGAGCGTCAACGGCCCTCGCACCCGGCCCGCTCTTTCCCCGCCCACCGGGCCGCCGTACACTCCCCGTCCATTGCCAGGAGGATCACACCATGCCCGCCGAAGTGCGATACGACCACATGCGCCCGCGTCAGATCGTCGAAGCCCGCGAGCGATGCCCCGTTGCCTATCTTCCCATCGGCACGATTGAGTGGCACGGGCTGCACAACCCGGTCGGCCTCGATTCGCTCAAAGGTCACGCCCTGGCCGTCCGCTGCGCCCAGGCCGGCGGGGGGCTGGTCTTCCCGCCGCTCTACTATGGTGAGAGCCGCGAAGAAGGGCTCATGGAGGTCGGCGCCGTTGACAAGGACGACATCCTGGCCGCCATGCGACTTCCCACCACGAACTTCGCCGCGGGTTACATGCGTTTCTCGCCGCAGGAACAGTACGAGAGCTACCAGCGTCTCCTGCTCCACTGTCTCTGCGAGATCCAGAGCCTCGGCTTCAAAGTCATCACCTTCGTCTGCGGCCACTATCCGCTCATCGACCACGCCCGCGCCGCCTGCAGCGTTTTCCACCAGATGCGCTTCAACAACAAGCGTGCCCAGTGCATCACCTGGGCCTTCACCGGCTACGAGCTGGTGAAAGAAGAATTCCCCGAGGCCGGCGATCACGCGGGTTTCTGGGAGACGAGCCTGCTGCTCGCGCTGCTGCCAGGTCTGTGCGATCTCAGCGAACTGGGCCCTGACCAGTCGGCCAAACCCGTGGGTGTGCTCTCCGCCCGGCCCGTGCAGGAGGCGAGCGCCGAGTACGGAGAGCGGGCGATTGCTCTCATGGTTCAGCGCGTCTCCGCCCAGGTCCGCGCCCGCCTCGAGCGTCCCGCCGACTACTACACCCACGGCGCGCGGTTCTGAGAGCATCAGACAGGTTCATGGATGCCGGCACGCCGCGCGTCGCGGGTCCGGAGAGCCATCAGGTCGACCCACCCGCCGCGGACGATTGTCACCTGGAGGCGTCCTGGACCGGGAACCCGCCCGGCGGCGGACTCGGGGTGTCTTCCGGCAGCGGCTTGCCCCGCGTCTCGGGCGCCCAGATCAGGGCGATCAGCCCGAGCAGATAGATGCTCGCCATCGCCACCGCCCCATATCGGAAGGGGCTGCTGGTGTGCGAGAAGAGCGATCGAATCTGCGGCCCCAGGAAGATGATGAGCGCGGTGAAGATCCGGGCGGAGTTGTAGCACAGCCCCGTCCCCGTCGAACGCAGTCGCGCCGGGAAGATCTCCGGGAAGTAGATCGCGTATCCGCCGAAGATGCTCAGGGTGGTGAAACCCACCAGCGGCGTCATCCAGTAGGCCTCCGACGCGCTGCCGAGGGCCAGGAACACGAACACCACCGCCGCGTACGCCGAGACGAGCGAGAGCGCGAAGCTGATCCGCCGCCCGAACTCCATCGCCAGCACCGTAAACGCAAACATCCCGAGGAATGCCCCGACGTCCTGGAGCAGCGTCGCCATGGCTTTGACTTTGCCGACCCGGACCGGATCCACGCCCTTGAGCGCCTCGTTGATGAGTTCCGGTGTCCAGAAACCCACACCCCACAGCCCGACCACCCCCGCAATCGCCAGCGACATCCCCACCAGCAGGTTCCGCCGCCACACGGGATGGGCCAGCATCCCGCCCACGCTGCCCATCTGGTCGTGCTGCGCCTTCGACTGTCTTGCCGTCTCCCGGGCCCGGACCCACGCCTCCGGCTCGCGGAGCGTGCGGATGATGAACACGACGAGGAACGCCGGCAGCACGCCGATGAAGAACAGCAGCCGCCAGCCCTGGATCGAGCCGCCCAGGATCTGCACCGTGGAGTCGGGCACGATCAGAAACCGCGCCACCGCGGAACCGATGATGTTCCCGATTGCGGAAAGCGCCTGGAACATCCCCAGCGCAAATGCCCGCGAGTGCGTGGGCAGCGTCTCCGCGATCAGCGTCGCCGCCGTCGCGAATGCGCCCCCGATGCCGCACCCCATCAGGAACCGGTAGAGGCAGAAGTCGTACCAGTGCTGCGACAAGCCCGACAGCCCCGTGAACGACGAGTAGACCAGCACCGAGACCGAGAGCGTCTTGACCCGGCCCCAGCGGTCCCCCATGACCCCGAAGTAGAAGCCGCCCACCGCCCAGCCGATGATCATCAGGGCCGTCACCCAGTTCCCGTACTTGAGCACTTCGGGGTGTGTCTGCTCAAGGCCCTGCAGGTGCGCCAGCGCCGGAGACCGCGCGAGCACGAAAATCCGCTGGTCCATCGTGTCGAACAGCCAGGCCAGGGCGGCGATGACGAGCACCCACCAGTGGTACCCGGTCATGCCTTCATACCAGCGCAGTTTCGTCTGCACGTCGGAGGGGGCAGGGGCGTCCATCTGCATCATGTCTCTCCGCTCAGGATCGACCGCCCGAGGTAAGGACGGCCGGGGCATGGTAAGGCATCACGCATCATCCGCCAACCGCGTTTCCGTCCTCTCTTCCGGCCAGGCCCGCTCACCCGCTAAGATACGCTCCAATTTCGAGCGGAGGACACCATGTCGCGCGCCCACATTCGCACCACCGTCGTCGGCAGCTATCCCATTCCGGCCTGGCTTGCGGTCAGCCCCTCCCGCACCGCCCTGCGCGATGCGGTGATGGTCGTCATGAAGACGCAGGAGCTCGCCGGCATCGACGTCATCGCCGACGGCGAGCTCTCCCGCTTCGACGTGGGCCACCCGGAAACCAACGGCATGATCGACTACTTCATCCGCCCGCTCAGCGGCGTGCGCACCGCCCTGACCCTGGCCGAGGTCGACGCTTTTCGGGCTCAGGCCGGCATGAAGTTCCGCGCCCAGCCCGCCGGCGTGGTCGAGGGCCCGCTCGGCCCCGGCACCCTGAACCTGCGGAGCGATTACGAGTTCGTCAGCGGCCTGACCGAGAAGCCCCTCAAGTTCACCCTCACCAGCCCCTACATGCTCGCCAGGACGCTCGTCGATGCCCACTACCGCGACCGCCGGGAGCTGACCATGGCCCTCGCGGACATCCTGCGCGACCAGTTGGCCGATATCGACGCCGCCGTCGTGCAGGTCGACGAGGCCAATCTCCCCGGAACGCCTCAGGACGGGCCCTGGGCGGCCCAGGCCATCAACCGCGTCCTCTCCGGCACCCGGGCGGAGGCCGCCGTCCACATCTGCTTCGGAAACTACGGCGGCCAGACCATCCAGAAGGGCATCTACCGCGACCTCCTGCCGTTCTTCAACGCCCTCGAGTGCGATCATCTCGTCCTCGAGTTCGCCCGCCGCGGTTACGAGGAGCTGGAGGTCTTCAGGGATCTCAAAGCCTCTGTTGCTCTCGGAATCGGCGTCGTTGACATCAAGGACAACGAGATTGAGGATCCTCAGGAGATCGCCCGCCGCATCGAGCATGCCGTCGGCGTCCTGGGACCCGAGCGCATCCGCTGGGTGCACCCGGACTGCGGCTTCTGGATGCTCTCCCGCAGCGTCGCCGACCGCAAGATGGGCGCCCTGGTCGCCGGCCGCGACCTGTTCATGGGCGGTCAGGGCGGATGAGATCTGACGATGGCGGCCGGCGGGTCTGCGCGGGGTCGCTCATCGCAGCGCTCTCACGCAAAACCGGTCTCCAGGACCACCGCCTCCCGCAGCCGCCGTAGGTATTCGCTTCGCGGGATCTCGACCGCTCCGAGCGTCTCCAGGTGCGGTGTCATGAACTGCGTGTCGAGCAGCGTCATGCCCCGGTCCTGCATGCGTTCCACCAGCGCGACCAGCGCCACCTTCGATGCGTCGCGCTGGGTATGGAACATCGACTCGCCGAAAAACGCCCCGCCGATCGCCACCCCGTAGAGCCCCCCGGCCAGCTCACCGTCGCGCCAGCTCTCCACCGAGTGCGCCCAGCCCAGCCGGTGCAGCCGCGTATACGCCGCGATGATCTCCTTCGAGATCCACGTCGTGTCGCGCCGCCCCGGCCGACGCGCCCCGCGGCTTGCACACAGGCGGATGACCTCCTCGAAGACCGTGTCGATCCGGACCTCGTATCTGCGGCACGACTGCCGCAGGCTCCGCGAGACTTTCAACCCGTCCAGCTCGAAGATCGCCCGCGGGTCCGGGCTGAACCAGCGGATCTTCCCGTCCACATCCATCGGAAAGAGCCCCTGCGTGTACGCGGCCAGCAGGATATCAGGCGTGAGCGGCAATCCGGTCATCGCCCCCATTGTACCCGCGCCGCCCACCCCTCCGCGCCACCCGCCCCTCCGCGCCGCCCACCCCTCCGCGCCACCCGCCCCTCCGCGCCACCCGCCCCTCCGCGCCGCCCGCCCCTCGCGACCGTCCGCCCCTCGCGACCGTCTGCCTTCTCAGCCGCGGAGCGGCGTCAGGTGGTAGCCCAGGGCGTAAGCCCTGGGAAGAAGCAAGAGGCAACGTCAGCCCCGGAGGGGCGACAGAAACTCCCCGGCCCACACCAATCGACGGGCCCAACCGCCCTCGCCGGCACTCATCCTATGGAACCCCGCCACCCTCGCCGATCCGGCGCGCCCAGCGGAACCGCGCCGAGCGCGACCGCGGATTGTCGAATCGCTCGCGTCCCGACGGCCGGACCGGCTCGCGGCCGCCTTCCGCATAGAGCCCCGCCTCCACCCCATCGCGCAGGGCCTGCTCCACCAGCCGATCTTCGCCACTGTGGAAGGTGATGATGCCGATCCGTCCGCCCGGCCGCAGGCAATACGGCGCCACCCGTAACAACTGCGCCAGGCTGCCCAGCTCGTCGTTGACGAGCATTCGCAGCGCCTGGAACGTCCGCGCGGCCGGATGGAGAAGACGCTCGCCGGGGGCGACGCGTTCCGCATGCGGCCCCCGTTCGCGCCGCATGAGCTCCTCGCGCCACCGCCGCCGGGAGAGCCCTTTCGCGTCCAGGACGAACCCGGCAAGCTGGGTCGTCCGGTCGATCGGCTCGCGGGAGCGGACCTGCACGATCATCCGCGCGATGACCGCCGCATCCGGCTCGTCGCCCAGCTCAGAGAGGCACCGGCGAAGCTCCTGCTCGCTCAGCGACGCCAGAAGCCCGGCGGCCGTCCGGGCACGCGACGGATTCATCCGCATGTCGAGGGGGCCGTCGTGTTTGTAGCTGAATCCCCGCGCGGGGTCGTCCACCTGCATGCTCGAGACGCCCAGGTCCGCGAAGATGATGTCGTAGCCCGGCGGAGCATGGGGTGAAGGGGCCCAGGCTTTCACTTCCTGCCCCCGAAGCCCCTTGTCGAGGCCCGCGTAGTTCCCGTGGTGCAGGTCGATGCGATGATCCGGAAACTCCACCCGGAGCCGCTCCCCCGTCCGCGCGAGCTGCGCGGCATCCAGATCGAAGCCGACGAGCTGCCCGGCCGTGCCGATCCGCCGGAGGAACTCGGCCGCGTGCCCGCCGTAACCGAGCGTGCAGTCCGCCACCACCTCCCCCGGCGCCGGGCACAGGGTCTCCATCACGTCCGCCAGGAGGATCGGCACATGCGTGCCGGCCGGAGTCCCGCCGCGGGCACGGACCCGCTCGACGATCTCCGGGTAATGCCCGGTGTCATGCTCTTTGTAGCGTTCCTCAAATCGGCGCGGATGGGTGCCTCGATACCGGGGCCGCCGGCGACGGCCGGAGGGCGATCCGTGCGGCCCGGATGGTTCGTCAGACGGTACCGACTCCATGGCAGCGAATGTGTCCCCTGTGCCGGCCGCCGTACCCCCGGCGCATCAAGCCTGCTGACGCCAGCGTTCAGAGGTCGCCCCGCGCGACGATGGTGAAAACCGGTCCCTGCGGCCGGCGACTCCCGGCGTGGGGGACCGTCCGGTCCGGCCGCACCACGACCGTCAACTGGCGAGGATCCGGTCGATGCGGCGCGAGATGTCGGCCAGGTCGCCCAGACCCTCGTACGTCAGCGGGCCGTCGTAGCCGTGCTTGCGCAGGCCGGCCATGATCGCCTTCCAGTTCGCGTCGCCCTCACACAGCGGCTTGAACCCGTCAATGTTGCCGACGGCCGTCTTGAAGTCCTTGAGGTGAACGCGCTTGATGCGCCCGCCGAGCGTTTCGATCCAGTCTTCGGCGAAGCCGAACTTGAGCACGTTGCCCGTGTCAAAATACCCGCGCACCCAGGGCGAATTCACGCGGTCGATCAGGTCGGCCATCTCGACCGGGGAGAGCAGAAAGCCGTTCCATACGTTTTCAATGGCAATGACGACGCCGTGTTTCTCGGCCTCGGGCGCGAGCTCGCGCAGCGCATCATACGCACGCGTGAGGGCCGTCGCGTAAGGCGTCACCAGTTTGGTCGGCTCCGCGAAGTGCGAGACCATCCCCGGCACGACCAGCAGCGCGTCGGTGCCGAACCACTTGGCCCGTTCGAGGCACGCCCGCGTCCAGCCCTTGGCTTTCTCGCGGTCGGCCGCCTCGTTGGATGTGTACGACGCCTGCCAGAAGAGCCCGCAGGCGAGCGAGGCGATCTCGAGCCCCGCCCCGCGGATCTGCTCCGCGAGTTTGCGGCAACTCGCCTCATCGCTGGTGATCGTCAACTCGCCCTCGAGCTCGACAGTCGGCTCGATGGCCTGGAATCCGGCCGCTTTGGCCCGCCGCGCCGCCTCTGCGTAGGGTACTTTCCCTTCGAACGTCCACGCGTTGATGCTCTTCTTCATGTGCGGTCTCCTTGTGTGCAGCCGAGTCATATCGCCGGCCACGGAGGGCCGGCGCTCCAGCGCCGTCTCCAAGCGTCAGGTGTTGATGGCATGATACGTCGGCAGGGCTGAAGGTCAACCGGCAGTCGGGTGCTGCGACAAGCAGGGCACGAGCAGATATGGGGCAGGAATGACGAATGACGAAGTCCGAATGACGCAATGAAGTGGGAGTGTCCCTTTCGGCTTCGTCATTCCGATTTCATTCGTCATTCTGGTTTCGTCATTCGGATTTGCCCTGTCCCTTTCACGCGGTGGATCGACCACCCTCGCGGCGTTACAATCACAGCCTCGTTCTGATACCTGCTTGGCGGAGACCCGACATGCCTCGCACCACACGACGAAGTTTCCTGACGCAATCGCTGACTTCGGCCGGCGCCATCGGCGCTGCGGCCTCGGCCGTTCGCGCGGCGTCACTCTCGGGCCCCTTCGCCGCCATGAGCACGTCGATTCTCGGGGCCAACGAGCGGTTCCGCCTGGGCGTCATCGGCTGCGGCGGACAGGGCCGGCATGACATCAACACGTTCTTTCGCGCCGACTCGACCATTGCGGTGCCGGCCATCTGCGACGTCGACGACGCGATGATCACCCACACGCAGGAGCTGCTGAAAAAGGCCGATCGTCCGGAGGCCGCCACCACCCGGGATTTCCGCAGGGTGCTCGACCGCAAGGACATCGACATCGTCCTCGTCGCGACGCCCGATCACTGGCACGCGCTCAATACCATCACCGCCTGCCAGGCGGGTAAGGACGTGTACAGCGAAAAACCGCTGGCCAACAGCATCGGCGAAGGCCAGGCGATGGTGGACTGGGTGAAGAAGACGCAGCGCGTCGTGCAGATGGGTACGCAGTGGCGCACGAGCAGACATTTCGCCGAGGCCGTGGAGTTCGTGCATTCGGGCCAGCTCGGCAAGATCCGCCTCGTGCGTTGCTGGTGCGCGCTGGCGTGGTTCAAGAACTGCGGCCGGCCCGCCGACGGCCCGGCGCCGGCCGGCGTCGATTACGACATGTGGCTGGGCCCCGCGAAGGAGCGGCCGTTCAACCCGGCGCGGTTCCACTTCAGCTTCCGCTGGTTCTGGGATTACGCAGGTGGGCTGATGACCGACTGGGGCGTGCACCTGCTCAACATCGCGGTCTGGGCGATGAAGGTCGATTTTCCGAAGCGCGTCGCCTCCAACGGCGGCAAATTCGCCTTCGACGACATCGGCGAGACGCCCGACACCCAGAACACGATCTATGATTTCGGCGATTTCGGCCTCATCTGGGAGCACCAGGCCGGCACCGGTCACGGCGCCGAGAACCGCGAGCACGGCGTGGCATTCTATGGCCTCAACGGCACGCTCATCGTCGATTCGGCCGGCTGGGAAGTCGTGCCCGAAGGCAAGAAGACGGAGCGCATCAAGAAAGAGACGCAGGAAAAGAACGACGAAGCCCGCGTCAGCCTGGTCAGGGACTTCCTCGAGTGCGTCAGGACGCGCAGCCTCCCGGCCGAGAACGTCGAGCTCGGCCACCGCGTTACCACCGTCGCCCACCTGGGCAACCTCGCCCTGCGCACCGGGCGCTCGATCGAATACGACGCCGAAAACATGAAAGTCATCGGCAACGACCAGGCCAACGCGATGCTCATGCCCGAATACCGCAAGCCCTGGGTGCTGCCGAAGGCATAGGGCCGCCGGGTGTCGCTGCGAAACCTAACGATCAATCGGGGGGTGGACAGGACGGGCCTGATGGGGAGCCCGACGCGCCGGCGCGGGGTTCGCGCGGCCGCCCGCCCTTCCGGCCAACCGCTCGCCCACGGCTTCGGGCTCCATGAGGACGCCCCAAAACACGTGCGGCCGTCCCGCCTGCCCCACCATGGGCCCCCCCGCCCGGTGCCGCCGAATCGGTCGCCTACCCGTCAGGGCTATTGAGGCTGTTTTGTTGCGCGGTCCACCTGGGATGGTCGAGCAGCCAGGACGCGTGGGCCGTGTCGCGGGCCATCACGACGTAGAAGGATGGGAGCTTACCGGCGGCGAGCTCGACGTCCGTGAGATTGACATCCGCCCGGAACAGGCACGCCAGTCCGGCATCGCCCGCCCATTGCCTGAGTTCCGGCAGCATCGCACCGCTGGTGGCGATGTGAAACACGATCAGGCCGTCGGGGGCAATCCTGCGGAGGTAGACCTGAAGGGCTTCGGGGCAGGCCAGATGTGCCGGGATCACCGCATCCTGAAATGCGTCGACGATGAGGAGGTCGAATGAGCGGTCCTGGGCCTTCTCCAGGGATTCACGGCCGTCGCCGATGACGACCTCGTGACTGCCCCGGCATGTGGTCAGGAAGGTGAAGTGTTGCGGATCACCGGCGAGGCGGGCCACCGCCGGATCGATCTCGAAGAAGGTGAATCGCTGGCCGGGCTCGGCGTATGCGGCGATACACCCGGCGCCCAGGCCGATGATGCCCACCCGCCCCTGCCCGTCACGCGGCTTCCAGCCCGAGAACACATCACCGAGGGGGCCGGTGCGGTGATAGTAGGCCAGCGGCTCGCCGCTCCGGGCGGGATCCAGGCTCTGCATCCCGTGGCGGGTGGCCCCGTGGAGCAGGACGCGGGCGTTGCACGCCGGGTCCAGCACGACACGCAGCAGACCGTAGGCACCGGCCGAGCAGTAGAGAGGGACGGACGACAT
>CAZQEN010000168.1:0-11365 GCA_964591605.1 uncultured Planctomycetales bacterium
CAGGCGTTCCGGCACCAGCACGAACTCGCCCAGGTCCGGGTCGCCCGCGATCTGCCAGGGCTGGCCGACCAGGACGGGCGTTCGTGCGACCCGCTGTTCACTCGTGTCCAGAGCGGTGCAGCCAGTTATAAGAGGTACCACAACCTCAAGGACCAGTGCCGCCGCTCGAACCGGTCCCGAAGCGCGAGCGATGAGTCTGGTGGATCGATGTGCGGGTTCCGGCAAACGCTCGAAAGGCATATGGGTATCCCCTGACCTGCAGACGCGGCGAGCCCGTGAACTCCGGCGATCCCCCCGCCGAACCTCGCCCGCACCTCAGGCTCTATCAGCCGCTGCCATGAGAAACGTTCCCAATAAGAGCGCAGAAAGGTCTGGCCGGGGTGGCATGGGCAATGTACTCATTGCCCGTGCGCATGAAACACGGGCAGCGAGTACGCTGCCCATGCCACCCAGTTCGACCGTGTCGATCATTCTGCGCTCTGACTCAGCCTCCCAGCGGCGGCAGCTCCACGGGCAGGACGCTGTAGAGCGGCGGCTTCTTCGCGGCCAGTTCCCTGAGCACGTCGGGCGACAGCGGGCTGTCGAGCTTGAGGACCATGAGGGCGGTGTTCTTCTGGCGCGAGAGCATCATGTCGGCGATGTTGACCTTGTGATTGCCCACGATCGTACCGACCAGGCCGATGACGCCGGGCTCGTCATTGTTGAAGATCAGCACCATCTGGCCGGCGGGAACCAGGTTCATGCGGTAGCCGTCGATCGACATGATCCGCGGCTGGTTGTCCTGGTGGACCTCGCCGGCGATGTCGTGTTCCGGCGCGCCGGGATCCCGCGTGGCGACCTTCACGTAGATGCGCTCCATCGTGCTGGCCGGATCGGAAGTGTGCTCAACCTTGATGCCGCGGGCGTGGGCGGAGGCATCGACGTTGATCAGATTGAGCCGCGAGGTGAAATGCGGGCTGAGCACATCGACCGTCACCTGCTTGGCCAGCGTGCGGGCCAGCGAGGCGAGGGCTTCGCCATGGACGGTGACATGGATGGCCTGGACCCCCTCCTTGGCGAGGGACGAGAGCACGATGCCCAGCCGTCGGGCCAGCTCCATGTAAGCCTTGTCGCGTGCGGAGAGCTGCGAGGGCAGGCCGGCCACGTTGACCGCCCAGCGGATCTGGTCGCGGACGAGGTAATCAAGCAGGGCGTCCACCGCGTCGATGGTGACGGCAAGCTGGGCCTCTTCCGTGGATGCTCCCAGATGCGGGGCCAGCACGGTGTTGGGCGCCGTCAGCAGCGGACTGCCGGCGGGCGGCTCGTTGGTGAACACGTCAAGGGCCGCGCCGGCCACCTTGCCGCTGGCCAGGGCCTCAGCCAAGTCCGGCTCGCTGACCAGCGCGCCGCGGGCGCAGTTGATGATGCGCACGCCGTCCTTCATCTTCGCGATCGTCTCCTTGTTGATCATCCCCTTCGTCTCGCTGTTCGTGACGGTGTGCAGGGTGATGTAGTCGCACTGCGGGAGGAGCTCGTCGAGTTTGCCGACCATCGTGACCTTCCCGTTCAGCGCGGTCTGGCCCGAGAAGAACGGGTCGTAGGCCAGCACCTTCATGTCGAATCCGAGCGCCCGCTGGGCGACCGCCCGGCCGACGCGGCCGAACCCGACGATCCCGAGCGTCTTGCCGGCGAGCTGGACGCCCGTGAACTTGCCGCGCTTCCATTCGCCGCTGCGGACGTGGGCGTCGGCGGCCACGACCTTGCGCGAGAGGGCCAGCATGAGCGTCATGGTCTGCTCGGCCGTGCTGAGCGTGTTGGCGTCCGGCGTGTTCATCACCAGGATGCCGGCCTTCGTGGCCGCATCGAGATCGACGTTGTCCACCCCGACGCCCGCCCGGGCGATACACCGCAGCTTGCCGGGCTTCTCCATCACCTTGGCGGTGATCTTGACCCCCGAGCGGATGATCATGCCGTCGTAATCGCCGACGCACGCCGCGAGTTCGTCCTCTTTGAGCCCCGGCCGCACGTCCGCCGCGATGCCGGCCGTTTCATTGATCTTCTTCATCCCCTCTTCAGCGAGAGGGTCCGCCACCAGAATCTTGATCATGTTGCTGTCACCTGCGATGCCAAACCGGGTCGAAACTCCCCCGCATCGGGGGAGAAAAGGCGTATTGTAGCGTTTACGGCAGCCAAGGGTACCCGCGCGGCCCGACCAAGGGCCCGGGCTGCCCGGAACGTGATGTCAATACACGTATTGACATGCTAAACTGGTCGATAGGATGGGTAGAGTGAAAGAACTCAGGAAGAACAGCCAGTTGCAGATCCGCTTGACGGCGGCACAGAAGTCGGCCATTCACCGGCTGGCGCGTCGGGCAGGCAAGACGGTGTCCGAATGGGTGCTCCAGAGGGCCACCGCCGGTGGCGGCGATCGTTTTGTGGCTCTGCTCCTGGAATTGAACCGCGCCCACTTGCAGCAGCCGGTGTGGGCGGCCCTGCACGATCTGCTCGAAAGTCTTTCGCCGAGCGAGTTTGTCCAGGCCCTGCCCGCGCCGGAAGTTCCATTGAGCCCGCTTTCGTCAAACCTTGTCGCGGCGATGGTGGAATATGCCGCGCAGCGGAAAGGGATAGAACCGCCTGGCTGGACGGCGACAATCCAGCCCCTGGACCGGCCGTGGTTCGCCAGCGATTTGCGGTCTCTCCACCCTTACCTGATGGTGCACTCACCGGTCGCGTTCCGCAGACGGAATCTGTTCGTTGAATCGAGCATCGGCCGGAGAGTCTGACATGGGCGCTACGCTCACAAAACGGCGAATTCGCAGGCTCTTTCGACTCTTGAACGAGGAATTGGCGAACGAGAGCGTGACGGGGGAGGTTTATCTGGTGGGCGGGGCCGTCATGTGTCTGGCGCTGCAAGCCCGCCCGTCCACGCTGGACATTGATGCCTGGTTCGAACCGAAGGAGAAGATCCGCCTGGCTGCCCGCAAGGTGGCCACCGCTGAAGGGGTCCACGAGAACTGGCTGAATGACGCGGTCAAAGGATTCCTGAGCGATCGAGGCACGTTCAATTCATACCTGGAGCTCAGCCACCTGCACGTGTTCACGGCACAGCCCGAGTACCTGCTGGCCATGAAGTGCCTCAGTTTCCGAATCGGACCGGAGTTCACGGACGAAGCGGATGTACGATTCCTGCTTCGGTACTTGAACATCGAGACGCTCGATCAGGCGCTCGAAGTGGTCGAGCGGTATTATCCGAAGACACAGATTCCTCAGAGGATGTTCTACGCACTCCGGGACATCCTCGGCCAATAGCATCCAGTCAACTTCGCCAGGCACAGAGGCCCGGCTCTACTGATTGGCGTTGAGCGTGGCCGCTCTTACAATGCGGCTCGGTTTGTTGGCGCATTCTTGGCAAAAGGCGCATCATGGCCGGATTTGAGCTTGCGTTCATCGGTGCCGGGAACATGGCCGAGGGGATTCTCGCGGCCGTGGTGGAGAAGGGGCTGTATGCGCGCGGGCGGGTCATGGTGTCCGACCCGGTAGTCGAGCGGCGGGAGTTTTTTGTCCGGCAGTTCGGCGTGCAGGCCACGGACGATAACCGGCGGCTGATCGGCGAGTCGCAGCGCATCGTTCTGGCGGTCAAGCCGCAGAACTTCGCCGACGTGGCGGCGAGCGTGGCGGACCTGGTTCGGCCCGAGCAGCTTTTCATCAGCATCATGGCGGGGGTGAGCACCAGGAAGATCGAAGCAGCCCTGGGCGGCGGCCCGTCTGGCGTCTCGCGGCCGCCCCAGGACCCCTCGCACCCGGCCGGCGGTCGGCACGACGACCGGGCCGGAGGCGGCCGCGACGGGGTAAGGGTCGTGAGGGTCATGCCGAATCTGCCCATTCGCGTCGGGGCGGGGATTGCCGGCGTCTGCGCGGGGGCGCATGCGACCGCGCAGGACGTGGCCGAGACCCGCGCGATCCTGGATGCGGGCGGGAGCACGATCGAACTCCGGGACGAGTCGCTCATGGACGCCGTGACCGCGGTCTCCGGGTCCGGACCGGCGTATTTCTATTACTTCGTCGAACACATCGCGGCGGGCGGCGTCGCGTGCGGGCTCTCGCAGGAGGACGCCCTCAAACTGGCGGAGTTTACATGCCTGGGCGCGGCGAAGATGATGCTCGAAACCCGCGAGTCGCCGGCCGAGCTGCGCCGCAAAGTCACGAGCAAAGGCGGCACGACGCAGGCCGCCCTCGAACACATGAGCAGAATGAACGTCGGCGATGCCATCCGCGACGCGGTGAAGGCGGCATTCCATCGCGGGCGAGAACTCGGGAGCTGACGCCGACGAACATGCGATGCGGATGCAATGACACCCGGGTGGTGCGGAGCAGGGCGCGTTCCGGCCACCCTTGACACGAAGCCAACGCCCGGCGTTCCCGCCGAAGGCGGGGCGGGCTCCGCCCGCGGCTACGTGTCAAGGGCCACCCGTTGACCTGAATGTGCGACCTGTCTTGCGTGATGACCCACAGGAGGTCGAACCTTGTCAGAGCTTCTCTGTCTGGCGGCCGGTGACGCACCGACGCGTCTGCTTTCGCTCTCACCCCTGGATATCGCGATCATCGTGATCTACTTCGCGGTCGTGCTGGGGATCGGCTTCTACCTCAAGAAGTACGCCAGCACGAGCGACGAGTTTTTCATGGCCGGGCGCAAGATGACCGCCTGGGTCGCGGGCCTGAGTTTCATCTCGGCCAACCTCAGCTCGCTCGAGACCATGGGCTGGTCGGCCACCGCCTACCAGTACGGCATGCTCGGCGCGCATGCGTATCTGATCGGGGCCATCCCGGCGATTCTGTTCCTGGCCGTCGTGATGATGCCCTTCTACTACATCTGCCGCACGCACTCCGTTCCCGGCTACCTGAGCCTGCGCTACGGCGAGGACTCGCGCGTGCTCGCGGGGCTCTCGTTCACCGTCATGACCGTGCTGGTGTGCGGCGTGAACATGTTCGCGATGGCCAAGATGCTGCACCTGCTGCTCAACTGGAACATCCACGCGAGCATCTGGGTATCGTCGATCACGGTGGCCATTTACGTGGCCCTGGGCGGGCTGCTGTCGGCGGTCCTGAACGAGGTGCTGCAGTTCTTTCTCATCTGGCTGGGCCTGCTGCTCGTCCCCATCCTGGGTCTGATCGAGGCCGGCGGCTGGAGCGGCATGATGGCCAGCATTGCCGAGGCGAACCCGAACACCGATTTCACCAGCCTGTGGTCGAACCTGGGCTCGGCGGGAGACAACCCGATGGGCATGCACTGGGCGGGCATGATCTTCGGCTTCGGGCTGGCCGTCTCGTTCGGGTACTGGTGCACGGATTTCCTGCAGGTGCAGCGGGTGCTCACCGCCCGCAGCCTGCGCGACGCTCAAAACGGGACGATCATCGGGGCGGCGTTCAAGATGCTCGTGCCCCTGATCGTCACGATTCCGGGGCTGCTGGGCCTGGCGATTCTCTCGCAGAAGTCGGGCATCAAGCTGCTGCCTGAGAACGAAGCGATCATGACCGGCGGGCACAGCTATAACGACGTGCTGCCGTTGATGATGGCCCGGTATCTGGGGCCGGGGCTGCTCGGGCTGGGCGTGACAGCCATGATCGCCGGCTTCATGTCGGGCATGGCCGGCAACGTGAGCGCGTTCGCGACCGTCTGGACGTACGACGTCTACCGGCCGCTCATCCGCAAGAACGCGAGCGACCGGCACTACGTGACCATGGGCCGCTGGTGCTCCATCGTCGGCGTGATCGTCGGCATCGGCACGGCCTACGCGGCCATGCTGTTCAGCAACATCCTGATCTACCTGCAGGTGCTGGTGCTGTTCTTCATCGTGCCGCTGTTCGGGGCGGTGATCATGGGCATGCTGTGGAAACAGGCCACGCCGCGGGCGGGCTTCTGGGGCCTGCTGCTCGGGACGCTCGCGTCGGTGTTCATGTTCCTGTTCTCACACTGGTTCCCCAGCGGGTATACCACGGTGCTCAGCAAGGACATCAAGGACCTGCCCGCGCTGGCCGCACGCCTGGAGAAGCCCAGCGAGCCGGGAGAGCAGTTTGCGGCCTCTCAGCTCTCTCCGGCGACCACCGTCCTGCTGAAGGACTACATGCAGGAGCGTCAGAACCTTCAACCGTCCAGTTCGTCTTTCGCCCGGCTCGCGGCCGCCATGAAGGAAGAGAGCCGCGCCGCCCAGAAACTGAAGATCGCCCTGGTGGAGGATCTCAACAGGCTGCTCAAAAGCCCCGAATTCCACGACGCGCAGCGCCGCAGTTCGGGTGCGGTGATTGAGTCATCGATGGATCGCGCACCCAGCCGGCCGGAGGGTGAAGCGCTGCTCCGGGTGAACCGCGAGCTGCTCACCGCGGTGTTCCCCGGCATGGTGGCCCCCATGCGGCGGCTCGAAGCGACCCAGATCAATCCGCGGCACGCCGAGATTCTCGCCACCTCGCCCAAAGCCCAGGACATGGCGGTCAACATGTTCAGCGCGTTCTGGTGCCTGCTGTTCACCGTCGGGACGATCATCATGGTCAGCCTGTTCAGCCGGCCCAAGCCGGATGCGGAGCTGACGAATCTGGTCTACGGGCTGACGCCGCTGCCCGACGCGGGCCGGGCGGCGTTCTACGGCAGACCTGCGTTCTGGGCGGCGGTGGTCTGTGTGATTCTGGTGGCGGTGAACCTCTATTTCTGGTGAGAACGATGCACGAGCACGAACATGAACATCAGGTGCCGATCTGGTTCTTCATCGGCTGCCTGCTCACGGTGTACGGCGTGCTGATTCTCGGCTACGGGCTGCTTGGCCCGTCCGAGCGGCACGTGGCGCTGGCGCATCTCCATGCGGACATCTGGTGGGGTGCCCTGCTGACGGTGCTGGGTCTGGTCTACGTGGTCAAATTCAGGCCGAACAAACGGTGAGAATGGGGATTGGGGATTAGGGGTTGAGGATGGTTTTGGGGGTCTGCAGTGGCCTCCGGAGCCCCCATCACTGATCCCCGAAACCCGCTGGAGTTGCATCACACGCAGGAGACCCACAACGACATGCTCGCCATGCAACTCAAGATCGCGGGAGTCGATCTGGCCATCATCGTTGTGTACTTCGTACTGATCATCGGGCTGGGCTGCCTGGCGGGCATGAGGCGCCGCGGGGACGAAGGCAAGAGCTATTTCCTGGCGGGCGGGACGTTGACCTGGCCGATCATCGGCCTGGCGCTGTTCTCGACGAACATTTCCACGATCCACCTGGTCAGCCAGGCGCAGGAAGGCTTCCTCAACGGCCTGGCGTACGGCAACTTCGAGTGGATGGCGCCGTTCACGCTGGTCTGCCTGTCGCTGTTCTTCGCCCCGTTCTACCTGCGGTCTGGGGTGGCGACGCTGCCGGATTTCCTCGAGAAACGCTACAGCCGGGCGAGCCGCAACTGGCTGGCCCTCCTGTCCATTCTCTCGGCGATCATCATCCACATCGGTTTCTCGCTCTACACCGGCGCGATCGTGCTCAAGGAGATGTTCGGCATCAGCATCATGCAGAGCATCGTGGGCATCTCCATTCTGACCGGCCTCTACACGATCGTGGGGGGCCTCCTGGCCGTGGTGCTGACCGAATCGCTGCAGACGCTGATTCTGCTGGGCGGCGCGATTGCCATCACCAGCATCGGCCTGTGGAACGTGGGCGGCTGGAGCGGCCTGAGCCACACGCTGGCCGAGCATGGCGAGCAGGTCAAGCTGACCATGCTGCGCTCGGCCGACGATCCGGCCAACCTGCCGTGGTATTCGGTGTTCCTGGGCTATCCGGTCATCGGACTGTGGTACTGGTGCGCGGACCAGACGATCGTTCAGCGCGTGCTGGGGGCCAAGAACGAGAACCACGCCCGAGTCGGTCCGCTGTTCGCCGGATTCATCAAGATCCTGCCCGTGTTCATCTTCGTGCTGCCCGGCACGATCGCGCTGGGCCTGATTCACCAGGGCAAGCTGCCGCCGCTGCCGGTTCAGGCCCGCACCAAGATGCACTCGGAGGTACCGCTCACTTCCCAGGAACAGGCTGTGCTCAGCGCGGTCACGGCGCGCAGCAATAGCGAGGAGAAAGCCATCGGCGTCAGTGAGCTCACCCGGGAGACGGGGCTCACTCCCGCCGCGGTCGAAAACGCCAGCCGCCGGCTGCTGAGTCTCAAGCTGGTCGAGAGCAAGAGCGACGCGGTGTACGCGCACATGATCATCAACCTGCTCCCGCCGGGCCTGAAGGGCGTGGTGGCCGCGGCGCTGCTCGCCGCCCTCATGAGCACGGTCTCCGGGGCGCTCAACTCCATTGCCACGCTCTTCTGTTATGACATCTACAAACAGTGGCGGCCGCACGTGTCCAATCATGCACTGGTGAAGCTGGGGCGCTGGGTGACGTTCATTGCGATGGTGGTGTCGATCGTCTGGTCGCCGGCCATCGCCCACTACGAGAGCATCTATCAGGGCTCGAACACGCTGATCTGCTACATCGCGCCGCCCATCACCGCGGTATTCCTCTGGGGCGTCTTCTGGCGGCGGGCGTCGGCGGAAGCGTCGTTCGCCACGCTGATCTGCGGTTCGGGGCTGGGCGCGATCGTGTTCTTCCTTGACTGGAACCGCAACAAGCCCTGGCTGACGCCCTACGTGCAGTGGAACGTCCCCTTCATGATGGCGGCGTTCTATCTGTTCGTGATCTGCTCGGCCATCTTGATCGTCGTTTCGCTGCTCCGGCCGATGCCCGGTTCGCATCCGGGCAACGCGCTGGTCTGGAAGAGCCCGCTCGAGGCGCTGCGCGGCGAGGCCTGGCGCGGTATCGGGAACTACAAGTTCCTGGCCGGCCTGCTGGTGGCGGTGATGGTCGCGCTTTACATCATCTTCGCGTGAGATTCAACCATGATGAGCGCCGGGGCGAGTTCGTGCCAGGGCTTAACGCCGGGGCGAGTTCGTGCCGAGGCTTAATGCCGAGGCGATTCAGTGTCGCGGCGATTCAGTGTCGGGGCGATGTAGTGTCGGGGCGATTCAATGCCCTGGCGATTCAGCCGCGGAGCGGCGTCAGGTGGTAGCCCACGGCGTCAGCCGTGGGAACGGTGGGCCATGAGAGAATCAGCCCCGGAAGGGGCGAAAGAACGCCCCACGGCCTTCTATCGCCCTGTCCGGGGCTTGGCTCCCAGGCCGTCACGAGCCCCAGGGCTGACGCCCTGGGCTACCGCGCCTTATGCCCCTTCCGGGGCTGCCGGGCTGCCGCGGTCGGGGCTGCGGGGCCGCCCCTGCCGCGCTGGTCCGGCATCTCGCCCGCGGCGGCGGCCTCACGACGCGCTCGGCCGGATCGGTTGTCGAATACAAGGCGCTCAGGTTAAGTTTCAGGGTATGCGCAAAGTCGGATCGTACATCACGCTTCTTGGCCTGGCGGCTTTCTGCTGCACGTGCAGCAGGAACGAGCCGGACGCGACGCCAGGCGTCGCCGCCACCGGCCCCGCGACACAGTCCGCTGCGCGGGCTGCGCCGCTCCGGATCGCGGTCATCCCCAAAAGCGTCATGCGCGAATTCTGGCGGGCCGTTCACGCCGGGGCGGCCAGGGCCGAGCTCGAGCTCGAGGGCGTGCAGATCATCTGGAAAGGGCCGCTCAACGAGAACGACCGTGCCCATCAGATCAACGTGGTCGAGGATTTCATCAACGCGGGCGTCTCGGGCATCGTGCTCGCGCCGCTCGACCGCACCGCGCTGGTGGGGATCGTCGCCGAAGCCCGCAAGGCCGGCATTCCGAGCGTGATCATCGACTCGGATTTGAATGGCACAGCCGGAACCGACTTCGTGAGTTTCGTGGCCACCGACAACCGCGCCGGCGGCGCCAAGGCCGGACGTCATCTCGGCAAACTGCTCGACGGAAAGGGCAGCGTCCTGGTGATGCGGCACATGGTCGGCTCGGCGAGCACCAACGCCCGCGAGGAAGGCTGCCTCGACACTTTCTCGAAGGAATTCCCGGAGATCCGCATCCTGTCGTCCGACCAGTACGCCGGCCCGACGCAGGAATCGGCCATGTCCAAGGCCGAGAGCCTGCTGAGTCGGTTCCCGCAGGTGGACGGCATCTTCTGCCCCAACGACACCAGCGCGTTCGGCATGCTCCGCGCCCTGCAGCAGGCCGGCCGTGCGGGCAAGGTCAGGTTCGTCGGCTTCGACGCCATCCCGCAGTTCATCGAGGCGATGAAGGCGGGCCAGATGCACGGCTTCGTCGTTCAGGACCCGTTCAACATGGGATACCAGTCGGTGATGACGCTGGTCAGCCATCTTCGCGGCAGCCAGGTCGCCCGGCGGATCGATACCGGCAGCGAGGTGGTCACGCCCGAGAACATGAACGAGCCGCGGATTCGCGACCTGCTCGCCCCGCCGATTGACAGATACCTGAAGTGAGTGGAGACGCGTGAGGTCACAAGCTGCGATTTCCACGACCATCGTTGCCGCCATCGTCGGGCTGGTTCTGACGGGCTGCGGGAAGAACGACTCTGGCAAGTCGACGGCCACCCTTGACACCCGGCCAACGCCCGGCGTTCCCGCCGAAGGCGGGGCGGGCTCCGCCCGCGGCCGCGTGTCAAGGGCCACCGCGCCGGCGAGTGGCGCACGGCTGCTCAGGATCGCCGTCATCCCGAAGGCGACGAACCACGAATACTGGAAGGCGGTGCACGCGGGCGCGATCAAGGCCGAGCAGGAGCTCGGGAACGTCCAGACCATCTGGAAGGGGCCGCCCCGCGAAGACGACCGCGAAGGGCAGATCAACGTCGTCGACGATTTCGTGAACGCCGGCGTGGCGGGCATGACGGTCGCGGCGCTGGACGACACGGCGCTGCTGCGGCCGATTCAGGCGGCGATGAAGGCAGGCATCCCGGTGGTGATGATGGACTCGGGCATCCGCGGCGATGCGGGACGCGACTACGTGAGCTTCGTGGCCACCGACAACATCGAGGGCGGGCGCAAGGCGGCCCGTCGCATGGGCGAGGTGCTCGGCGGAAGAGGCAAAGTCATCCTCCTGCGCTACCAGGTCGGCTCCGGCAGCACCACCGACCGCGAGGAGGGCTTTCTGGCGGAGCTGAAGGCCTCCTTCCCGGACATCCGGATTCTCTCGTCGGACCAGTACGCCGGCGCGACCACTGAATCCGCCTACGCCAAGGCGGAGAACCTGCTCCAGAGGTTCCGCGAGGTGGACGGGATCTTCGCCCCGTGCGAACCCGCCGTGTTCGGCGTGCTGCGGGCGCTTCAGAGCGCCGGCCTGGCGGGCAAGGTCAAGCTGGTGGGTTTCGACCGCTCCGACAAGCTGACGGCCGCCCTCAAGACCGGCGACATCCACGGCCTGGTGCTGCAGGACCCGATCAACATCGGCTATCTCGCGGT
>CAZQEN010000168.1:11465-15659 GCA_964591605.1 uncultured Planctomycetales bacterium
GCGACATCCACGGCCTGGTGCTGCAGGACCCGATCAACATCGGCTATCTCGCGGTGAAGACGCTCGCGGCCCACCTGCACGGCGAAAAAGTCCCGGCCCGCATCGATACCGGCAGCCGCGTGGCCACGCCGCAGAGCATGAACGAGCCGGAAATCCGCGATCTGCTGAACCCGCCTGTCGAGAAGTACCTCAGGTAGACCCGATGGAACCCGCACTACGCACTTCCAGGAGCATGTCACGCACGCGAGCGTTCCTCAATGCGATTGCGCCGCTGCTGGTGCTGGGTCTGATCATCCTCGGCTTTGCGGCCGCCTCACAGATCACCGCCGGCCTCGACCAGTACGCCTTCCTGTGCGAACGGGCCGAGCGCCGCGCCCAGGCAGGGTTACCCGCCGAACCGATGCCCACCCGCTGGGAACTCATCCGCGCGCATGAGAACCGGTTCCTGACCCTCAACACGTTCCGATCGACCGCCAACCAGATGGTCTCCGTAGGCATCGCGGCCATGGGCATGACGATGATCATCATCAGCGGCGGGATCGATCTGTCCGTGGGGTCGGTGATGGCCCTCACCAGCGTCATGGTCGCCTGGTGTCTGCGCGAGGGCTGGTCGCCGGTCCCCGCGGCGCTGGCAGGCATCCTGCTCGGGGGCCTGTGCAGCCTGGTGAACGCGAGCATGATCACGCAGTTGAAGGTCGTGCCCTTCATCGCCACGCTGGGCATGTGGGGCATCGCCCGCGGCGCGGCCAAGGGCATCTCGCACGAGCAGAAGATCGACGCCCCGGCCGGCTGGCTGGGCGCGCACGTGCTGGTGCGCGAGCCGGAGCCGGCCTGGCTTCTCGTCTCGCCCGGCGTGTGGACGCTGGTGCTGCTGGCTGTGCTGGTGTGGGTGATCCTGCGCTTCACCCGGTTGGGGCGTTACACGTTCGCGATCGGGTCCAACGAGCTGGCCACGCGCCTGGCCGGCATCAACGTCGATCGGGTCAAGCTCGCCCTCTACTGCCTTGCCGGCCTGACCACCGGCCTGGCCGGCGTGATGCAGTTCTGCCGGCTGACGGTAGGCGACCCGACCACCGCCATGGGCGCGGAGCTCGATGTGATCGCGGCCGTGGTCATCGGCGGGGCGAGTCTCTCCGGCGGTGAGGGCTCGGTCTTCGGCTCACTCATCGGAGCGCTGATCATGGCGTTCCTCCGCGTCGGCTGCGATCACGTCGGCGTCCCGAGCTGGGTGCAGGAGATCCTCATCGGGATGATCATCGTTCTGGCCGTCGCGCTCGACTACTTCCGCCGCCGCGAGCCCGGTCGGGCGAGCAACTGACCCGCGGCGTCGAATCCGGCCCGCCTGATGGTCGTCGTCCCCGCAGAATGCGGCACTGAGGCATCTCTGGTTGAGAGGCCTCGTGGCCTTGGGTACCATCTCGCCCGAGCCGCCAGCCAGGAATCCACCGTGCAAGGAGAACGATCTGTCCGGCACCAGTGAACTTCAATCCGCAACGCGGAGTCATACCGCGGGTACCGCCACGGCCGTCGGGATCTCCGCCAATCGCTCAGAGGGTGTGTCATGCCGCCCGACGCCGGCCCGACGTGGAACGCGGACTCACCGGCTGCTCGTACCGCTGCTGCTTGCGGCCGGAGTCGTGCTCGCGGTCAACTCGCTTCGCCAGGACAGCATCACCTACGACGAGACGAGCCACCTCACAGCGGGCATGAGCTATCTGCTGACGGGTGATTTCCGCCTCTCGCCCGATCATCCACCACTGGCACGCGTCTGGTGTGCGCTGCCTCTTCTGCTGGCACGACAGCAATGGCCGCCGCAGGACGCCCCGAGTTGGGAAACCGCGCATGTGTGGAGCTTCGGCCGCGAGTGGCTCTTCAAATACAACGACGGTGAGCGGCTGGTGCAGATCGGCCGCTGCATGATGGTCATCCTGTACGCCGTCACATGCCTGGCGATTTACGCGACGGCGCGCCGGCTGTTCGGGGGCGGACCCGCCCTGCTCGCCCTGGCCCTGGCGGTGTTCAGCACCACCATGCTCGCCCACGGCCGGCTCATCACGACCGACATGCCGGTCACGCTCATGTTCCTGCTCACCCTGCTGGCGGTCAGCCGGCTGCTGCGGGGCGTCACGATGGGGAGATTGCTCATCACGGGCGTGTCGCTGGGGGCCCTGAGCGTCACGAAGTTCTCTTCGCCGCTGATTCTGCCCGCCGTGGCGGTCATCGGTCTGTATGTGGTGCTGCGCCGCGAGCCGCTGCTGCTCTCGAGGAGGCTTTCGCTCCGGCGAGCCGCCGAGGACAGCCGGACCGAAGGGGAAGAACCCTCGGACAGCGGTACCCCACTCCGGGACAAGGGGGCCGACTCACCCGCGAGCCCGTACGTGGCCGTGGATGATCGCATCGCCCGTGCGGCGGTGCTGATCGGCGCGGGCGCCGTTGTGCTGCTCGTGGCATGGGCGACGATCTGGACGTGCTTCCTGTGGCGGTATTCATCGGTGCCGGCCTCCCACCGGACGTTCGAGCTGACTCTGATCCAGACCGGCATCTGGGACAACATGCTCTTCGAGGCCAGCGGGGGCGGGTGGAGCCCGACGCTCTGGTTTCTCGAGCTGGCCAAAGACCATAAGCTGCTGCCGGAGGGCTACCTCTATGGAATGGCATACACCCTTGGCACCACCCAGGCGCGACCCTCCTATCTGATGGGCGAATACTCGGATCACGGCTGGCGGACCTATTTCCCGATCGCCTTCGGCCTCAAGACCGAGATTCCGCTCCTGGTTCTCCTCGGGTCGGGAATCGCGGCGCTCGCCCTGCGCCGGCTGCGTCCGCGCGATCCGCTGCTTTTCTGGACGCTGGTCAGTTTTGCCGCCGTCTACGGACTCTCAGCCATTAACACAAACCTGAACATCGGCCATCGGCATCTGCTCCCGCTCTATCCGCTCATCTTCATCGTGGCGGGCGGCTCGCTGGCCCTGGTCGGGCGGCGATGGTGGGTCGCGATGCCGATCGTGCTGGCTGCGTGGCTGGTGATCGAAAACGCCTCGATCTATCCGCATTACCTGTGCTACTTCAACCAGTTCGTCGGCGGGCCGAAGCAGGGACACGAGTATCTCGCTGACAGCAACCTCGACTGGGGCCAGGATCTCAAACGGCTCGCCGCCTGGGTCCGCGAGCATCCCGACAGCCGACCGGTCAAGATCGCCTACTGCGGGTCGGCCAACCCGGCGAACTACGGCTTCGCGTGCGAGATGCTCCCCAGCACGTATCCGTTCGCATCGCCGGCCAGCCTCACGCCCGGAATCTACGTGATCAGCGTCAACCAGTTGCTCGGGATCTACACGCCCCAGATTCGAGATGAGTTCTGGGCGGACCCGTCCCGGAGGCTGGAAGCTCCGGCGACGCAGGAATCCGCCCTGGCGGGCATGCTCAAACTGCCGAAAATCGAGCAGTTGCAGGATCCGACGCCCCGACCGCTGTTCCTCGAGCAATGCCGGCTCATCAACCGCCTCCGTCACCGCCCGCCGGACGCGCGCATCGGATACTCCCTCTTCGTGTACCAGTTGGATGAGCAGGAGATTCGATCGCTGCTGGCGGAGTGAGTGCCCGGGGCCGCAGCCGCAGCGCGTCAATCCTGGTCGATTTCCAGATCCTCGACCTCGGGCTCGACGATCTGGTCCTCGTATTTGGGCACCTCGGGCTCGGGCACTGCCTGCAGCAGCCGCTGCACGATCTCGACCGAATCCACGCCCTCCGCCTGTGCGGCGAAGTTGCAGGCGATGCGATGCCGCATGACCGGCACGGCCGCATCGCGGATGTCGGCCAGGCTCACCGTGAAGCGCCCGGACATCGCGGCGAATGCCTTGCCCGCCAGAATGAGCGCCTGACCCGCCCGCGGGCCCGCGCCCCAGTCCACCATCTTGCGGACAAACGGCGGCGCGCTGGGATCTTTCGGACGCGACGCCCGGACCAGCCGCGATACGTACTGAATGACGTAATCGCTCGCCGGTACGTGGGCGATCAGCTTCTGCATGTTCACGAGCTGCTGGGAATTGAGAACCTTGTCGAGCTCGACGCTCCGCACCGACGTCGTTTCCGAGAGAATCCGCTCCTCGTCGCGCACGCTCGGATAGTCCACCCAGATGTTGAACATGAACCGGTCGAGCTGGGCCTCGGGGAGCGGGTAGGTGCCTTCCTGTT
>CAZQEN010000169.1:0-15594 GCA_964591605.1 uncultured Planctomycetales bacterium
ACCGGCGCCGCCAGATGACCGCCGTGCCTTTCGCCCACACTCGCCGGTCGCTCTGGGACCTTCGCGCCGCCCGCCAGGTCCAACCATGCCGGCGTCTCATGGATACGCGCTCAAGCGGTGGGGCGGGTACGGTTTGGCATCCGGTGCATCGTTCGATACACTCCCCGTCGGCAAAACCTTCAGGAACCTGCGACGCATCCAATACGGATTCAGTACATGCGACAACTGCCCTTCATTCTGCTGGCTCTGACCCTGCCGCTCGCCCAGATGGCGTGTACCACCGCCGGTCGGGCAGGTTCGACCGCCTCCGCTCCCGCATCCCGGCCGTTCGACGCTCCTTGCGGAGCCGACCGCGATCATCCCGTCTACCGCACCTCCTTCGATGATCCCCGCGAGCTGGATCACTGGCTGCTGGAAGGCGGCAGGCGAATGACCATCGAGGCGGGCCATCTCGTCCTGGAGAGCGAAACCGTCTCGCAGAAATCCGAGTCGGCCGCCAATCACCTCGTCTGCTGGCTCAGGCAGGAAATCCCCGCGAACTTCTATCTGGAGTTCACGTTCCGCCCCGCCAACCGCCAGCGCGGCCTGGCCATCGTCTTCTTCAACGCCCGCGGACTCAACGGACAAAGCGTTTTCGACCCCTCGCTCCAACCGCGCAGCGGCATGTTCAGCCAGTACCACAGCGGCGACCTGAACAATTATCACATCTCCTACTGGGCCGGCGGGCGCGGCACCGCCAATCTCCGCAAGAACAAAGGCTTCCATCTCGTTTCCGATGGCCCTGACCTCGTCGCCCCCGCCCCGGCCGATGCCTTTCAGACCATCGGCATCTGCAAATCGGGCAATCGCATCCAACTCTTCGTGGATGGACGCAAGTCCATTGATTGGCAGGACGACGGGCAGACCTACGGGCCCGTGCATACCCATTCCGGTTGGATCGGCCTGCGCCAGATGGCTCACACCCATCGGGCCGAATATGGCCGGCTGGCTGTATACCCGCTCAAACGGTGAAGCGAGGCAATCGATCGTGAAGTTATTGTGTTGCGTGACCGGAACCGTTCGCTGCCCTCGGCTCACCTGCGCGCTGGTCGCCGTCGTAGCCGCTCTGCCATCGACGGCCATGGCCCTGCCGCGCCTGCTGATCATCGGCGATTCGATCTCCATCGGATACACCGAGCCGGTCAGGGATATCCTCACCGGGCAGGTGGAGGTCCATCGCATCCCCGGAAACGGCTCCAGCACCTGGACCGGCCTCGAAAAGCTCGACGCCTGGCTCGCGGATCAGCACTGGGACGTGATTCACTTCAACTGGGGCCTGCACGACCTCAAACACATGAAGGACAACAAGCTCGATCTGGCCGGCCGGCGCGTCTCGACGCGCGAGCAATACGAGGCCCATCTCGAGCAACTGGTGCGCCGCCTGCAGGCCACCGGCGCCCGGCTCATCTGGGCCAGCACGACGCCCATCCCATCGGGCGCCGCCGGACGAATCCAGGGCCAGGAGGTCGAATTCAACACCGTCGCCCGCCGCATCATGGAGAAGCACGGCGTGGCCATCGACGATCTGCATGCCCACGTCCTGCCGCGCCTGGACGAGTTTCAGCAGCCGCACAATGTGCACTTCACCCCCGCCGGGTCCCGGTTTCTCGCCGAGCAGGTGGCCCGCAGCGTGCTCGCCGCCCTGCGAGACCGCGTACCGCCGTCCGTCGCCGGCGACACCGAGCCCGACGTTCAGACCGCCGCCCGCTGGTGGCCGCCGCTGACCAACGTCTACACGCCCGTCGGCTGGAAGAATCATCTGTTTCGCTTCAACGTCTACTACAACGGCGTGATCATGGCCAATCCGTGTCCGGAACCGGACGTCAAAGCGCTGGCCCCCTGGTGCGGTCTGGGGGCGCAAATCTCCATCCTGCCGTCCGAGCAGGGGCTCGATCCCGACCGCTGGCGGGCCGGCACTTACCAGATGACCACCGACGGCGGCCGGCGCTGGGGCTATCAGGGGCTGCTCGACCGCCCCACGCCGGTCATCTGGACGGAGTGGCGGCAGTCGTTCCGTGCCGCCGTTGGCTTTGTCCTCCGCCAGGAGGTATTCGCTCACCTTCCTGGTGGCCAGGACATCCGTACCGGCCAGGAGCCGCTCTTCGCATGGGTCCGCATGTCCATCCGCCAGGTGAATCCGCTCATGCAGCCCGTCCCGTGCGTCATTCTCGTCAGGATCAACAAGCCGCACGTTTTTCCGGAGATGTATGAGGGGCGGAACCTCGCCCTGCGAACCACTGATGCCCTCTATCCGCACGAATTGAACTTCGAACTCACCGGCGACGGCACGCAGCGCGGATGCCTGCTCATCGAACAGTCAGACAAGGTTCGACTGGGCGTGCTGCCCGGCCAGGCGACGAAGTTCGAGCTGCTTCAGAAGGCGCGCAACGGCCAGGACACCAACCTCCTCATCACCCTGCCGGTCAAGAAGGAGGCGTATGTCGATCTGCTCGTGCCGATGCTCCCCGAGCCGCGCGCCGTCTTCGAGCAGGAAATGAACCTTGGACGCGAGCCCGTTCTCGCCGAATGCGACGCGTACTGGTCGAAACTCCCGCCCACGGCCGCCCGCATCGACACCCCCGAGCCGTATGTCAACCAGTACCTTCTTCGCAACGCCCAGTACGGCGAAATCATCGCCCAGAAAATGCCCGACACCGGCCACTACACCAATCTGACCGGCTCGCAGATCTACGCCCGGATGTGGGCCACGCCGACGACGATGTTCGACACCATGCTGCTCGACACGCTCGGCTACCACGAGGCGGTCGCCCGTTACCTCGAGATCTTCCGCGACACGCAGGGAACCGTGAAACCGCCCGGCCCGGCGTATGAGCGGCACCCGGGCTATTTCGCGACGCCCCCCGGCCTGACCTCTGTCGACTGGCTCTCGGATCACGGGGCGATTCTCCACGCGGTGTGTTACCACGCACTGGTGACCGGCGACGAGGGCTTCATCGATCGCTGGCTGCCGTCGATCCTCAAGGCCTGCGAGTTCATCCGCGACGCGCGAGCCCGGCGCGATCACGACGGCGTGCCCGGCGTGCTGCCCCCGGCCGTCGCCACCGACCGCGGCATCGCCACGCAGGCCGTCTGGAACATCGGCTGGCACTATCGCGGGCTCACCAGCGCCGTCGCCCTCCTCAAGCGGCTCAACCATCCGCAGGCCGACCCGTGGGCCCGCCAGGCCGGGGAATTCCGCGACACCTTCGTCCGCGCCCTCAGGCAGCAGACGCAGCACATGCCGAGCTGGACCGACGCGGACGGCCGGACGCATCACATCGTGCCCACCTCGCTGTCGGGAGGCGAAGATTTCTCCCATGCGTTTTATCTCGACACCGGTCCGCTGTTCCTGGTCTACGCAGGCCTGCTGGATGCCCGCGATCCGTTGATGCAGTCCACGCTCAGGTTCTTCCGCGAGGGCCCCAACCACCTTGCGTTCGATCCGTACGGAAATCACGAGCAGCCCGCCGTGCTCGTCCACGAGATCTCGAGTTGCGAGCCCTGTGCGAGCTTCAACCTCTTTCACAGTCATCAACTGGGCGATCGACCGCGATTCCTGGAAGGCATGTACAGCCTGCTCACCGGCGCTCACTCGCAACAGACCTACACTGCCTGCGAGACGCGCGGCGGGATCACCGGCCTCCCCGGCCACCTGGGCATCTATGCCGTCCGCCTCTGTATGGTCGACGACCTCGTGGAGCCGGATACGCTGCATCTGCTCAGGCTGGTGCCCCGGGCCTGGCTGCGGCCGGGACACACGACGCGTTTCGAGCGCATCCCCACCGTCTTCGGGCCCGTCACCATCAACTTCGAGCTCGACCCGGCCGGCACATCGCTGCAGGTCGACTACAGCGCCCGTTTTCACCACCCGCCCCGGCAGGTGATTCTCCATGCACCGCCGGTGCCCGGCCTGTCGGAGTGGGTCGTGAACGGCAAGCGCAACAGCGCGCAATCAGACGCCACAATCGTTCTGGACTGAATTCGGTGTCTTGCGAGGGTCTCCCCCGATGTCTGGCGGAATCTGGATCGGTGCCTTCTGTGTGAGTCTCGCGGCGGCGGCGCGCGCCGACGATTCGTTATGGAAACTGGCCTTCGAGGACCACTTCGATCGACGGGAAGCAGGGGACGACTGGGAATTCGGCAATCAGGCCGGCCGCATCATCGACGGAAGGCTCTACATTGACAGCAAGCGATCCCGGGCCGTCATCAACCGGGCCTTTGCCCCCGATGTGAGAGTGGAATTCGTAGCCGAGATCAACCCCGATGCGCCCCCGTGTGACATCTCCGTCGGCCTCGGATGCGGGAAGAACACCCCGTATTCCTACCTGATGCAATTCGGCGGTCAGAACAATCGCGTGAACGCCATCCACGGCCTCGTGGTCGACAACCATCCGCCGTTCCTCATCGAGTACGGCCGCAAGTACCACTGCGTGGCGACCAAGGAGGGCCGCCGCCTGACCTACACCGTCAACGGGACCCGGCTCGTCGAGACCGCCGTCCAGGAAGCGGTGGGGGGGCCGGGTTTCGACCGCGTGGCCCTGATCACCTGGAGCGGCATGTTTGTCGACGATGTCAAGGTGTTCGAGCGGACCACACCGGCCGAAGGGGGGCCGGTCCTGCTTGCCGCGATGCCCGATTTCGGATTCACCTGGACCAACCGCAGGCTCTCGTTCAGCGGGCAGGCCTCGCCGCAGGTCCAGCAGGCCATCGCCGCGTATAACCAGGGTAGATACGCCGAGGCGCTCCGTCTGCTCGACCGCGCCCCCCGCGACGCAGCCGTCAGTGTTGTTGCCTTTGCTTACGTCGTCGGCGACGTTGGCTACGCAGAGACCGATGCCGATCGCCAGCGGCTGGCAGAGTGGGCCGAGTCGATCGCCCGCTTGAACCCGCAGGACTCCAAAGCCCGCGACTTCGCGTCGGCGGCCCGATGGTTCAGCGGTATCTCGATCAGGAGCCGCGACCGCCGCGCGTGCATCCGGCTGACCGGGCTCGGGACCGCCAACAACCCTTTCTACTACAAGGCGCGCTTCTACCTGACCCGCTATCAGATGGCCAGCGCGAAAGAGGGCGCTCATGTCGAAGCCCAGAAACGGGCGGTCGCCGAATTCGACGAGCTCAGAAAAATCTGGCCCGAGCACCCGTCGCTCCGAGAGTTCACCGGCGAAAAAATCCCCTGGGGCCAGGAACTGATACACGTCGAGTCAGACGGCCCCGAGTGGGCCAGGTTTCTCCAGGAGTCTTTTGCCAGGCAGCAGACCATCCTCAACTGGTGGGCGACGCACCGCCAATACCCCGACGGTGCCCTCGGCGGCGGCTGGGGTGACGACGTCGAGATCCTGCGCGACTGGGTGCCCGTCGCCTGCATCAGCACCGCCGGCGAACCGGCCGTGAGCATGATCGAAAAGCTCGCCCAGGGCGTCTGGGATCACGTCCTCAAGGACGGCTACGACCCCACCATCGGTGACATCGAGCACTCCGCCGAGCCCTCCTGCGACTCCCTGCCCACCATGCTGCTGCTGCGCTACGGCGACCCCAGGTGGGTGGAATACAACCTCCGCTCTGCTAAAACCGTCCGCGAAAAGTTCATGGCCGTGAGCGAGCGGGGGCATCTGCAGTTCAAATCGTCGGTGTTCGGCACGAACGGCGTGCACACCGGCATCGGCGCCGGCGGCGACACCGGCTACCACGCCCGCGCGCTCCGACACCACATCTGGCTGGCCTGGTACGGCGTGCCCGAAGCCCGGGATCAGTTTCTCGCCTGGTGTGAGACCTGGCGCGACGCGACCATGCGCCAGATCGGCACCAAACCGCCCGGTTTCCCCCCGCCCAGCATTTTCTGGCCCTCCGGCACCATCGACCCGCCCACCGGAAAGCCCTGGTACGACGACCGCTCCAACTACTACGGCTTCCCGGGTCTGCCCAACATGGTGTTCCACAGCTTCCTCACCGCCTGCTTCCTCAGCGGCGAACGCAGGTTCCTCGATCCCATCGACACGATGATGCAGATGTCCACCCTCGGTCCCCTGCGCACCGGCAGGTCCGACCTGCCGCCGGACCACATCGACAACCTCCTGGCCTCGGTCGCCCACATGTCGGATCCCGAGCTCAGCGCCGTTTACCGCGAACTCACCGGTCTGCGAATCTACGACGAATACACCCTGCGTCGCTGCACCGCCACGCAGCGATACCGCGTCAACTACGACCTGGCGGCCTACGCCCGATCTTTCCAGGGGCTGGCCGAGCGCCTGCGATACAACTGGACGCAGCATACCGTCGAGGTCATTCAGACCGATCGGGCGGGCCTGGCCGGCTCTCACGAGGTCTTCGGAGCCTACACCGGCGGCGTTCGCGATTTCCGCGACTCCGGCACCCCCACCATGGGTCTCACCTGGGAGACGCCGGACCTCAACTTTGCCGCTATGGTGACGGAGAACACTCCAGATCGGCTCCGCGTGCGAATCTACAGCTTTAACACCACCCCCACTCGGATGGGCCTGCGGCCATGGCGGCTCTTACCCGGAATCTATGTTCTGAATGCCGGCGAGCCCGTGCCCGGCGAAAGACCCGTGCAGCAGCGCTACACGTGGGGGACCCCGGTCGAGATCAAACACCTGCACCGCGGCACGCCGGTCTACGTAGAAGTGCCTGCCCGGAAGGAATGGGTGGTGGACCTGCGGCTCCGGCAGGCCATCCCGCGGCCGCTCCAGCTTGCTGATCTGGCGATTGGCCCGCACGATGTTCGCCTCGACGCCGGACGTCTGCACGCCACGGTCCACAACATCGGCGGCGACGCGTCGGGAGCATTCAACGTCGCCCTCGAAGTCCGCGACGCCGGGCGATGGTCGCCGGTGAAGCGAGTGCAGATCGATGGTCTGCCGGCCATCACCGGCCTCGAGCCCGTGCGGAAGGAGCTCGCGTTCGACCTCGACGCCGCGACCCGCGGTCGTGACTGCCGCGTCGTCGTCGATCCCGATCAGCAGGTGGACGAGTTGTACGAGCTCAATAACATTCAGACGCTGGTCGATCGGCGCGAGCCGTGACCGGCGGCCGGCCGAGTCCTGGAGGAGTCCCGATGCGCTGCGAACTGTTGAAGTTGATGACTCTTTTTGCCGTAATCCTGGCCTCAGCCGCGCAGGGGGCCGATCCCTTTGTCCCCTCAACCCAGGGCAAGAAGCTGCTCTGCTATCGCGGCCCGGTGGTGGGCGACCCGGACATCGCGTTCGATGGCGTCATCACCGGCGGGCCCCTGTGCTTCCGGGACAAAATCGACGCGGCGAAGCTGAACGAATGGGCCGACAAGACGGCCGCCCTGGACTTCGGCCGCCATACCGACAACTTCTATCTCTGCTACTCCTGCCCCGGCAAGGACGCCGACGACTTCGACTGGTTCGACGAGCACCCCTGGATCATCGAAAACTGGCGCCTCATGGCCGCCGCCGCCCGCAAGGCCCGGTTCAAGGGCATCTGCTTCGACTCCGAGTACTACGAGGGCATGCCCCTGTTCGGATACGACAAGGCCCGCCACAAGGACACCAGAAGCCTGGAGGAGTATCGCCGCCAGGTCTTCCGGCGCGGCGCCGAGATCATGCGCGCGGTCGGCAAAGAGTTCCCCGACATCACCATTCTGCTGCTGTTCGGATATTCCGGCAGCTACTGCGGCGTGCCTCAACACCCCGTCTCGCGTGAGAAGCTCTATACGCTGGTTTCCGCCTTCGTCGACGGCATGCTCTCCGAATGCGGCCCGCAGGCGCGCATCTTCGACATGCACGAGCAGGCCTTCAGCTTCCGCATCCCCGGTTCCTACGCCCGCGCCCGCGCCATGATGACCGACCTCATGCCCGAAAAAAGCTTCGATCCGCAGCGCTATCGCCGCCATCACCGCGCCGGCTTCTCCTTCTGGGCCGACTGCTGGGAAAACGCCAGCCAGGGCCGGCCGTTCCGCGTCGACGACCTCGAGCTCAACTACTACACGCCCGCCGAATTCGCCTACAGCCTCCACCACGCTCTCGCCTTCAGCGACGGCTACGTGTGGATGTGGCCCGGCGTCTTCGACTGGTGGAAGGGGACCTGCCGGACCGTCGACGAGTCCGGAAAGACCATCGAGAAACCGATTCCACCGGGTTACATCGACGCCCTCCGGCTGGCCCACCAGCCCGCCGTCGAGACCCCGCCGCGCGACCGCAAGCCCAACACCTACCGCGTCCTGCCAGCCCGAACGCAGGAAGGCTGGAAGGACGAAGAGGCATTCCAGGACCTCTGGACCACGCACGAGTTCATCGCCGATCTGCCCGTCGAGTGGCGTTTCCGGATCGACCCCGACGAAGTGGGCCTCGCCCAGGGCTGGCACCGCCCGCTGCTTGACGACCGAGACTGGACCACCCTGAAAATCCGGGAGTTCTGGGAGCCGCAGGGCTTCAGCCCCTGCGATGGCGCAGCCTGGTACCGCTTGACCTTCACGCCCCCCGACCTGCCCGCCGGAAAGAAGATATATATTGCTTTCGGAGGCGTTTCCGACGAGGCATCGGTTTACGTGAATGGAGACCCGCTCTATGCCTCCCGCCTCGGCGAGAACATCCGCCACCAGCGGTTCCTCGTCGACGTCACCCGCCCGTTCAAAACCGGTCAACCCGCCCACATTGCCGTTCGCGTATGGAACACCGGCTGGTGCGGCGGAATCTGGAAAAACGTCAAGCTCGTCGCCGAAAAGTGATCTCAACCCACGTCGCGCGCATGGCCTCTCACTCACGTTCGGCGTTCTGATGAGGTATCAGTAACCCGCCCGATCAGAACCCGGAGCGTGAGCGACGGGCCTGCCTCACGGCCGGGAAGACCTCCCGGCCGCACGCGAGCCCCGCCCGGCTCGTGCATCAGGCCCCTCGCTGACATTCGAATGATGTTGAACTGCCCTCCCCGCCTGTCTGCTGATGCCACGAATGATGTGGCCCGGAGCTTCAATCCCGCACCCCTCGCGCACCACAGTTATCCGACCTCTGCCTCAATCGGCGTCAACTGCGGATCCGGCGGCGGCGCCGGCCGTGAGAAGAACCGGTACGCCACGCCCGCCGCCAGCACCTGCACCGCCAGCACGAGCCCGATACACGCCCGCCAGTGCCCGACGTGCCACGCCCACCCCAGCGCCGTCACCCCGACCGCACCGCCCAGATAGTAGAACGACACGTACAGACCCGTCGCCGCCGATCGCGTGTGCTGAGCCGCCGAGGCGACGTGCGACGACGCCGCCGACTGCGAAATGAAGATACCCGTCGACAGAACCGCCAACCCCGCAATCACGCCCCCCAGCGAGGCCGTCAGCGTCAGGATCGCCCCGATCGACACGACCCCCGTCGCGCACACCAGTGCCAGCCGATGCCCGGCCCGATCGATGAGGATCCCCGCCGCCGGGGTCACGAACACCCCCAGCGAATAGACGAGGAAAACAAACCCCAGCGCCGTCGTCGACAGCCGAAACGGCGGGCCCGCCAGCAGGAAGCTGACGTACGTAAAGCAGCCCACCAGCGAGAACAACACGTTGAACCCCACGACGTACGTCGCCATCAGCACCGGATTGCGCAGATGCTGAAGCATCGCACGCAGCGTCGCCACCGGATGCTCCGTCCGCTGGAAATGTCGCGACCGCGGCAGCCACCACGCGATCAGCACCCCGCATACAACCGTCAGCGCACCCAGAAGCAGAAATGAGTACCGCCACCCGAAGTGATCCGCTACCGATGCCGCCAGCAGCCGCCCCACGAGGCCCCCCAGCACGGTTCCCGTCACATAATTCGCCGTCAACCGCGCCGCTG
Source organism: uncultured Planctomycetales bacterium (assembly GCA_964591605.1). Taxonomy (GTDB): domain Bacteria; phylum Planctomycetota; class Phycisphaerae; order UBA1845; family PWPN01; genus CAYLLT01. Next base: position 9,843 of record CAZQEN010000169.1, read on the forward strand.
TCCCCGCCGCCGCCTCTTCCGCGATATAGGCGATCGTGACCGCGATGATCCCCGGAATGAACAGCCCCTGCACAAACCGCCACCCGATAAAAACCTCCAGCGTCGGCGACGTGGCCGCCAGCATCCCCACCACCCCCAGCCCCAGCACCGCCGGCACGATCACCCGCTTGCGCCCGACCACATCCGCCAGCATCCCGACCAGCGGCGCCGCCAGAGCCACTGCCAGCGTCAGCGCACTCACCGTCAGCGAAACCGTAAACTCGCTCGCCGAAAACCCCCGGCGGAGCTGCGGCAGCAGCGGCTGCGTCGCGTACGCCTGCAGAAACGCCGAGAAGCCCGCCAGCACCGTCGCCACCTTCACCCCGGTCTGCGCAGGGCCGGACCGCGTCGCCGGGGCTTCTGTGGAGTGGGGCGTACAGGAAGAGGGTAAGGGGTCCAGAGACGTCAATCCCATTCAGGCGGTACCTATGGGTGCGGATTCACCAGTCGCGGCCCCATTATACCGCAAGCCCCGCCGCCCATGTCGATGCCCCCCGGCGGCCCGGAGGCTCTCTCCGAGCCCCCCGCGGAAGCGGGGGGCCTTGAAGCGGGGGGGGCCTGGGTCCATCCAGAGCTGAGTGGCAGGGGGGCGGCATGGGCAGCGGGTGTCCCGATGCACATGCGGGACCCATACGCCCCGGAACACACGATTCTGTGTCTCGGATGCCCATGGGCGGCGTTCGGGCGGCGCCCGTGGTGCCGCGCCCGCCGCTCCCATGATGGCTTCTGTAGACCGCCATGTCCCACCAACCCGCGTTCCTCTTCGTTTTTTTCGGCCCGAATTGAGAAAGCCTGAACGATCACCCCTCCCGTCCACCCGGCGGCCGGCACCCCATTCGAATCCCGCGCACGGATCCCGGATGGATTGTATATCCCTCATTGGGGAGGAAACATCATGAACCGGAACTCTCACGGCACCGGCCGTGCAGCAGTATTCGCGGTTGGGATGGGCTGCCTGCTGACGCCGGCCGCGGCCTGGGCGGGCGACATCGGGCTGGTCGCGAACGGAGATTTCGAAGGCGGCTCCTTCAACACAGGTCACGCCGCAACCTGCGGCGTCAGTTCCAGTCTCCTCCCCCAGGCGTTCGGCTGGAACAAGGACGCGGTGCCGGAAGGCAGCAGTTGCGGCGACAACTGTTTCAATGCCACTGAGGAAACGGCCATCCGCCGCAGCGGAGGTCGCTCGGCTCGGCTGTCATTCTGCACGAACGGCTCGTCGGCCGTTGCCGGGGCCATCTCCGGCATCAAGGGCGTCATCGTCCAGACCGTCGTCGTCGGGCCCAATGCCAGCTTTCGCGTGAAAGCATGGGCCCTCCACACCAGCGGTAACTGCCCTCCGATCCTCGCCTGGAATCCCGGTACGGATGCGAATATCGAGAGCGCGAACGATGCCGTTCCCGCCCGCATCACCCGAATCGACCCGGACGACGCGTGGGCGACGCTGAATCGGTGGCAGTCCGCCACCCTCTACGGAACTCTGACCGGCGGCGAAGACCGCATCACGGTCATGGTGGGCGGAGCGGCACACGACGGCTCCGCGGGCGCGAATGTCTACATCGATGATGTGGAAGTGACTGTCCTGGCGTCCTCGCTTCAGAACGCCAGCTTCGAGGCCGGTCTGGGCGGCAACGGCCCCGACTCCGCCGGAAACGGCGGCTACAACTTTGAACACTGGGACGTCGGCGCGGCCGGCAGCAAGCAGGCCCTCCCGGTTCGCGGAACCGCCGGTCAGGGCACCGGCAGCCCCGGCTCGCCGCCGGACGGCCTCCACTACGCCTACGCCGACGCCTGCGGCGACGCGAAAAGCTCGGTCATCTCCCAGGTGGTCAGCGTCACTCCCGGCTCGTCCTACACCCTCAGCGCCCAGGTTTATCAACACGCCGGCAGCGACGCCGATCCCCCGCGCATCGGCTACATGAACGGCACCGCGACCTTCCGCACCGCCGAACCCATCTTCGCCAACTCGGTGGTACTCGGCGTCCAGGGCTCCTGGCAGCCCCTGACGCTCACATTCACGCCCACCCAGCCGACCGTCACGCTGATCCTCTTCGGCAAACACACGAACGCAAGCTGCTGGAGTGCCTACTTCGACCGCGTCACCTTCGGGCCCGCCTGCACGGCCCCGGCCATCACCGGCCAGCCCGGCACGCAGCGCGTCTGCCCGGGCGAATCCGCCAGCTTTACCGTCGTAGCCTCAGGCTCCGCACCCTTCACCTATCAGTGGAGCAAGGGAACGACGCTTCTCACCGACGGCGGCAACATCTCCGGCGCGACCACCGCCACCCTCACCATCAACCCGGTGACCGCCACCGACGTCGGCGCCAACTACCGCTGCGTGGTGACCAACGCCTGTGGCAGCGCCACCTCCAACAACGGCGTCCTCAACGTCAACACGCCGGTCCGGATCGTCACCCAGCCGACCAGCACCAGCGCCTGTCCGGGCGGTTCCGCGACCTTCCGGGTGTCCGCTTTCTCCTCGCCGACCTCCAGCTACCAGTGGCGTCGCGGCACCACCAACCTGGTCAATGGAGGCAACATCTCAGGCGCGACCAGCTCCGTGCTCACCATCAACCCTGTGAGCGGCGATGACGCAGGCGACGACTACAACTGCGTCGTCACCAACGTCTGCGGCGGCGTGACCACCGACCAGGTGTCGCTCACCGTCATCACCCCGCCCGTCATCACCGCCCAGCCCGCCAGCCAGATGGCCTGCACCGGCAGCTCCGCCACCTTCACCGTCGCGGTGGCCAGTGTGCAGCCGCCCAGCTACCAGTGGCGCCGGGGCACCACCAACCTCGTCAACGGAGGTTCCATTTCGGGGGCGAACACGGCCACGCTGACGATCAACCCGGTGATCTCAGACGACGCCGACGCCGCCTACAACTGTGTCGTCACAAACGCCTGCGGGACTGCGACCTCGAGCCATGCGGCGCTGTCGATCGACTTCGTCCCGCCGACGATCATCTGCCCGCCCGATGTGCAGACGGGCAGCAGCGCCGCATGGTGTGGAGCCACCGTCAACCTGGGTACGCCGGTTGCCAATGACAACTGCGGCACCCTCGACGGCGAATCCGGCACAGGCGGAACCGTCACCGCCACCCGCGCGGACGGCGCGCCCCTGACCGATCCCTATCCCGTCGGCACCACCACCGTCACCTGGGTCGCCACCGACGTGAACGGCCTCTCCACCTCCTGCGACCAGACGGTCACCGTGGTCGATAATCAGCCGCCGGTGATCACCGCCTGCGCGGCGCCCCAGACCGTCTCCGCCGGCAGCGACTGCAGCGCCGTCGTGCCCGATTTGGTCTCCGGCGTGGACGTTGCGGATGCGTGCTCCCCGCTCAACGGGCTGACACGCTCGCAGGATCCGCCCGCGGGAACACCCGTCGGCTCGGGCGCCACGAGAGTGACCCTGACCATCTCCGATGCGGCCGGTAACCTCGCGTCCTGCTCGACCACCTTCACGGTGAATGACACCACCGCGCCTGCCGTGACCTGCCGCGACGCGACCATCACCCTCGACTCCAGCGGCCAGGCGACCCTCGCCCCCGCCCAGGTCATGCAGAACGTGATCGAAAACTGCGGCTTCGTTCAGCGATCCCTCTCCAGGACCGCGTTCGATTGCATCGACATTGGCCAGCGCACCGTCACCCTCACCGTCCGGGATGCTGCCGGAAACGAGGGTTCCTGCGACGCCGTAGTCACCGTCCAGGATACCGATAGCGACGGCGACGGCGTCGGCGACTGCAGCGATCTGTGCGACAACGATCCCGGCAAGACCGCTCCCGGCCAGTGCGGTTGCGGCAACCCCGACCTCGATTCCGACGGCGACGGCACCGCCGAGTGCAACGATGGCTGCCCGAGCGACCCGCAGAAGACGGCGCCGGGCGTGTGCGGCTGTGGAATCAGCGACGTGGATACCGACGGCGATGGTCACTCAGACTGCGTCGACGACTGCCCGGCCGACGCCGCCAAGGTGCAGCCCGGCATCTGCGGCTGCGGCGTGGCTGATACCGACCGCGACAGCGACGGCACCGCCGACTGTCACGATCAGTGCCCCGACGACTCCCACAAGAGCTCGCCCGGCGCGTGCGGCTGCGGCCTCGCTGACACCGACCGTGACGCCGACGGCACCGCTGACTGCCACGATCAATGCCCCGACGATCCGGCCAAGACCTTGCCGGGTGTCTGCGGCTGTGGTACCCCCGACACGGACTCCGACGGCGACGGCACCCCCAATTGCCAGGATCAGTGCCCGGACGCCCCGCACAAGACCCTGCCGGGCATCTGCGGATGCAGCATCGCCGACACCGATACCGACGGCGACCTCGTCGTCGACTGCCTCGACGCGTGCCCGGCCGATCCGGCCAAAACCGCGCCCGGCACCTGCGGCTGCGGAGCCTCCGACGCCGACAGCGACGCCGACGGCGCGCTCGATTGCCACGACGCCTGCCCGAATGACCCCCTCAAGATCGGGCCCGGCGTGTGCGGCTGCGGCGTCGTCGACAAGGATACCGACGCGGACGGCGCCGCCGATTGCCAGGATGCCTGTCCGAACGACCCCGCCAAGCGGGAGCTCGGCGCCTGTGGTTGTGGTGTCCCCGACGTGGACAGCGACCAGGACGCCGCACCCGATTGCGTCGATCTCTGCCCGGCCGACCCCGCCAAGACCGCGCCCGGCGCCTGCGGCTGCGGCCTCCCGGAGACCGACACCGATCAGGACGGCACGCCCGACTGCATCGATGGCTGCCCGACCGACCCGAATAAGACCGAGCCCGGAGACACCGGCTGCGGCGGACAGGCCGGCCGCAACACCGACACCGACGGCGACGGAATCCCCGACCGCAAGGACCGTTGCCCCACCGACCCCGGCAAGAAGGCCCCCGGCCAGTGCGGCTGCGGCACCCCCGACACCGATAACGACTCAGACGGCGTCGCCAACTGCCGCGACAACTGCCCCGATCATCACAACCCCTCCCAGAGGGATCGTGACCGCGACGGCATCGGCGACGCATGCGACGCCGATTGCGCCGCTCTGCTCATCCAGGCGGAGAGACTCATCGTCACCCGCGGCCGCAATGGCAGCGTCCAGACCGTGCCCGTGGCCGGCATGGAGGTCCGCGTGTTCGATCGCTTCGAAGGCTCCTGTGCCCGCAGCTTCGGCTTCTCGTCGCGCCACTATGCCGACATCTACAAGAGCTGCCCGCCGGTCGCCAGCGGCACCACCGCCGCCGACGGCTCCGTCCGCTTCGGCCTGCCCGCCGGAACCTACCTTGTCATCGGCCAGTACGACCCCGACGGCTTCCCCGCCAACCACGACGGCGACGAACGCTACGTGGGCGTCAGCGTGGCCAGCTTCACCTGCTCCGCCGACCGCGACCCGCAGCAGCCCACCGTCCGCAAACGCCTGCAGGTCATCGAGGAGTCCCCAGCCCCCAAGCCGCCCCCAAAGCGCGGCAAAAACCGCTGACCCACTCGCGCCGGCGCCATCATCCCACGCCGCCGCGCTCTTTGCGATTGCCTACGGCCACGACGCCAACCACTCCATCGGCTGGCCAACCTCGGTCGTCAAGACCACAAGCGCGTGGGTCTGGCCATTCTTCCGGGATATGGGTGAAGAGGAGCTCCGATCCTCGCCCGGCAGGGCGCACCATGGTTGCCAGGGACTTTGAGTCCCTGGAAACCAGGCCCCACACAGACCCCGCGCCTCCTC
>CAZQEN010000170.1:0-12333 GCA_964591605.1 uncultured Planctomycetales bacterium
GGGATGATCGGCATCGCCGATCTGGCTGATCACGATGTTGCCGGGCGTGAACGGTGCGGCCGGAGCACCCCGCCAACACAGGCCGACCGCCAGCAACCCCAGCATCAGTGGATGTCGGATGCTCATTCCTCTTCCTCCTGGGGGACGCGGACCACCGCGCTTCGGACAGACCCGCGGATCCGCGCCGCCTCTGCGAAACCCTGGATTTCCGTCACGCTGCCTACCGGAGTCATCATGCACGAGACTCAGCCGCCGCTGAGTTCGGTTTCGATCGGATTGCCCGACAGCCAATGAGGAACGAACGTCCCATCCGCAATCTGGCGCTCGAGGCCGTGCTTGGCCGTGCGTATATGGCTGCGCATCAGGCTCTCGGCGTCATCCGCACGGCCCTCCTCGATCGCCTTGAGGATCGCCAGATGCTCGGCCCGCACCTCGTCCGGATCGCGGCTCATCTGAATGACCTTGCCCAGCAGCCGATAGTTGTCCGCCAGCCGGATCAGCATGCTGTTTTCCGAGGCGTTGATCAGCCGCCGGTGGAACTCCCGGTCCAGGGTGGCCATCTCCATGAGTTTGCCGTGCCGGGCCAGCGCGTGCATCTGGTGAGCCAGCTCGGCCAGCTCGCGCAGCTCCTTGCGGTTCACCCGCTCGCAGCACAACCGCGCGGCCAGGCCCTCGTGGATCTCGCGAACGTCGAACGAGTCGAGCAGCTTCTTGACGCTCATCTCGCTGACGAAAATGCCGCGGTTGTCGATGGTCTCCACCAGCCCGAACGCCTGGAGCTCGAGCAGGGCCTCACGCACCACGCCCTGCGCCACTCCGAACCTCTTGGCCAACTGCTGCTGGACCAGCTTCGTGCCGGGCGGACGCTCTCCCGCCAGAATCATCCGCTGAAGGCTGTCGCGAACCTGGTGACGCGACACCATCCGCCTGCGAGCAGCCGCCTCTTGGTCGGCCATAACTCCCGCCTCTGGGTGACACCCAATTTACCGATAAAACATCGTAACAATAGATAATATACTGGACCAAAAACCATCGTCAAGTATAATCCGTCTTTGCGGAGAATGCGTTTTCCTTGGTTTTTGAGGCTACCCGATGGGTCTGGCCATACTTCAGGGCAGCGGCCGCCGTTTGTGGTGCGGCCGTCTCGGATGTCGCCGTTTGTGGTGCAGGCGTCCCGCCTGCACGTGCAGCCGAGACGGCTGCACCACAATGTTGGCCCTGATTCTCGCGAAAACCGCCTCACCTGACGCCATGTGGGTCGCCCTGCACACGCCCCGGTGTCTCAACCCGGCTCGCACCCGCCTGTTTTTTTCAGTGCTACTGATTTTCCTGACGCCACAGCTCCGGGCCGACGTGTGGTTTCCCACGTTCCCCGGCGCCGAGGGATTCGGGGCCCGGACCGTCGGCGGACGGGGCGGCGTCATCTGTGAGGTCACCAACCTGAACGACAGCGGCCCCGGAAGCCTCCGGGCGGCCATCGAGGCGAGCGGCCCGCGCATCGTCGTTTTCCGCACCGGCGGAACCATCGAGCTGCAGTCCACCCTGCTCATCACCCACCCCTACATCACCATCGCCGGCCAGACCGCCCCGGGGGGAGGCATCGCCCTCAAGAATGCACCCGGCTTCAATCGGTACGAGGACCCCAGCGGCACCCTCGACATCCGCACGCACGACGTGGTGCTGCAGCACCTGCGGGTCCGTCCCGGCCAGCCCGTCGCCCCCGGCACCACGGGCAACGAGGGCGATTGCCTCCAGATCTACGGCCCGGTCTACAACCTGATGATCGACCACTGCTCGTTCAGTTGGGCCGTGGACGAGAACGTCTCCTCCTGGCTCGATTCCCACGACTGGACCGCCCAGTGGTGTATCACCTCGGAGGCGCTCCGCAATGCCGGCCATTCCGAGGGCACCCACAGCATGGGCCTGCTGATCGGCAGCGAGGGCGCCGGTCGCATCAGCCTGCATCACAACCTCCTGGCCCACAACAAGGATCGGAATCCGCGCATCAAGACCACCGGTGTCGTCGATTTCGTCAACAACGTCATCTACGACTATGGCGAGTTCGCCGGCCTGCTCAGCTCCGACTACGTCAACATGCCGCCGTTCAATTACGTGGGCAACTTCGTCCGCTCGGGACCGGCCAGCGGAGGGGCGTACGAGCTGGCGATGTGGGAGATGGGCGGGAACGTCTGCACGGCGTACGTCGACGGCAATCTCGGCCCACATCGCAGCGACGAAACGCTCCCGAACATCAACGTCGTCGACCCGGCCGATCGCTCTTACGTCGCGGCCACGCGCTTCGACGCCCTCCCCGTGATCACCGACACCGCGACCCAGGCATACACCCGCGTTCTGCTGGGAGCCGGCGCGCTGCGCCCGGCCCGCGACGCGGCCGACCAGCGCATCGTGAGCGAGGTCATCGCCCAGTCGGGCCAGCTCATCGACAGCCCTACGCAGGTGGGCGGCTGGCCCGCCCTCGATCCGGGAACACCGCCCGCCGACACCGACCACGACGGCATGCCCGACGCCTGGGAGACGCTGTACGCGTTGAACCCCGCAAGCCCTGCCGACGGCCCGCTCGATGCGGACGGCGACGGCTACACCAACGTCGAAGAGTTCCTGAGCGGGACCGATCCCCGCCAGGATCCGCTCTGCGGGGTCAAGTTGGTGGCCTGCGGCGGCGCTTCGCCCGACGGCGCAACGCTCACGCGGGCCCTGCCCGGCCGGCCGCTGCGCACCGACCGCGCCGATACCATCACCGCGCTGCCCGCCGGCTACGGGTGCGCCGTCCTCGTGCGCACCGCCGCCGCCGACCGCACCGATACCACCCCCAGCTTCCTCACTCTGTCGCTGGCCAGCAGCGCCACCGTCGCCGTCGCCTACGACGCCCGGGCCACGACCATTCCCGCGTGGCTGAGCACCTGGACCCCCGCCGGCCAGACCGTCTCCATCCGCGAGCGCGGGACGACCGAACAGACCGTCGTGTTCAACCTTCGCACACGCGCCTTCACCGGGGCCCAGACCGTCACCCTCCCCGGAAATCACGCCGAGGGCGGCGATGCCCCCGCCGGCTACATCGTGCTCGTCCTGCCCGACTGCCCGCTCCCTGCCCCGCTGTTCGATCAGCACCCGGCCTCGCAGCTCGTCTACAAGGGCCGGTCGGTCGTCCTCTCGGCATCGGCCCGCGGCGAAGGGCCCATCCGATACCAGTGGAAGCGGGGGACTACCGAGCTCGCCGACTCGCCCAAATACGCCGGAACCCTCACGCCCACCCTCACCATCACCCAGTTCGGCTGGAACGAAGCCGGTTCATATCAGCTCGTCGCCTCCGACTTCTGGTGCGCCGCGTCCTCCGCGACGGCCGTCCTCACCGTGGCCACACCCTGCGACTACGATGACGATCAGGACGTCGACCAGGAGGATTTCGCTCACTTCCAGCGGTGTCTGGGAGCGCCGCCGGCCGACACCGGCTGCCAGGACGCCCAGCTCGACGGCGATCCCGACGTCGATGGCGACGATTTTGCCCTGTTCGTCCAGTGCATGAGCGGCCCCGCCCACCTGCCACCCGTGTCATGCCGCAATCCGTAGACCCGTTCATCACCCGCGGAGGCAGCGGGAAGGCCGCGGAGACTCCGTGTTATAATGCGCCTGTGGCGGAGCGATGGATCCAGCAGGTGCGCCCGATGAACCTTGCGCGCATTCCGTACGCGGCGCTGGTGCTCCTGCTGGCGTCCGCGCCCACCCCGGCCGCGGAATTCGTCGCCCCCGCCGGGAGCGACTTCCAACTCTGCGGCAGCACCTTCCGATTCGTCGGCTTCAACGCGCGGGGAATGTGCCACTACGGCCGCAACGATGTGCTGCCGTACTCCGCCCTGTCGGACGTGGCGGCGAACCTGAACTACTGCACCTCCGCCAACGCCCGCGTCGTGCGGGTGATCTGCGCCTATAACGGCATCAACCGCACCACCACGGGTGATCGGCTGCAGTTCATTCTCGACTCCTGCCAGGCCCGCGGCATCTTCGCGATTGTCGCCTTCACCGACTTCTACAGGGGCACCCAACTGCACCCCCAGGGCGACACCGCCTACTACGACGTGCCGGGCTGCTGCGGCCTCACCCTGCTCAACCATCAATGGTTTCAGAACGGCTACGCCCTCAACTACCTGCCGCAGGCCCTGTACCTGGCCGATCGATTCAAGAACCACCCCGCCGTCTTCGCCTGGCAGCTCGGCAACGAGATCCGCGACATCTCCAGCCCGTCCACCTTCCTCGCCTTCGTCCAGAACATGGTGCCGCAACTGCGGGCCGCCGATCCGAATCACATGATCAGCATCGGCCTCATCGGCTACCGCAACGCCGGCCTCACTTTTGCCCAGGCCCAGCAGATCCACGCCGGCGTCAGCTTCGTGTCCACCCACAACTACGACGGCAGCGACGCCGACGACGATTCCGCCCTCGCCAACGCCCTCGGCAAGCCGTACGTCATCGACGAGGCCGGCTTCGGCGGGACGGGAAACCGGACGGCCCTGACCAACGCTGACATCCAGAAGTGGCTCAATCGCGGCGCGGACGGCTACCTGCACTGGGGTCTCATGGCGACGAACTACGACAACGGCGATGGAGACTCCTGGTTCGGTATCGACAAGATCTTCCACAACGCCGATTTCGAGCCGTATCGCTCGCTCTACAACACCTGGGGCGCGGCCCTCGGACCGGCCCCGTTCTCCGTGCAGCCCGCCGGCCTGACCAGAACCGTTGCGTTCCGCCAGCCGCTCGCCCCCGACACGCTGGTCGTGCGCAGCGCATCCGGCACCCTCAGCTTCACCGCGAACGCCTCGGCCGCGTGGCTCTCCGCGACGCCCGCCGGCCCGCAGGCCGCCTGCAGCGGCACCGATGTCCTGGTCCAGTACGCCGCCGACTCGCTCGCCCCGGGCGTGCATGCTGCGTCGATCCAGCTCGTGCCCCCCGCGCCTCTCGCGCCGATCGTCGTCGGCGTGACCCTCACCGTGACCGCGCCGCCGGGCGACTTTGACAACGACGGCGACGTGGATCAGACTGACTTCGCCGCGCTGCAGCTTTGTCTGACCGGCACCGGATTCCCGCAGCCCGCGCCCGCCTGTCAGCGGGCCCGGCTCGACGCCGACAATGATGTGGACGAACAGGACGTCGCGCGGTTCCTCGGCTGCATGAGCGGTGCGGGCCTTCCTTCCGATTCGCTCTGTCTCGATTGATGGCGCGCCATCGATCAAGAGGTAGCCCATGATTCGACGGGATTTTCTCAGGTGGGCCGCGTCGACCGCCTGCTGCGGCGCGTCGGCAAGGCGCGGTGCGGCGCAGGACACCCGCCCCTACCCCTACCTCGGCCGCACCGACGACTACGCCGAATTCCGCATCATCGAGCGCGGTCTGACCATCGAGAAGGTCGAATCCTGGGCGAATCAGCAGTACGGCTTCGTGCGCGTCACCACCCGGGATGGCCGCCAGGGCACGGGTCAGCTTTCCCCTTCGGAGGCCCAGACGACGGCCCGCGTCCTGCACCGGCAGGTCGCCCGCCACGTGCTCGGTGCGGACCCGGCCGACATCGACGCCATCAACGACCGCGTCATCGATGCCAACATGAAGTACCCCTGGTCGTTCGTGTGCCGCGCGCTGGCCGGCGTCGACACGGCCATCTGGGACCTCTACGGCCAGATCAGGGGCCGGCCCGTGTGCGCCCTGCTCGGCGGGAAGGCCGAGCCATTCCCCGCCTACGGATCGAGCATGCGCCGCGACATTTCGCCGGAGGATGAGGCCGCCCGCCTGGCCCGGCTGCGCGATTCACACGGCTATCGAGCGTTCAAGGTCCGCGCGGGTGTGGCCACCGGCCACGACCGCGACGCCGCGCCCGGACGCACGGAAAAACTCATCCCCACCGTCCGCAAGGCCGTCGGCGACGACATCCGCCTCATGGCCGACGGCAACAGTTGCTACACCCCGCCCAAAGCCCTCGAGGTCGGGCGGCTCATGCAGGATCATCGCTATTACTTCTTCGAGGAGCCATGCCCCTACTGGGAGCTCGAGTGGACGGCCCAGGTCGCGGCCCGGCTCGACATGTTCGTCGCCGGCGGGGAGCAGGACAACGACATGGCCCAGTGGCGCCGCATGATCGGCATGAACGCGGTCGATATCGTCCAGCCCGATCTGTGCTACGTCGGCGGCTTCACCCGGGCCCTCCGCGTCGCCCGCATGGCCGCCCGGGCCGGCAAGGCCGTCGTCCCGCACTCGTCACATCATTCGCTCGTGACTGTTTTCGCCCTCCACCTCATGGCGTGCATCCCCAACGCCGGGCCATTCATCGAGTTCTCGATCGAACAGCCCGGCGCCAACGAGAACGAGGCGCTCTACCGCCCGCGGCTCGTCGCCCGCGACGGGAGGGTCAACATCCCCGACGGCCCCGGCTGGGGCGTGACGGTCAATCCCGACTGGCTGTCAAAGGCAACCTATCAGAAGAGCGAGCGATCCCGTGAGTGAATGGTCCCCGGATGCTGAGCTGCTGCCGCGGGTGGATGCACGGCGAACAGGATCGGGCCCCCGAACGTCAATGAGGGGCCTTGCTCGCGATCTCAAGGTACTGCCATCCGGGCGCCAGTTCCGCCCCCGACGCTCCACGATCGCGCGTCCCCGTCCACGGCCTGCATGCAGATCACCGACCCGCGCTGTCCCCGAAGAAGCCCACCGTCGACTGCAGGATCCGGTCGCGCATCTGAGTCGACGGCGCGTGCTGGATGCTCGACCGCATGTCATCGAGGTTCGCGTGGCAGAACTGGCAGCCGATCTTCTCGAGATGAAACGCGACGTACGCGTTCCACTCCGCTTCGAGCGTGCCCAGCACATACGCGCCGATCGTGCTGCGCTTCGGACAGCTCAGCCGCTCCTCCTGCCAGATCTGCGTGAGCAGGGTGTCCGGCAGGTCGAACGCGGCCGACGCGGAGGGGATCGAACCGGCCCGCCGCAGATGCGATGCGACCGCACCCTGCAGCCGTTCGAGCAGGCGGTGCTTGGTGACCGCCACATAGTTGTCGCGCACCCCCGCCAGCCGGGCCGCGTCGCTGTTGCGCAGTTGCCCGTAGAAGATCATCTCGATGATCTGCAGCTCGCAGAACCGCTGCCCCAGTTTGGACTCATCGAGCACCTCGCGCAGGGCGGCCGTCAGCGCCCGCCGCTGGGCCTCGTGCTCTTCGTCGCGCCGCACGTACCAGCTCGCCGTCGGCTCCGGGCTGGCGGGCTCCACCGCCGACCAGCCCGCCTCGTCGTCGCTCCGGCCCAGCGTCTCCTGCAGCGAGCACACGCTCCGCCGCCCGCGCACCCACCCCGCGATCTTGCGCCGCAGGATCAGGAACAGGTACGTCTCCAGCGAGGCCTCCTCGCGAAACTGCGGCAGACCCTTGAGGAAGCTCACGAACGTGTCCTGCACCATGTCCTCGGCATCGCCGCCGGCCCCGATCTTGCGGCGCGCAAAGGCCGCCAGCCGGCCCTCGTAGCGCTCCACGAGCTGCGCCCAGCCGGTTGAGCTGCCCTGCCGGATCTGTTCCAGCAGGTACCGATCCGCCTGTGCGAGGTGTTCGCTCAACCACGTTCACTCAATGGAGCCCGAAGCGCAAGCGAGGGGTTCACGTGGTTGCCACGCGGACTGCAGGCATAGCCTCGCTCGCGCTTCGGGCTCGGTCACGACGACTCCGCGCAGCCATACCCCTACGCCAGCATCACCACCGCGGCCACCCCTGCCGCCAGCAACACGCTGCACGCAATCCGCAGCGACCATACGTAATACCCCTTCGTTGCCGCGTTCAGGAACACATACACCAGCAGGATCACCAGCACCAGCCCCGCCCCCGACAGCAGACCCTGCCGGATCCGCGTCCGTTCGGCGCTGAACGTGCCCGTGTAGGCGCTGGTGAGCCGCGCCATCTGCGGCTCGGACACATCGAGCAGCACAAAAGCCCGATAGACGTCGCCCGAGGGCCGCTGGAAACGCTGGACAAACGAATCACTGACCGCCCCGTGCGCGATCTCGGCCTGCAGCAGGTCGCGCCCGCGCTCCGCGCTGGCCAGTTGGGGGCTGAAATCCGGCCGCCGTGCCGCGCGTGCGGCCACGAGCGGCTGGAGCATCTCCGCCGCCCGCCGCATGGCCGCCGACAGCGCCGCCTCGCGCGTGGCGGCCAGTGTGCCCGGGTCGGCCACCATCAGCGGCTCGTCCGGCGCGTGCCCGCCGCCGGCCGCCGCGTTTTCCACCCACGGCTTCGACACGACCGTCGCCACGCGCGTCCGCGTCGCCGCCGCGCCCGACAGCGTGACATCCACCGTCTGGGCGCCTTCACCCCAGGCGGGGGAGCGGCCTGCGTCTTCGCTCGCGATCAGCTCCTCCGCCTGTTTCACGGCCAGCGTGACGACCGCCGGCTCGGCCGGCGGAGCCTCCGCTTCCGCGTCTTTCAGGAACGTCACACGAGCGCGGGGCACGCACGTCCGAATCGCCTCGATCAGCTCCGCCCGGTCCAGGTCTGGCAGCCGACTGACGACGCGCACCTCCTGGAGCTCGACGCCGTCGGGAACGACGTCGCGCAGCTCGGCGAGCAGCGCCCGGCCAGAGGCGATTGCCGCCGAACGCAGGCTCGCAAACACGTCCGGCTCGAGCCCGTCCGTGCTCGAACGATCCAGGTAACGCATCCGCGGCGCAACCACCTCGGGGCTCACCTGCGAGACGGCCCGCGGTGCGGGGTGGTCATAAGCGGCGAGGGGCCCGCTGACCACGCCTGTCCGCTCCGCCACGCGCACCTTGACCACAAACAGCCCCAGTACCACCAGTATCACCGCGCATGCCGCGAGAGCTGCAACCCGGGTCCCGCCCCGCTTCCCCAGTTGCCACAGCACCAGCAGGAAGATGACGATCACCAGCAGGCCGAACCAACTCGGAGTCATGACACCGCCTCCTGAGCAGCGACATCCAGCCTCTCGCGGCGCTCCGGCCAGGCCAGCACGATGCTCGAAACCAGAAAGAGCAGGCCGGACATGATCCCCGGTTGCGAATGGATCTGTTCGAGGAGCTTCTCCAGGCCAATTCCCGCCTTGCCCGCGTCCAAAAGAGCCACCACCGTGACCCAGTCGATATCGTCGAAGGCCACGGCCAGCGTGCTCACGGTGATCAGCAGCCCGATCGCACCCAGCAATGCCCGCCCGGTGTGCGCGGCGCCGCTCCGGCGACGGGCGATGAGCACGATCAGCGTGCCGGCCAGGCCGATGAACAGCGCCAGGAACCGCCCGATGCGCCCGACCAGCCCCGGCCACTGGGAATAGCCGAACGCCTGTGTCAGCTCGCGGTTGAGCGACGCATCCGGGAAACCGGCCGCCACCAGGGAGGGCAGATCAACGGCGATCAGCACGCCGAGGGCCAGCGCCACAAACAACAGCACCGACCCCGGTGCGGCCAGCCAGCGGTTCGTCAGCCCCGGCGCGAACACCGGCCCCGTGTTGCGTCGCCGACTGTCCAGGAACAACCCCTCACGCCCCCCGTCCAGCGCCTCCCCGGTGGCACGGCCTTCCAGGCCGTGACCCATCCCGCGGGCTTGCGGCCCCTGGACCCCCGCACCGCCTTCCCCCGCGTCGAATCCAGCCGCATCCCCCGCATCCCGGCGCACGCCGACATCCCCTCGCCCCTCGCCCGCCCCGCGCATCGGCCACTCCGGCAGCGCCACCATGCCCCCCGTCGCCGGCGGCACCCGCTCCACCCCCATCCAGATCCGCAGGGGCCGGCCATGGCGATCCCGGAACAGGCCCAGAGTGATCATGATCAGGTCGTAGATCGTTCCAAACGTGCCCAGGCCGAACGTGCACAGCCACAGCAGCCCGCTCGCATATCGGCCCGCGTAGAAGCGGTGTAGACCGCCGACGCCGAGGAATCCCCCGCACGACAGCATCAGCGCCACGAACGCATCCCTCTCCGAGATGCCCGACGGCGAACGCCACGGCCCATGAACGGCCGGCCGAACCTGCCCCAGCGCCGCCGCGACGGCGCGGTCCGGGATGAACGCCAGCACGACCAGCAGAATCGTCGGGAAAATGATGAACGCCAGACCCACGAGAATGTCGTCATCGCGCAGGCGTGGCGCCGAACCCATGAACAGGGCGGAGGTCAGCGCCGACTGCAGACACAGCAGCATCAGGAACGGCCGCACCAGCCCGCTCCAGTAACTGCGGAAGGTCTGCTTGAGCGCGCGAAACAGACAGAACAGCGCATTGAGCAGCAGTCCCACCCCGAAGCTGACCATGATCGCGAACTCGTCGCTCCGGAAGTTCCCGATCCCCGCCGCCACCAGCAACAGGATGCCCGTCCCGAGCATGATCGCGAACAGGGCGATGAAGATCGCCCGGATCCACCCGGGCAGACGCCGGAGGGGAACCGCACTCCTCCGCCCGCTGGGCGGCGCTCCGGCGTGCATCCGCGCTGCAGCGGCGCCCGCGTCCGGACGAGGCGCCTCCAGCCGCTGCGTCGGCGGCACAGCCGCATCGACCGCCGGGTCTGACCGGCTCTTCCGCCACCGGCGCCCCTTGGGTTTCTCGGCCCGCTGCTTCGCCGCGACCGGGTCCCACGGCGCGGTCACCTGAACCGCCAGCGAGATGCCGGCGAGAATCCCGCCCGCCATCAGTCCGCTGCCGTCGAACAGGAAGCACAGGATCCAGCCCACGAACCCCGCCCCGATGGCTTCACCCAGGTCGACCCGCTCCCCCCGGCCGGCGGACATGCGCTCCCACCAGTCGACCAGCAGCAAACCCACCCCCACCGCGGCCAGCGTCCCGAATGCGATGTCTGCGATGCGTTTGTCGTTCGCGGCCAGCGCGTACACCGGCAGAATGATGCAGATGAACGCCGCCGCGGTGCCCCCGAATGCCAGGCGGCGCAGAAGCTCCGTATCCGCCGGCAGCCGACCGGCGAACCGGCGACGGGCCACACTCAGCCCCACCCACCCCAGAAAAATGACGGGCACCGCGAAGAAGCCGAAGCCGTCGCGCAGATTCGCCACCAGTCCGGTGCCCGCACCGACGATCACCGCCGCCATGAACCCCAGCAATCGCCGCTGCTTGCGGTCGAGCGGGTCATTGGACGCGTCCCCGGCCGGCATGGCCGACTCCGCCGGTGCCGATTCGCCGCTCCACCGGCGCGAGATCGCCTCGCCCAGGCGCTCGCCCCAGCGGTCCACACGCTCCTCGAGTCCCTCACCCAGATGTTCGACGCGCTGAGCCACGTTGCCCCACACGTCGCTGCCGGCGCCCGTCGCCGGCGGCTTGTACGTGCCGTAGCCGCCTTCCGCCGGCCCGGAGGATCCGGCGCCACCTCCGCCTCCCACCCCGACGCCCACCGCCGCTTTCTGTGCGACGCGCCCCGCCACCATCGTCAGGCTGTCGGGCGAGAAGCACGACACGCTGTTGCGCACGTGTTCTTCGCCGAACACCGCCTCCACCATCTCCTGCGCCGACTGGTAGCGCTGCGCCGGGTCCTTCGACAGGGCCCTGCGGATCACCGTCGCAAAAGGCTCCTCGATCCCCGTCAGATCTGGCTGCGACATCAGGTGCTTCATCAGGATCTCGCCGTGGCTCGATCCGAAGAACGGCACCTGCCCGGTCAGCATCTCGTAGAGCACGATGCCCAGGGCGTAGATGTCGATGCTGCGGTCGTACTTGCCCATGCCCACTTCGGGGGCCATGTAGTGAACCGTGCCAACCGTGATCGTCTGACCGCTGTGACGCGACACGCCGATCGCCTTGCTCAGGCCGTAATCCCCGATCTTGACGTACCCGTCCTCGTAAAAGATGTTGCCAGGCTTGAGATCCCGATGCACGATGCCGCGCTCGTGCAGAAACGAGAGCCCCTTGGCGATCTCCCGAAGGAAAAACGCCGTCTTCTGAGCGCCCAGACCCGCCGGCGACTGTTCGAGCAGCTCCTTGAGACTCGGCCCGCCCACGTACTCCATGATCACGAACGACTTGCCCTGCGGGTTCTGTTTGATGTCGAAGATGCTCACCAGGTGCGGGCTCTTGAGGTTCATGCACTGGCTGACGCCGCGCACTTCGATCTGCTCGTAGCCGCTGATCGCCTTGAGCGCGACCTCGCGCCCGGCGTCGCTGACGGCGTAGTAGACCTCGCCGAAGCCCCCGCGCCCCACCGCCCGCTGGATCGTGTACCCCTCCAGCGGCCGGTCACCATGCCTGTATGGGAAGCCTTCCATCGGTTTGATTCCCAAGAGCCGCCAAAGAGCCGCGTGGCTTCAGCCCGCGCGGCGCTGGTGCGTGGGTGAACGTCCC